>NZ_JBVVPS010000158.1:0-206 GCF_055811355.1 Bradyrhizobium sp. WSM4873 | reverse complement strand
TGCCGTGGCGCACCTGGATGACGCCGCGGGCGCTGTCGATGTCTTCGATCCGCAGTCCCGCGACTTCGGAGGCCCTGGGGCCGGCCGCATAGGCCGTGGTGAGCGCGGCGCGGCTCTTCAGGCTCGACTCCGCCTCGAGGAACTGCACCACTTCGTCGGCGCTGAGAACGACCGGCAGCTTGCGGGGCTCTCGCGCATAGGGAATG
>NZ_JBVVPS010000157.1:0-208 GCF_055811355.1 Bradyrhizobium sp. WSM4873 | reverse complement strand
AGTTCCAGAACCGTGTCGGTGACGTCGTCTGGCAACGGCCAGCTCAAGCCCGCGGCCTCGAACCGCCGGAGCGCCAGCCGCACCGTCGAGGGCGCCGCGCCCACCCGTCGCGCAATCTCGCGGCTCGGCAACCCGGCCGCCTTCATTCTGATCACATCGCGCACACGGCGCATCGCAAGCCTCTCCGTCGGCATCCAGGGTCCCCTTC
>NZ_JBVVPS010000156.1:0-217 GCF_055811355.1 Bradyrhizobium sp. WSM4873 | reverse complement strand
GATAACCGCTGGCGGCAGCACGTCGATCGAACTTTATACCGTCAATTTCGGTAATGTGCCGGCGACGGCGTCGTCGACTACGGGCATTTATCTCTCGACTGACGCCACGATCAACACCGGCGACAGTCTGCTGATGACGGTCGGTGCATCGGCGCTGACGCCCTATCACACGACGGGCTATTACGACCATCAGACCGTCTCGCTGACGCTGCCTGGC
>NZ_JBVVPS010000155.1:0-219 GCF_055811355.1 Bradyrhizobium sp. WSM4873 | reverse complement strand
GTCGTCCGTTAAGAAGCCGAATTGAGCGGGAGCGGACAGGCAAGCGTATGCGATAGCTGGATCAGGAAGAGGCACAAGAGTTCTCTGAGCCAGGCGAGGATACGGCGGAAGTTGTGGCCGACTGCTGAGAGCACGACGTTGGCGGCGTCGCCGGCGCGGCCTTTGAGATAGCAGCGGCCAAGGTGACCTTCGGCCTTCAGATGTCCGATGATGGGCTCG
>NZ_JBVVPS010000154.1:0-223 GCF_055811355.1 Bradyrhizobium sp. WSM4873 | reverse complement strand
CGCCGCTGGCAGGATCGAAGGTGAACGTGCCGTAGCTGCCGGCGAGGGAGGCAGGCGTCTGGAAATGGTCCTGGCCCATGTCGACATCCTGGACCGTGAGCGTGCCGCACGCAGTTAGTCTGCCGTCTTCCTTCACCGCGCCAATAGCTGTTCCCGAGATCACCGCGGCATCGTTGCTGCCGGTGATGGTGACGTCGATGAGCTGCGAAGCGGTGCCATCGGC
>NZ_JBVVPS010000153.1:0-223 GCF_055811355.1 Bradyrhizobium sp. WSM4873 | reverse complement strand
GAGATCACCGCGGCATCGTTGCTGCCGGTGATGGTGACGTCGATGAGCTGCGAAGCGGTGCCATCGGCCGACTTCACAGTCAGGGTGTCGTGGACGACTTGGCCATCGGCAAGCGCCTGGACCTTGGCGGCAGAGTTATCGAGCGCGTAGCTCCATTCGCCGCTGGCAGGATCGAAGGTGAACGTGCCGTAGCTGCCGGCGAGGGAGGCAGGCGTCTGGAAAT
>NZ_JBVVPS010000152.1:0-230 GCF_055811355.1 Bradyrhizobium sp. WSM4873 | reverse complement strand
AGGACCAGCGCTTTTACGCACATGACGGCATCGACCCGCTGGCACTGGGGCGCGCTGCGTTTCAGCTTGGGACCCCGGGGGGGGGCCCCGGGGGGGGGGGGGGGGGGGGGGGGGGGGGGGGGGGGGGGGGGGGGGGGGGGCCCCCCCCCCGGGGGGGGGG
Source organism: Bradyrhizobium sp. WSM4873 (assembly GCF_055811355.1). Lineage (NCBI taxonomy): Bacteria > Pseudomonadati > Pseudomonadota > Alphaproteobacteria > Hyphomicrobiales > Nitrobacteraceae > Bradyrhizobium > Bradyrhizobium sp. WSM4873. Next base: position 70 of record NZ_JBVVPS010000152.1, on the reverse strand, counting down.
GGGGGGGGGGGGGGGGGGCGGGGCGGCGGGGGGGGGGGGGGGCGGCGGGGGGGCGGGGGGGGGGGGGGGG
>NZ_JBVVPS010000151.1:0-231 GCF_055811355.1 Bradyrhizobium sp. WSM4873 | reverse complement strand
CGCCGCCGAAACAAAAAGGGGGGAGAGAACACACCAAGCGGAAAGGGGGGGAGGCGAGCGCAACCGAACCCAGCACAAAAAAAACAACGGCAAAAAGAAAAAAGACAACAAAAAAAAACACAACAAAAAAAAAAAACAAAAAACACCCCCCAAAAGAATAAAAAAAAACAACACCCAAAAAAACAAAAAAAAGACCCCCACCCCCCCCCAACAAAAAAAAAAAAAAATTTT
>NZ_JBVVPS010000150.1:0-241 GCF_055811355.1 Bradyrhizobium sp. WSM4873 | reverse complement strand
CCTCCGCTTTCTTCTGCTTCTCCTACCCCCCCCCTCATCTCCTTTGCTTCTTTTTACCACCCCCCCCCCCCCCCCCCCGTTGCGCCCCGCCCCCCCCCCCCCCCCCCCCCGCGCGCCCCCCCGCCCCCCCCCCCCCCCCCCCCCCCCCCCCCCGCCCCCCCGCCCCCCGCGCCCCCCCCCCCCCCCCCCCCCCGCGGGGTTGTGTTTACCCCCCCTACATTTTTCGTTGTTATCCTTAGCC
>NZ_JBVVPS010000149.1:0-243 GCF_055811355.1 Bradyrhizobium sp. WSM4873 | reverse complement strand
ACGTTCAACAATCCGATCTGAAGCGCCGGCTTTTCTCGCGGATCTAACGGCAGCGTTGCCGTCAGGGGATGTCAGGATGGAAATGCCCTTCCCGTTCCCTTATTGTTCCGGGCGACGCACTCACCTATAAGGTGCCTCTGCCTTCGCCCCGGGCGGCCCGAGGAGATATCATCATGATCGATCCCAAAACCGCCAGGCGGGGCCTTGCGCTCGTTTTCACCACCCTGCTGCTCGACATCATCG
>NZ_JBVVPS010000148.1:0-244 GCF_055811355.1 Bradyrhizobium sp. WSM4873 | reverse complement strand
CCCTCCCCCCCCCCCCCCCCCCCCTCCTCCCCCCCCCCCCCCCCCCGCCCCCGCCCCCCCCCCCCCCCCCCCCCCCTCCCCCCCCCCCCCCCCCCCCCCCCCCCCCCCCCCCACCCCCCCCCCCCCCCCCCCCCCTCCCCCCCCCCCCCCCCCCCCCCCCCCCCCCCCCCCCCCCCCCCCCGCCCCGCCCCCGCCGCCGCCCCCCCCCCCCCCCCCCCCCCCCCCCCCCCCCCCCCCCCCAGGA
>NZ_JBVVPS010000147.1:0-247 GCF_055811355.1 Bradyrhizobium sp. WSM4873 | reverse complement strand
CCCCCCCGCCCCCCCCCCCCCCCCCCCCCCCCCCCCCCCCCCCCCGCCCCCCCCCCCCCCCCCCCCGCCCGCCCCCCCCCCCCCCCCCCCCCCCCCCCCCCCGGCCGCCCGCCCCCCCCCCCCCCCCCCCCCCCCCCCCCCCCCCCCCCCCCCCCCCCCCCCCCCCCCCCAACCCCCCCACCCCCCCCCCCCCCCCCCCCCCCCCCCCCCCCCCCCCCCCCCCCCCCCCCCCCCCCCGCTTCCGAAT
>NZ_JBVVPS010000146.1:0-251 GCF_055811355.1 Bradyrhizobium sp. WSM4873 | reverse complement strand
CACTGGTTCATGCCGCAGGACGCGGCACTTCGCGCCCATATCGAGGACATCATTGCCGAATCGGCGCAGTCCGAAGGGCTTCCGCTGATCGGTTTCCGTGACGTGCCCGTCGACAATTCGTCCCTGTCGAAGGCTCCGGACATCGTGGCGTCCGAGCCTTACCACCGGCAGGTCTTCATCGGCCGCACGGCAGACATTACCGATGACGAGGAGTACGAGGCCAGGCTCTATCTGCTGCGCAAGGTCATATC
>NZ_JBVVPS010000145.1:0-264 GCF_055811355.1 Bradyrhizobium sp. WSM4873 | reverse complement strand
CTGTGGACGGACAACATGGCGCTGGCCAAGCACGCGCGTGCTTTCATCGGTCTGGGAATAGAGACGGCAAGGCGCAAGGCGGAACTCGTCTCGGCGCGGCACAAACCCTGACCCGCCCGTCGAGGGCCGAAGGACGCGGCGTGCGCCACAGGGCAGGGTTCCGAACTCAGATTAACAACAGGCCTCGAGGCAGCCGGTTTTGGCGGCTTTTGTGCCGCCATTTTTCACGATAGGAATTTTTTCTTGACATGGTGACCTCAGCTA
>NZ_JBVVPS010000144.1:0-266 GCF_055811355.1 Bradyrhizobium sp. WSM4873 | reverse complement strand
ATGTAGATCGAGGCGATCAGGTCGGCATGCTGGGCCGGGGCGATCTTCCTGTAGTCGGGAAGCGCGCAGGCTTCCCACAGCAGCGCCACGCGCCTGGGATCGGTGGCGAGCGCCCTTATCTCCTCGTCGCGCGAGAGGTGCTCCAGCGCCTGCGCATCGACTGCCGGCAACGCGCGCGTCAGGCCCTCGACCGGCGCGTTGGTCTCGATCGAGCGTTTGAGCGCATCCAGGCTGGCGAAATCGAAACGCGCGGTGCGCCATTGCAG
>NZ_JBVVPS010000143.1:0-267 GCF_055811355.1 Bradyrhizobium sp. WSM4873 | reverse complement strand
GCTTGACCGTAGCAACGACGGCCAGGACCACACGGTTTTGCCGTACGCACGGCCCGCCATTTCGCCGCAGTTTTCCCGGCCGTGTCGACGAAGCCGGAAACTTACGGGCGAGACGAAGCCTAGCAGCGCCGCTCGTCCGCACGCGGTTTTCGGGCTCACAGGGACTACCCGCCCTGCCCGCACCATCTCGTGCCGACGCTGCCGCGTCCATCGCAAGCCCGGCTCGCAATCAAGACGACAACGAGATCGCCCCTCAAGGATGAGCCG
>NZ_JBVVPS010000142.1:0-275 GCF_055811355.1 Bradyrhizobium sp. WSM4873 | reverse complement strand
ATGAAGCCATTGAATCAGATCAAGCAGCAGATTCAAACCCAAAACGGCTATCCGATCCGCGTCGGACGCTGGGCTTCCTGCGGGTTGCGCCAATCGATTCCGGACAACAGGTAGCCCATCTGCGCCGGAGAGATCGTCACTGCTTCGCCCGCAACCGAAGGCCAGATGAACCGCCCTCTCTCCAGCCTTTTGGTGAACAGGCATGCTCCCTGGCCATCGTGCCAGATCACCTTCACAAGATCGCTTCGGCGACCGCGGAAGACAAACAGATGACC
>NZ_JBVVPS010000141.1:0-278 GCF_055811355.1 Bradyrhizobium sp. WSM4873 | reverse complement strand
ATCAGTAGCAACCGATCCACTCGCCCGACGCATTGTCATTCAACCGCGCCAGGGCATCGGCGCGCCGCGTCAGCACGGCGCGCTGGTTGATGTAGCCCTTGTCGGTGATCTCACCGCCGTCGACCGACGGCGGCTCCGCGAGCAGCAGCGCGCGCGTGGCGTGGCCGGAGGAATTGGCGCCGTGTTGCTTGAGCTTCGCCAGACCCTGCGCGATCGCGACTCGGACCTTGTCATGCGCGAGCACGTCGTTGACGCCTGCGGTCTCGGGCAGGCCGGCA
>NZ_JBVVPS010000140.1:0-280 GCF_055811355.1 Bradyrhizobium sp. WSM4873 | reverse complement strand
CCGTAGGGGATCGAGCGCGCGCCGCCGAAGGTCAGCCGGTTTGCGGCCGCGCTTCCGGCTTCCTCTTCGAGCGTCGCCACGGACGTGCCACCGCGCTGGAGGAGATAGAGCACCATCCCGTCGAGGTTGCCGCCTGCCACTGCGATGCCGCCGAGAGAGATGCCGCCCGCGTTGGTGAATTTCAGGAACGTCGTCCCAGCGTTCACGGCGAGATCGTTGACCGCGCCCGTGTCGTTCACTATCTGCGTGCCGAGCCGGAGCCCGCCCGCGGTGAGCAGTC
>NZ_JBVVPS010000139.1:0-295 GCF_055811355.1 Bradyrhizobium sp. WSM4873 | reverse complement strand
CCCCCCCCCCGCCCCCCCCCCCCCCCCCCCCCCCCCCCCCCCCCCCCCCCCCCCCCCCCCCCCCCCCCCCCCCCCCGGGGACCCAGGGGCGACACGGCGTAACGCGGAGAGATGGGCCCCGGCTCTGCAGCGCACCGCAAGAGCGCTGCGCTGCGTCCGGGGCACGAGAGCGAAATCCATCGTCGCATCCGAATCTAACTTGCAGACGCAGCTTCTCATCCTCGCGGCTGATTTCGCCCGAGCTTTGCTTCAGTCGCTCCACCCTCTTATCCAAGAGGGCGCAGGGAAGGCCGGG
>NZ_JBVVPS010000138.1:0-297 GCF_055811355.1 Bradyrhizobium sp. WSM4873 | reverse complement strand
AAGGTGGGCGACATCGTCTCGGAATCCACGGGCGACTTCATATCGGTACGCCTGGGCGACTTCGTCGGAATCCGCACTCATGGTCATGCGGCAGCAGCCGATGGCTTTACACGCCCGCCGTTCGCTCATCCCATGGGCATCCACCAGATGAGCGACAGCTTTCCGCTTCCCCGCGGGCGTCACCACTAATGGGATGACCCGCCCCGTCCTCTCAGTCAGTCTGAGTTGGCTTTTGAAAGGAGGAAGCAATGAGGACACGGAACAAGCCCAGGCCGGCAACGGTGTTTGGGATCGACA
>NZ_JBVVPS010000137.1:0-310 GCF_055811355.1 Bradyrhizobium sp. WSM4873 | reverse complement strand
CTAGTCGTCCGTGAACAAGGCTCTAAGCGATTGAGCAGGAGTCAGTTTTCCGGTTGGGGCGGCATTTGAGATTGCAGGGATTGGGGGCTTGAGGCCCCCGAACCTTGCAATTTTCGTTTGTGGATTCCCTTTCGCTGCGGACCATGATTCTGTGGGGCCGATGCGACCGAAGAAGCACAAGACGACGGGATCGAACGATCTGTTCCGGGCGCGGCTGGACCAGATCATCAATCTGAAGCACGAGCTGGTTCTGCTCGCCGGCAAGATCGATTGGGACTGGATCGACGGCGAGGTCGCGCCGCTCTACAGC
>NZ_JBVVPS010000136.1:0-313 GCF_055811355.1 Bradyrhizobium sp. WSM4873 | reverse complement strand
TCTCGGATGATGCGCAGTTGATACGGTCACTTCCCGGCGTAGGTCCCGTAGCCTGCATGCAGCTGATCGCACAGATGTCGGAACTCGGCCGGGTCGGACCGAAACAAATTGCGGCGCTTGCCGGCCTGGCCCCCTTCAACGTCGACAGCGGCGCCTTCCGTGGCAAACGCAAGATCGCCGGGGGCCGAAAGCGCGTGCGTGACGCCCTCTACATGGCCACTCTGAACGCGGTTCGTCGCGCCGATCCGTTCAAAGCCTTCTACACCCGACTGCGACAGACCGGCAAACCAGCCAAACTCGCCCTCATTGCCGT
>NZ_JBVVPS010000135.1:0-315 GCF_055811355.1 Bradyrhizobium sp. WSM4873 | reverse complement strand
CGCTGGCCCGGCGAAGGGCCGGTCATCCCGCACATATGTCCAGATCCGACCGGTCTTGCACTTGCCCTTCGCCAGGATGCGGATGGTGGTGTCGTCGCCATGCAGGCGCTCGGCAGCAAGCACATGGCGTTCGATCAAGTGGAAGAGCGGCATGACGGCGAAGGTCCCGTGGCCGACCTGGTCGGCCAGCGTCGACAATGGCAGGTCGATCCCCTCGGCCTTAAAGCGCGCACTCTGGCGATTGAGCGGGATGTGCATGCCGAACTTGTCGAACAGAATCGTCGCCAGCAATTGTGGGCCGATGAAGCCGCGCGG
>NZ_JBVVPS010000134.1:0-320 GCF_055811355.1 Bradyrhizobium sp. WSM4873 | reverse complement strand
GCCTGTGGGGTGAGCGATCGGGTGATCTCCCGATCGGTCGGGATCGGTCGCACGGCGATCGCGGAGTATGTCCGCCGGGCCGCGGTGATCGGCATCACCTGGCCGATCCCGGAGGAGCTCGACGACACAGCCCTGGAGCGCAAGCTGTTTGCGCCGGCCGGCTACAACCCGCCACGATCGAAGCCGCTTCCGGATTGGGGGCATGTCCATGCCGAGTTGCGCCGCCGCAGCGTAACGCTGGCACTGCTGTGGGAGGAATACCGCGGCCATCATCCCGACGGCTACGGCTACAGCCGGTTCTGCGACCTCTACGTCGAATG
>NZ_JBVVPS010000133.1:0-380 GCF_055811355.1 Bradyrhizobium sp. WSM4873 | reverse complement strand
TTCGCCGCTGGCAGGATCGAAGGTGAACGTGCCGTAGCTGCCGGCGAGGGAGGCAGGCGTCTGGAAATGGTCCTGGCTCGTGTCGACATCCTGGACCGTGAGCGTGCCGCCCGCAGTCAACTTGCCGTCTTCCTTCACCGCGCCAATAGCTGTTCCCGAGATCACCGCGGCATCGTTGCTGCCGGCGATGGTGACATCGATCAACTGCGAAGCGGTGCCGTCAGCCGATTTCACCGTGAGCGTGTCGTGGACGACCTCGCCGCCAGCAAGCGCCTGGACTTTGGCGGCGGCGTTATTGAGGGTGTAGCTCCATTCGCCGCTGGCAGGATCGAAGGTGAACGTGCCGTAGCTGCCGGCGAGGGAGGCAGGCGTCTGGAAAT
>NZ_JBVVPS010000132.1:0-386 GCF_055811355.1 Bradyrhizobium sp. WSM4873 | reverse complement strand
TCCAGATTTGCACCTTGCCTCCTCGGCAGCTTTCTTCTTCCGCCGGAGAGCTCTTAAGATTAGGTTTTCAGCATTGCGGCCGGCGCCTGATAGATGCCGCCTCTGACCAGCAAGGCCCAGATCGTGCGCGCAATCTTATTGGCGAGCGCGACCGATACGACCTTGACCGGCCGTCTTTGCAGCATGGTCCGAATCCAGAGTGGGACTTTCAAGCCTCGTTTAGCAAGCTTGATGATAGAGGTCGCACCAACGATCAAGAGAGTCCGTAGTTGCCGATTTCCACGCTTTGATATCGCGCCGAGCCTTTCTTTTCCGCCGCTCGACTGTGCCCTCGGTGTGAGCCCCGTCCAAGCCGCAAAATCTCGTGCAGTCGCAAAATTGCGAGC
>NZ_JBVVPS010000131.1:0-410 GCF_055811355.1 Bradyrhizobium sp. WSM4873 | reverse complement strand
ACGATGATCTGGTTCAGCGCCGGCCATGAGATGTCGGTCGAGACCAGATGCACCTGGAAGGCGCGGACGTCTTCCAGCTCCAACCGCTCAGGCGATCGGCCGAAATAGCGGCTGAACTTCGAAACCGCGCCGATGTAGGATCGCTGCGTCGCCGGCGACAGACTGCGGACGGTCATGTCCTCGATGATGCGGCGGCGAAGAGGCTCAAATCGGCCATCTCGATACCCTGTCTGAGGGGGGCTCCAACACCCACATCCTCTCAGCAGGAGGCGATCTACGCCACCTCGCCACGCACGCCGCGACAGCGGCTTCGTTCAATCCACAAACGAAAAGTGCAAGGTTCGGGGGCCTCAAGCCCCCAATCCCTGCAATCTCAAATGCCGCCCCAACCGGAAAACTGACTCCTGCTC
>NZ_JBVVPS010000130.1:0-429 GCF_055811355.1 Bradyrhizobium sp. WSM4873 | reverse complement strand
CGGCGCATTGGCACGCGCCGTATCATCCTCGCCGAGCACGAGCTCCTTGCGATAGGCCGCTTCGACCCGCTGGTTGAAAAATTCAATTCCAGGCAGGCGGATGCCGATAAGCGCGAGAACGCCGGTGCCCAGGATCGACCAGATGACCGCGGCGAACACCAGCGGATAGGAAATCGAGCCGAACAGAGGCAGCTCGGTGACGTTACTGGACAACCTCACCAGAACCGGCAGGAAGGCCACCAATGTCAGCACCGCGCTGATGAGATTGACGCCTAGACCTTCCATGGTGCTGGCGAAGCGCATCGTGTCTTCCTGGATGCGCTGGGAGGCGCCTTCGATCGTGCGCAGCCGCGGCCAGTTGGCGACATAAAAATCGTTCATCGCTGTGCGCCAGCGGAAGATGTAGTGGCTGACGAAGAATCGCGTCAT
>NZ_JBVVPS010000129.1:0-435 GCF_055811355.1 Bradyrhizobium sp. WSM4873 | reverse complement strand
GTATAAAGTTCGATCGACGTGCTGCCGCCAGCGGTTATCGTGGTGCTGCTCACATTGTCAAAGTTCGCCCGGAGGTCAGGCAGCGCTGACGGCCCCGCGTTGCCCGGTAGGACGGTGATTTGCGTCACGTTGTAGGTGTTGTTGGCCTCGTTGCTCTCGGCGATAGCGTTGGTGTAGTCGGCGATGCCCCCGATGTAATAGGTGCCAGGCGCCAGATTACCAGGCAGCGTCAGCGAGACGGTCTGATGGTCGTAATAGCCCGTCGTGTGATAGGACGTCAGCGCCGATGCACCGATCGTCATCAGCAGACTGTCGCTGGTGGTAATCGTGGCGTCAGTCGAGAGATAAATCCCCGTAATCGACGACGCCGTCGCCGGCACATTACCGAAATTGACGGTATAAAGTTCGATCGACGTGCTGCCGCCAGCGGTTATC
>NZ_JBVVPS010000128.1:0-437 GCF_055811355.1 Bradyrhizobium sp. WSM4873 | reverse complement strand
GCCGGGTGCTGACCTCGCACCCGCGGTCCGCTGCGCGAAAAGCACACGCAGGAAAACCGCACAGCAGCATACAGGTGGTGCCAATCACTCGGCCTTCCCTGCGCGATGGTCGGACGGCTTATGCCGTGCTCTCCCGGGAGCCGAACTTTCCTTCTGGCCTCCCTCGCTTCCGCGAATTGGATGATGCTGTCTGCCCGGTTGGGCTCGCACACACCTCCGCGAAAGCTTGACCGTAGCAACGACGGCCAGGACCACACGGTTTTGCCGTACGCGCATTCGCCATTTCGCCGCAGGGTTCGACGGCCTCGTGCACGTGGCCATCGAAATACCGACGAGACGAACTTCACAGCGCCGCTCGTCCGCACGCGGTTGCGGGCTCACAGGGACTACCCGCCCTGCCCGCACCTCTCATGCCGACGCTGCCGCGTCCATCGCAA
>NZ_JBVVPS010000127.1:0-448 GCF_055811355.1 Bradyrhizobium sp. WSM4873 | reverse complement strand
CGGTTGAGCCCCTTGATAGCCGCATGGAGCAGCTTGGCATCGGTCGGAAAGGTGATGGCCTTCGGCTGCACCGTGGTGTCGACGGTGACGCGCTTGAGGTCCTGGCCGCGTAACGCGCCGGCCTCGTGCGCCACCCGCAGGCTCTCCGCCAGCAGCAGCTCCAACTTGTCGCCGAGCCGCTTGCGCCAATGGCTCAGGTCCGAGCGCTCGTGCGGGAAGGCATGCTGAAAGAACTCTTGCCCGGTGAAGAACTGGAAATACGGGTCGTGAACCCAGCGCTCGCAAACGCCCTCATCGGACAGCCCGTAAGTGTGCTTGAGCAACAGCAGCCCGATCATGAACCGGGTCTCGATCCCGGGCCGGCCATTCTCGCTGTAGAGCGGCGCGACCTCGCCGTCGATCCAGTCCCAATCGATCTTGCCGGCGAGCAGAACCAGCTCGTGCTTCA
>NZ_JBVVPS010000126.1:0-463 GCF_055811355.1 Bradyrhizobium sp. WSM4873 | reverse complement strand
AGCGAGAAGAAGCGCCGGTTGCGCAGCCGCGCCAAAATCCATCGCTGGACGATAAGAACCGCCGCCTCCACCTTGGCCTTGTCGCGCGGCTTGCGGGGCCGCGCCGGCATAATGGTGGTGCCGTAATGGGCGGCAAGATCTTGGTAGGTCCGGTTGACGCCTGGCTCGTAGCGGCTCACCACCGTCACCCCAGCCTTCAGATTGTCGCAGACGAGCGCCTTCGGCACCCCGCCCAGGAAGGTGAGCGCATCCACATGGGCGCCGATCCAGTCGGGCAGCGCCTCGCTGAACCGGGCTTGGGCAAAGGTGTAATTCGACGCTCCCATGACCGCGACGAAGATCTTGGCGGCGCGCACCTCCCCGGTGAGCCCGTCGAACACCGGCATGGTATCGCCGGCGAAGTCCACGAACAGCTTTTCGCCGGCCGCGTGGGTCTGCCGCATGGTCGCCGTGATGCCGTGGC
>NZ_JBVVPS010000125.1:0-488 GCF_055811355.1 Bradyrhizobium sp. WSM4873 | reverse complement strand
CAAGAGGCCGGATACATTTGTGCAGACTGCATCGTCCTCATTAAACGACCTTGCACGGGCGGGGCGGGTCATACATTTTTTGAAAGAAGCTCACGCAGCGCCGTCGCATCCAGCATCTGCTCGGCCAACAGCTTCTTCAGCTTAGCGTTCTCGTCCTCAAGCTGCCGTAGCCGCTTGGCCTCCGAGACGTCCATACCGCCGAATTTGGACTTCCAGTTGTAAAGCGTCGCTTCCGAGACGCCGTGCTTGCGTGCCAAATCGGCCGTCTTCGCACCGGCCTCATGCTCGCGCAGCACGCCTATAATCTGCTCTTCCGTAAACCTGGCTCGCTTCATTTGTCCGTCCTTCAGATGACGTGCCCCCGCCAAATTAGGCCAGTTTGAACTGAAGTTTTCCACTTTTGATCCCCTAATGGGGAGAGGAGAATTCCATGAAGGCATCGAAGTTTTCAGAGGCGCAGATTGCATTCGTGCTGAAGCAGGCTGAAG
>NZ_JBVVPS010000124.1:0-494 GCF_055811355.1 Bradyrhizobium sp. WSM4873 | reverse complement strand
CATGCTCCCTGGCCATCGTGCCAGATCACCTTCACAAGATCGCTTCGGCGACCGCGGAAGACAAACAGATGACCGCTGAGCGGGTCCTTGCGCAGCACCTCCTGCACCTGGAGTGCCAGCGTTGGAAAGCCTCGGCGCATGTCCGTGTAGCCTGTCGCAAGCCACACGCGCGCGCCCGTCGGAACCGGGATCATCGGCGTACCAAAGCATCGAGAACGCGACGTAGTGCGTCTCCATCGACCCGGATGCGGTGCCCGCTACCAAGGTCGATCTCGATGATGCCCAGGCTCTTCCGTCGACGCGCCGCCGTCGTCGTCAGCGGCGCTTCGGCCACCTCCCGCGGCGGAACAGACGGCCCAATCTCGACCGGCACGAACGGCGCTATACTCGCTTCAGCGTTCTTGCAAAGCTCTTTGCGCCACCTGAACAGCTGGCTTACATGAAGGCCAGCCATGCGAGCCACCTCGGAAACGCAGGCTCCGGGCTCGAGCGAT
>NZ_JBVVPS010000123.1:0-517 GCF_055811355.1 Bradyrhizobium sp. WSM4873 | reverse complement strand
GGACGGCGGCAGGAGCCGTTCGTCTACGGATCGCTCGGTGGCGACACCGTGGCGCTGGTGCCGCAGGTTGCGCCGCCCGTCGATCCGAACGCGGAAGCCCGGCGGGACTACGAATTTGCGGCTCAGATCGGCACAAGGGAGGCATGGACCTCGTTTCTCGGCGTTCACGGTAGCGGCCCCTACGCTGTGTCTGCTCATGCGGCCCTCGACAAGCTGGACGCGGCGGAGAAGGCCCGTGAAAAGGCAGACCTGCTGAGGCGGCAAGCCGAACAGCAGGCCGGGCAGAAGAACGAGGACGTCAAGAAGCAGATCGAGGAGCAGGCTGCGCGCCAGGCCGAGCAGGCGAAGCTCCAGGTCTCGGAACAGACCCGGCGCGATCTGGAGAAGGAGCGCCAACGCCTCGCCGACCAGGCCAGGCGCGAGCTCGACGATGCCCGGCGGCAGGTTGCGGAGGCGCGCCGGCAGGCCGAGGACGCGGCCCTTCAGGTCGAGCAGGCGAAGAAGCAGGCCGCGCTGG
>NZ_JBVVPS010000122.1:0-521 GCF_055811355.1 Bradyrhizobium sp. WSM4873 | reverse complement strand
AATTTGATCTACAAGCTCAACCGCAACATCTGGATCAAGGGCACGCTCCGCCACGACATCCTGGATTCGAACCAACCGGGGTCAAGCTCGCAGGGCACGGTGGTGATGGTCGGGGTGAGGCTGCAGAATTGAGGAGAAGCCACTATGGCACCTCGAATTACTTTAGACATCAATTCGGCCGGTGAATTCGAGCTATGGCTTAATCCCGAAGGCCGAGACCTTTTAGTCAAGGAACTGCTGGCCCTGAGTGAGACCAACGAGCACTTTCACTTGATGCCAAGTGAAGTAGCATCGGACGTTGAGGTTTCGACGCGTCCCTATCGACCGAGCGACAAGCTTCTCGAATACGGTAAGGTGCTGTTCCGACTTGACGAGTGGGACGCACGGCACTTTCCGCACGTCCTTGACTGAAGTCTGCTCGCTGCCCCTCACTCCGCTGTCATGCCCCGGCTTGACCGGGGCATCCAGTACGCCGCGGCCGCTCGGTCGATAACAAATGTCTCTGGGATACTGGATCGCCC
>NZ_JBVVPS010000121.1:0-540 GCF_055811355.1 Bradyrhizobium sp. WSM4873 | reverse complement strand
GGTGCGGTCGATGACGTCCCGCAGGGTATGACCGTCGTAGGGATTATCGGGCAGCGACCTGGCGTGCAGTACGAACAAGCCACCGGGCGCCCGGCGGTTGTTGGTGACGATGGAGGCCTTCACGCCGAACTCGTAAGGCGCGGCGGCCTTGCCTTTGCCGATGCATTCCACCTCCGGGGCATGGAAGGAATAAAGCTTCCAGCCGCGCTGGCGCTGCTGCTGCGAGCGGATTTGCACGGCCCGGCCAAGCGGGAGGGCGAATGCCTCCTCCAGTGCCGGCTGGCCCTCGATCTTGCGGCGGATGTCGCGGATGATGCGGCCGAGCCGGCTGCGCAGAATGCGCAACTGCCGCTGATGCCGGCTGAACTGTTTGGCATGGGCGTAGCGGCCCGCCATCATTGCCGCGGTCTTGGCAATGCGAACATAGGACTGCCGCAGCCTGACGGCGTGCCTTCTCGCAAGGCGGTTGAGCCCCTTGATAGCCGCATGGAGCAGCTTGGCATCGGTCGGAAAGGTGATGGCCTTCGGCTGCACCGTGGT
>NZ_JBVVPS010000120.1:0-598 GCF_055811355.1 Bradyrhizobium sp. WSM4873 | reverse complement strand
GGCACACCGGGCGCAGAGAGAGTGAAGGAATCATGACGGAGCCGGCCAACCAGCTGACACTCACCGATACGGTGATCCGCAACGCAACGCTGCCGCCGGGTAAGGCGCAGCATTATCTCCACGACGACAAGCTGCCCGGCCTCGCCTTACGCATGCGCGCCACCGGCGGCCGGACCTGGGTCTACCTCTTCACCAAGCCGGGGGTGAGGGGGACCCAGCGCAAGACCCTCGGCGCATGGCCCAAATATAATGAAAAGGCCGCGCGCAAGGCCGCCACCATCGCCGCAGGCGAGGTCTTCAAGGGCGTGGATCCGAACGACGCCAAGCGCGAGGCGAGACGGCAACAAGCAGCCGAGAAGCAGCGCACCACGCTTGCGACCCTCATTGTTGAAGATGGTCCCTACCAGACGTCCTTGACCGAACGTCAAGTCGTCAACTGGAAGCCAGCAATGTCGGCGCTCCGGCGCGGGCTGAAGGATCACGCCGAGAGCGGCGTGGGGGACCTGACGCGACGGCAGATTATGGCTGCGGTCGACAAGATCGCCAAGACCGGCAAGCGCGGCGCAGCCAAGGACTTGCGCAAGCACGTGCATACCTT
>NZ_JBVVPS010000119.1:0-598 GCF_055811355.1 Bradyrhizobium sp. WSM4873 | reverse complement strand
GACAGGAATTATAGGCGAGGCGTGTCGTGCCGCAGTCGTCGCAAGCCTCCATGTGGCCGCCGAGCGCCTCGGTCCGGCACGCCACGATTGCGCTCATCACGCGCCGCTCGACCCGACCGAGATGACCGGCATGTACACGGCGATAGGTGTCGCCATGCCGGCGCAGAATATCGGCAATCTCGATGGCGGGCCTGTTGGAGCGGCTGTCGGGGCGGATCATCACCCGGATCCCGCCGCGGATCATCCAGGTGGCGTCACCTCCAGCGACAGGCGATCGAGCGGGCTCTGCGTCGCCCGGATCGTATCGGTGGCGACCTGCGTGTAGCGCGCTGTCGAGGACAAATTGTTGTGCCCGAGCAAGACCTGGATGATCCGGATATCGGTTCCGTTCTCGAGAAGATGCGTCGCGAAGCTGTGGCGCAGTGTGTGCAGCGTGACGCGCTTGGTCAGGCCCGCAGCCTTCACCGCCGATCGACAGGCGGCGTGCAACACGGTCTGATCGATCGGATGATCTTCGTCACGACCAGGGAACAGATAAAGCCGCGGCCGGGCGAGCCGCCAGTAGGTGCGCAGGATGCCCAGCAGCTGGGGCGACAGC
>NZ_JBVVPS010000118.1:0-603 GCF_055811355.1 Bradyrhizobium sp. WSM4873 | reverse complement strand
AACGGCGCCGGCGGCTGGCTGATCTTCTCGCAATCGCGGCAGGTGAACTTCTCGCGCACTGTCTCGATGACCTTGAAGCGGCGCGGGATCTCCTCCAGCGTCTTGGTCACATCCTCGCCGATCTTCGCGAGCCGCGATCCGCCGCAGCAGGCGCAGCTCGTCGGAGCCTCGATAACGATGCGCTCGTGTTCGATGTCGTCCGGCCAGGGCTTGCGTACCGGCCGCTTGCGCGTGAAGGCGCGCACGCTCTGGGTCTTCGCCGCCGCGGCCTGAGCCGCAAGCTCATCCTCGCTCGCCGTGGTGGCGAGTTCTTCGAGTTCCAATCCCAATTGTTCGATCAGACGCGCCGTGCGCTCGGAGCGCCGCCCGTACAGTTCGCGCTTGATCCGCAGCTCGAGATGCGCGATCAGCGCCGCGTGGTCCGACAGCTCCGCCCGCGCACTGGCAGCCACCGCCTCGGCGAGCAGCCGCGCCTCACGCTTGGCCTGCAGCGCCGCCAGGGCACTCACAAGGTCCGATGGAAGTTCGTCCGGCTTCGATATCATGAAGCCATTGAATCAGATCAAGCAGCAGATTCAAACCCAAAACGGCTATCCGATCCGC
>NZ_JBVVPS010000117.1:0-631 GCF_055811355.1 Bradyrhizobium sp. WSM4873 | reverse complement strand
GGCAGGATCGAAGGTGAACGTGCCGTAGCTGCCGGCGAGGGAGGCAGGCGTCTGGAAATGGTCCTGGCCCGTGTCGACATCCTGGACCGTGAGCGTGCCGCCCGCCAGCTTGCCGTCTTCCTTCACCGCGCCATTAGCTGTTCCCGAGATCACCGCGGCATCGTTGCTGCCGGTGATGGTGACGTCGATCAGTTGCGAAGCGGTGCCGTCAGCCGACTTCACAGTCAGGGTATCGTGGACGACCTCGCCGCCGGCGAGTGCCTGGACCCCGGCGGCAGAGTTATTGAGCGTGTAGCTCCATTCGCCGGTGGCAGGATCGAAGGTGAACGTGCCGTAAGCTCCGGCGAGGGAGGCTGGCGTCTGGAAATGGTCCTGGCTCGTGTCGACATCCTGGACCGTGAGCGTGCCGCACGCAGTCAGCTTGCCGTCTTCCTTGACTGCGCCAATAGCTGTTCCCGAGATCACCGCGGCATCGTTGCTGCCGGCGATGGTGACGTCGATCAGTTGCGAAGCGGTGCCGTCAGCCGATTTCACAGTCAAGGTGTCGTGCACAATCTGGCCGCCGGCGAGTGCCTGGACCTTGGCGGCGGAGTTATCGAGCGCGTAGCTCCATTCGCCGTTGGCAGGATCG
>NZ_JBVVPS010000116.1:0-662 GCF_055811355.1 Bradyrhizobium sp. WSM4873 | reverse complement strand
GCGCGGCTGGCTAATCCCGACAACGACGCGGCTGCCATCAGCGACGCGTTCAAGCGGATGGGGTTCGATATCGTGGAGCTGCACCGCGATCTCGGCGTCGTCGAGATGCGGCGGGCGGTGCGCGATTTTGCTGCGGTTGCTGCAGATTCCGACATGGCCGTGGTCTACTACGCCGGTCACGGCATCGAGGTGAACGGCGCGAACTTCCTGATTCCGGCAGATGCCAGGCTGCAAAGCGATTTCGACGTCGAGGACGAGGCGGTCCCGCTGGACCGGATTCTCCAGGCGATAAATCCGGCGAAGCGGCTGCGGCTCGTCATCCTCGATGCCTGCCGCGACAATCCGTTTGCGGAGCGGATGACACGCAGTGTGGCCACGCGTTCGATGGGCCGCGGCCTTGCCAAGATCGAGCCCGCGACGGCGGATACGCTGATTGCGTTCGCCGCCAAGGCCGGCGCGGTCGCCGGCGACGGCGACGGTGCGCACAGCCCGTTTGCGACCGCGCTCCTCAATCATTTGGCGACGCCCGGCCTCGACCTTCGCCTGACGCTTGGCCGGGTCCGCGACGAGGTGCTGAAGAGCACGGGACGGCGGCAGGAGCCGTTCGTCTACGGATCGCTCGGTGGCGACACCGTGGCGCTGGTGCCGCAGGTTGCGCCGCC
>NZ_JBVVPS010000115.1:0-672 GCF_055811355.1 Bradyrhizobium sp. WSM4873 | reverse complement strand
TGCGGATTCCGGGGATTGCGGCCAGAGATTCCGATTGAACGCGACCATGCATTCCGATCGAAGGCGGCCACCCGTTCCGACGAAGGCGGCCGGGGTGTCGTTGCCGGCATGAGGAGTTGGGTCAGGTTTTCTTCGCGGCGTCAAGATTGGCGCGTTGGGCAGTTATTTTCCGCATGCTGTCTCCTTTGAGGATGAGGCGGTGAGCGTTGTGGACGAGGCGGTCGAGGACGGCGTCGGCGATGGTCGGGTCGGCGATGATCTCATGCCAATTTTCGATCGGTACCTGGCTGGTGATGATGGTCGATCCGCGCTGGTGACGATCGTCGACGACTTCGAGGAGATCGCGACGCTGCTCGCCGGTAATCGGAGCGAGGCCCCAGTCGTCGAGGATGAGCAAATCGACCCTCGATAACGTCTTGAGGAGCCGCGCATAGCGTCCGTCGCCGCGGGCGAGCGCAAGAGCTTCGAACAGCCTTGGCAGGCGATGGTATAAGACCGATCGATTATCGCGGCATGCCTTGTGACCGAGCGCGCAGGCGATCCAGCTCTTGCCGACGCCGGTCGGCCCGGTGATGAGCAAATTTTGCTTGCGGCCGATCCAATCGCCATCGACGAGCTTGGCAAAGAAGGCGCGGTCGATGCCGCGCGGAGCGCGCAGATCGACATCTTCGA
>NZ_JBVVPS010000114.1:0-690 GCF_055811355.1 Bradyrhizobium sp. WSM4873 | reverse complement strand
CGGTTGAGCCCCTTGATAGCCGCATGGAGCAGCTTGGCATCGGTCGGAAAGGTGATGGCCTTCGGCTGCACCGTGGTATCGACCGTGACGCGCTTGAGGTCCTGGCCGCGTAACGCACCGGCCTCGTGCGCCACCCGCAGGCTCTCGGCCAGCAACGACTCCAGCTTGTCGCCGAGCCGCTTGCGCCAATGGCTCAGGTCCGAGCGCTCGTGCGGGAAAGCGTGCTGAAAGAACTCTTCGCCGGTGAAGAACTGGAAATACGGGTCGTGAACCCAGCGCTCGCAAACGCCCTCATCGGACAGCCCGTAAGTGTGCTTGAGCAACAGCAGGCCGATCATAAACCGGGTCTCGATTCCGGGCCGGCCATTCTCGCTGTAGAGCGGCGCGACCTCGCCGTCGATCCAGTCCCAATCGATCTTGCCGGCGAGCTGAACCAGCTCGTGCTTCATGTTGATGATCTGGTCCAGCCGCGCCCGGAACAGATCGTTCGATCCCGTCGTCCTGTGCTTCTTCGGTCGCATCCGCCCCTCCAATGCACCACAGAATCATGGTCCGCAGCGAAAGGGAATCCACAAATGAAAATTGCAAGGTTTGGGGGCCTCAAGCCCCCAATCCCTGCAATCTCAAATGCCGCCGCAACCGGAAAACTGACTCCTGCTCAATCGCTTAGAGCCTTGTTCACGGACGACT
>NZ_JBVVPS010000113.1:0-704 GCF_055811355.1 Bradyrhizobium sp. WSM4873 | reverse complement strand
CGACCGCCGGTCCAAGCCATGATCGCCTTCATCGACGATCATCGTGGGGCGCATGGGGTCGAGCCGATCTGCAAGGTGCTGCCGATCGCCCCCTCGACCTACCACGCCCATGTGACCAAGCGGCGCGATCCCGCCAAGCTGTCGGCGCGCGCCAAGCAGGACGCCGCGCTGAAGATCGAGGTTCGGCGCGTCTTCGATCAAAACTTCTCCGTCTACGGCGTACGCAAGGTCTGGCGCCAGCTCAAGCGCGAAGGCTTCGATGTTGCCCGTTGCACGGTGTCGCGACTGATGCGTGACATGGGTTTGCAAGGGGTCATCCGCGGCAAATCCGTCAAGACTACGATCAGCGACAAGGCCGCGCCATGCCCGCTGGATCACGTCAACCGCGAGTTCAAGGCGCCAAGGCCGAACGTTCTCTGGCTCTCCGACTTCACCTATGTCGCGACCTGGACCGGCTTCGTCTACGTCGCCTTTGTCATCGACGCCTATGCCCGCAGGATCGTGGGCTGGCGGGCCTCGCGCACGGCACATGCGAGCTTCGTGCTCGATGCACTAGAGCAGGCACTGCATGATAGACGGCCGGTCCATCGCGGCGGGCTCGTGCACCACAGCGACAGGGGCAGCCAAGGCGGATTCAAACGGTCGTCGCAACACCAGGAGTTTGGAGGTTGCGATGAACGTTGTAAGGCGCAGATCGGCGCGGT
>NZ_JBVVPS010000112.1:0-711 GCF_055811355.1 Bradyrhizobium sp. WSM4873 | reverse complement strand
TTTCTGACGGCAACCAAAATCTCTCTGTCGAGCTTCTCTATGCGGGTTGTAAGCAGCTCAATCTGTTCAGCGAATAGAATCAGGGCAAAGCGGGCGGTGCCGGGAATCCTATTGTCTTTTTCGTCCCGGAGAAGCACCAGGAGTTTTGCGATGCTTGCCATGCCTGTGCCGGCGATAATGCCCAATTCGGCCATATGAGCACGTAGGGCATTTGCAGTCTGGCTGCGCTGCCTCATCAGCAGCTCTCGCGTTCGCAAAATCATGCTGGCCGCTTGTTGTTCGGCAGTCTTCACCGGTACGAACCGCATTGTCGGGCGGGTGACCGCCTCACAAATGGCTTCAGCATCCGCCAAGTCGGTCTTGTTTCGTTTGACGTAAGGCTTCACGTAGGCTGGCGGCATCATGCGGACAGCGTGGCCCAGCGCCGCGATCTCGCGTGCCCAGTGATGGGCACTCGCACAGGCCTCCATACCTACCAAGCAAGCTGGAAGGCTCCGAAAGAAGGGCAGAACCTGCGATCGCCGCAATGTGCGACGAACCAAGACTTTCCCGTTTTCGGCGATGCCGTGAACTTGAAAGATCGACTTGGCCAAATCCAAACCCACCGTGATAATCTTCTCCATGGAACGGTCCTTCCTTTGTGGCGCCTCTCTACGCGACCACGTTAGGCACTTTTGATGCCGGTTCGAAGGGCCGTTCCACACCATCACT
>NZ_JBVVPS010000111.1:0-756 GCF_055811355.1 Bradyrhizobium sp. WSM4873 | reverse complement strand
AGGCTGAGCCGGGCATCACCTCGGCGCATGCGAGCATTCGGGCAAGAACCGTCTGGACGATTGTCCTCGGCTTTGCCGCCGATCCACTGATGCGTTGGAGTTGGCCGGACCCTGGACAGTATGTTGGCAGCATGACTCAGTTCATCGAGGCTTGTGGCGGACGGGCATTCGAGCATGGCACAGCCTACGTCACGGGAGAGAGCTGCGCCGCGGCCCTGTGGTTGCCTCCTGGCGTCCAGCAAGATGAGGATGCACTGGACACCATCATGGCGGTGTCCCTGCGCCCGGAAATCAGCGAACATATGGCACATCTGCGCCAGGGAATGGCCGAACATCATCCCTCCGAGCCACATTGGTATTTGCCCCTCATCGCCGTCGATCCGAACTGGGTCGGACGAGGGCTTGGCACATTGCTGATGAAGTACGCTCTTCAAAGATGTGATGAGCAGGGCGTCGCAGCCTACCTTGAAAGTTCGAATCCTGAGAACATTCCGCTTTACCAACGACACGGATTCAAGATTATTGGAGAGATACAGCACGGCTGCTCGCCGCCACTCACGCCGATGTTGCGAAAGGCGAATTGAGCGGAATTCGGCGACGCTTCGCATGCTTCGGCTCCGAGAGCGTCCTTGCACGCTCCGAGCTGAGGCGCATTGCCTCATCCAGAATGTTCTGGGCAAGTTCTCGGTGGTGATAGGGGCGGTGCCATCAAAGTGGTTCAGCGGCGTATGGCGGGAAAGATCAGCATGGGCGCGC
>NZ_JBVVPS010000110.1:0-765 GCF_055811355.1 Bradyrhizobium sp. WSM4873 | reverse complement strand
AAAGGTGGGCGACATCGTCTCGGAATCCACGGGCGACTTCATATCGGTACGCCTGGGCGACTTCGTCGGAATCCGCAGCACCGCAATCAGCGTTCTAAAGAAACTATGTGAATTGTGACCAAAGTGATTTTCTTGTGCCCTAAATGCGCAGGTGCCTTCGTAGCTGACCAAATCCGCCGGGAAGTCCGAGAGCCTGGTCACTTCAGGTGCGCATTCTGCAAAACCAACGTGCACCGGTGGCGGGACGAATATGATTTTGCGAACTGGCGCTCCGTACCGAGAAGCGATGGCTAAGAACTTCTTGGGAACTACACATATCGCCGCTTCGGTCCTAAGCGGATCATCTCCTTCCCATCTTGGTGTGCAGATCCTCTACGCGGCTAGGCTGGAGATGAATGTCTAAAGCCTTCTCCCCGGAGTGTGGGAAGAAAACGCGGTTCGGCTTCGCGTGCAGACTGCGGACGTAGTAGCCTTGTGCCCGAACGGCTGATTTGATTTCGTCGCTGACCTTGAGAACTCTTGCTCTTCTCTTGCGCCACTTGTGTGCAGAGTAAAGCAGGGGTACGGCAGAGCCTGTACTCAGAACGAGCAAGTCGCGCTTGCTGCTGCGATAGACATCATACATTTCGCCCCCGCGATCATATTGAAGTACGCATGAAATATATTTTGGTTGGCTCGATGAAGGAGCTTAGTCGTCCGTGAACAAGGCTCTAAGCGATTGAGCAGGAGTCAGTTTTCCGGTTGCGGCGGCATTTGAGATTGCAG
>NZ_JBVVPS010000109.1:0-803 GCF_055811355.1 Bradyrhizobium sp. WSM4873 | reverse complement strand
CATCTGTGCGATCAGCTGCATGCAGGCTACGGGACCTACGCCGGGAAGTGACCGTATCAACTGCGCATCATCCGAGATTTCCGGCTCAGTCTTGATCAATGCGCTGATGTCGGCCTCGATCTCGGCGATCTCGCTGTCGAGGACTTCAATGAGACGGCCGATACGATCGGCCATGGCGCGGTCATCGGCCTCGCTGCGCCGGTTCTTCTCCTGAGCACGCATGAGGACCAGCTGATCCCGCCGTTTTGCCAGCCTGGCCAGCGCATTGCGGGCGGGATTGGCGGCTTGCTCGGTGGCCGGCTGCATGGCCCGGGCAAAGCTCGCCAGCATCCGCGCATCGATCGGGTCAGTCTTGGCCAGCTGGCCACTGGCGCGCGCAAAGTCGCGGGCCCGGGCCGGGTTGATCCGGGCGAAACGGATGCCGGCCTGACTGAGCGCCTCGCGAAGCTCGATGTCATAGACACCCGTGGCTTCGAAGACGACCAGCACATCGCATCGCCAACGCGCCACGATCTGTGTGATGGCCTGTGTCGCGTTGGCGATGCGCTCCGGCACGCCCAAGCTCTCATCGAAGATATCGAGATATCGTTTGGAGACGTCGATTCCGACGCAACGAAGGGGTATCATCATGGTGCCTGTCCCTGTGATGCGAGGTCTGTTGGCGCAGCCTCGTGCAACTGTTCAGGTTGATAGATGGAACGGGCGGGAGACCGAGCCGGCTCACGGCGTCAAGCGCCAAGGACCCAACGGCTTCCCGCCCACCCTCATCCTGACAGACTTCCAAGACACAGGGACCCATACGC
>NZ_JBVVPS010000108.1:0-808 GCF_055811355.1 Bradyrhizobium sp. WSM4873 | reverse complement strand
GAGCCAGAAGAGGCCTCGTCACCCGGGCGACATCATCCCGGAATGGTGGGCGACATCATCTCGGAACGGGTGGGCGAGATCATCTCGGAATCCTGGGCGACATCGACCGGAATCCGCAAGCTGTACACCGCAGTAGCTGATCGTCCCCACAAAGGCCGTCACGAACAGCACCAACCAAGCTTCAACCGCGAATCCGAACATCTGAAAAGACATTGAATGGTCGCTCTTAGCCAAAGGAATGGATCTGCAGGAACAGAAAAGTTCGAGATTCTAGCAAAGGCTTCGGATTCTGTATCAACCTATGCAACTCCATGACGGCAGCTATCGCCAAACCATAACCAGAGCGGAGAGGTTGGCGAGATGGTCGCCTGCCGTCCCAATTTTTTGTTACTACTTTCGCCTTTTCCAACCTTTCCGCTTTTCGTCTCAAACTTTTGGCTTGGCCGCGCACGCAGTCTTTACGACCAAGCTTACACTGACCTTACATCTGTTCCGAGATCCGGTTGCCGCGATTATCTCGGCTTTCGGATTTCGATACAGGTCGTGTCCAGGAACTCAGCGGCTCAACAAAGGCATTCAATCTCGCAATCGTGAACTGGCAACCGATCGGTGCGGATCGGATATACGCTGCTACATTCAGCGAGCCCTCTGTCGCTGTCGCCAAGGCGGTATCGCGAGCGATCAAGATGAGAGTCACGCATGGAACGGGCGCAATGGATGATCATCCGGCTCAGATATCGATTGCCGCGCTTGCTTATCCCCAGCAGCTTCGTTTTGCCTCCCGTAGAATATTCTCTCGGGACAAGAC
>NZ_JBVVPS010000107.1:0-829 GCF_055811355.1 Bradyrhizobium sp. WSM4873 | reverse complement strand
CGACGATCGAGGGCGGCGACAATCTGATCAACGCGTCGGAAGCTTCCGGCGGCATCCAGATCGGCGGCACGGCGGAGACCGGTTCGACCCTGACCGTCAACGGTGCGGCGGTGACGGTCGATGCGACCGGTCACTGGACCACGTCGATCACGCCTGCCGGCCAGGGTCCTTTGGTCGTAACGACTGTTGCGACCGATGCGGCCGGCAACACGGCCTCAACCTCGACCACGCTGACGGTTGATACGATTGCCCCGACGGTTGCGATCACCAGCACGGGCGGTCCAACCAACCAGGCAAGCCAGACCATCACCGGCACGGTGGACGTGGCCGATGCCGGCGCGACCGTCACCATCCTGGACGGCACGGCCACGATCGGCACCGCGGTGGTGCAGGGCAACGGCAGCTGGAGCGCCACGGTCACACTGAACAGCGGCAGCAACTCGCTGACGGCCCAGGTCAGCGATGCGGCCGGCAACACCGCGACCAGTAGCGCGGTGGTCTATACGGTCAGCACCACCGGCCCGACGGTGACCGAGGTCCTGGTCTCGGACACCGGCTCCTCGGCGACCGACCACCTCACCTCGAGCCCGGCGCTGAGCGGGACCGGGCTTGCGAGCACGGTGGTGCACTTCACCATCGACGGTGTTGCCAGCGCCACCACGGTGACGACCGATGCGCAAGGCGCCTGGTCGTTCACGCCAAGCGGCCTGGCGGACGGATCGCACACGATCGTGGCGAGCCAGACCGATAGCTTCGGCAATACCGGCTCGGCCTCGCTGACCTTCACGCTGGATACGACGGCGCCTGCGGTTGCGATCACGACGATCGA
>NZ_JBVVPS010000106.1:0-838 GCF_055811355.1 Bradyrhizobium sp. WSM4873 | reverse complement strand
GTACGCATACGACGAAGGCCGCCTGATTGACAAATGCGCGCGAGCGCGGCGAGTTCTACGATGGCGTTGCGTGAAGGTCAGGCGGCTTGCTGATCGGCGGACTTGCCGGCTTGGTGCAGGTGCTTCCATTCCCAGGGCAGCAGTTCGCGCAGCCGCGACGCGGGAAGATCGGCGATCCGGGCGAGGACGTCGGCGAGCCAGGCCTTTGGATCGACGTCGTTGAGGCGGCAAGTCGTGATCATCGTCAGCATGATCGCGGCACGGTCGGCGCCACGTTGGCTACCAGCGAAGGTCCAGTTGCGCCTTCCCAAGGCAATGCCTCTCAATGCACGCTCAGCGCAATTGTTGGTCAAGCAGATCCGGCCATCGTCGAGGAAGCGGACGAAGTCGTCCCAGCGCTTGAGCATGTAGTTCATGGGCTTCAGGACCTCGGCGGAGCGCGAGAGGCTTTCTCGCTCGCGGAGCAGCCAGTCATGCATGTCGTCGAGCAGCGGCTTGCTCCGCTCCTGGCGCACGGCACGCCGCTCGTCGGCACTACGGCCGTTGATGGCGCGCTCGATCTCGAACAACGCATCCAGACGCCTGACCGCCTCCAGCGCGATCGGGGAGACCGGTTTGCCCTTGCGGCCTTCCCGGGCGGCTTTCTCGATGTCAGCCAGCTCGAAGAATCCCCGCCGCGCATGGGCCAGGCAAAATGCCGGCGTGATCGGCATTGCTTTCCTTTTTGGGTCGAACAACGGCTCGAAGCCGCCATAGCAATCCGCCTGCAGAATGCCGGCGAAGGCGGCCAGATGCTTCTGAGGATGTTCGCCCCGTCGGTTGCCCGAGGCATAATAGA
>NZ_JBVVPS010000105.1:0-861 GCF_055811355.1 Bradyrhizobium sp. WSM4873 | reverse complement strand
CAGATATCGATTGCCGCGCTTGCTTATCCCCAGCAGCTTCGTTTTGCCTCCCGTAGAATATTCTCTCGGGACAAGACCTAGCCAAGCTGCCATATCGCGGGCCTTTTTGAACTGGCGGGCAGATCCAGCTGCTGCCAAAAGCGCCGTCGCGGCCAGCGGACCAATGCCCGGGATGGTCATCAATCGACGTGCGGTATCGCTTTGAGAGGCAATTGCCTCAATCTCGCGGTTGACCTCGGCAATCCGCAGCTCCAGCTGCCGCAGCTCGTCAAATGTAGATGCAAGAATGCGACGCATCGCCGAGGTTAGATCATTCGACTGATCGGCCAAAACCCTCGGCAGATCAGCCTTGAACTTGCCGGCGCCCTGGTGAATGGCGATCCCATATTCCAGGCAAAAAGCGCGCATCTGATTGATGAGGCACGTCCGTTGCGACATCATCCGATCGCGAACACGATGCAGCGCTTGCAGGTCAATGTGCTCAGGCGACCTTAGCTCGACGAAGCGCATCGTTGGTCTCGTCACGGCTTCGGCGATCGCCGCGGCATCGATGATGTCATTTTTGTTGGACTTCACATTTGGCTTCACGAATTGAGCTGGGATAATGCGAACGGTGTGCCCCATGGCGGCGATCTTGCGGGCCAACCATTGCGAGCCGGAGCAGGCCTCCATCCCCACCAAAGCCGGTCCTGCACGTTCGAAGAACTGCAAGAGCGTATCGCGCCGAAAGGTCGCCTTCTGGATCGGCATTCCGGCGGCGTCGAGCCCAACGACGTGGAAAAGGTTCTTGCCAATGTCGATCCCAAACACCGTTGCCGGCCTGGGCTTGTTCCGTGTCCTCATTGCTTCCTCCTTTCAAAA
>NZ_JBVVPS010000104.1:0-882 GCF_055811355.1 Bradyrhizobium sp. WSM4873 | reverse complement strand
GCGAAGGGCAAGTGCAAGACCGGTCGGATCTGGACATATGTGCGGGATGACCGGCCCTTCGCCGGGCCAGCGCCACCTGCGGCGGTCTATTACGCCTCGAGCGACCGTCGAGGCGAGCATCCACAGAAGCATCTGGCCGCCTTCGCCGGTATCCTGCAAGCCGATTGCTACAATGGCTTCGAGCCGTTGTTCGATCCGCAGAAGAAGGTGCTGCCGATTACGCCGGCGTTTTGCTTCGCCCATGCGCGGCGGGGCTTCTTCGAGCTGGCCGACATCGAGAAGAACGCCCGGGAAGGCCACAGGGGCAAACCGGTCTCGCCGATCGCGTTGGAGGCGGTCAGACGCCTCGACGCTTTGTTCGAGATCGAGCGCGCCATCAACGGCCGCGGCGCCGACGAGCGGTGCGCCGTGCGCCAGGAAAAGAGCAAGCCGCTTCTCGAGGACATGCATGCCTGGCTGCTCCTCGAGCGCGAATCCCTCTCGCGCTCCTCCGAGGTCCTGAAGCCCATGAATTACATGCTCAGGCGCTGGGACGACTTCGCCCGCTTCCTCGACGATGGCAGGATCTGCTTGACCAACAATTGTGCTGAGCGCGCATTAAGAGGAATCGCCCTGGGAAGGCGCAATTGGACCTTCGCCGGCAGCCTGCGCGGTGCCGACCGCGCCGCCATCATGCTGACGATGATCACCACCTGTCGTCTCAACGATTTCGATCCCAAGGCCTGGCTCGCCGATATCGTCGCCCGTATCGCCGATCTTCCCGTATCGCGTCTGCACGAACTGCTGCCCTGGGAATGGAAGCTCCTCCGCCAAGGCGACACTCCCGCCGATCAGCAGGCTGCCTGATCTTCACGCAACGCCCTTCATAGAGCTCGTCGCGCT
>NZ_JBVVPS010000103.1:0-901 GCF_055811355.1 Bradyrhizobium sp. WSM4873 | reverse complement strand
AGGGCGCTGCCCAACGCGTCGCCGGTTGCCGTCGCGTCCGGCACGACGCCAGGGCAGGGGATCAGGAGCCGGCTCTTCACGAAATATGTCGCGCTGTTCGTGGCTGTCGTCGCGATCGCGCTGCTGGCCAACGGGCTGTTCGAGGTCCTTTTCTACTATCGCGAGCACAAGGCCGCGCTGATCCGGGTTCAGCATGAACAGGCGGAGGCGGCCGCGGCCAAGATCGGTCAGTTCGTCAAGGAGATCGAGAGCCAGCTCGGCTGGACCACGCAGCTGCCCTGGTCAGCGGGCTCGATCGAGCAGCGCCGGTTCGATGCGCTGCGGCTGCTGCGCCAGGTCCCTGCGGTCACCGAGCTCGCCCAGGTCGATGCGACCGGCAGGGAGCGGCTGCGGGTCTCGCGGCTCGCCATGGACGCGATCGACAGCGGGATCGACCTGTCGGACGATCCGAAGTTCACCGAGGCGGTCGCGCACAAGGTTTTTTACGGTCCGGTCTATTTCCGCAGGGAATCCGAGCCGTACATGACCCTGGCGCAGGCCGGGTCGCGCAAGGATGCCGGCGTCAGTATCGCGGAGGTCAATCTCAAGCTGATCTGGGACGTCGTGTCCCAGATCAAGGTCGGCGAGCACGGACATGCCTATGTAGTCGGTCCGGAGGGACGCCTGATCGCGCACCCCGATATCAGCCTGGTCCTGCGCAACACCGATATGTCTGGTCTCAGCCAGGTGCGCGCCGCGCTTGCCGGAGGCAGCGCCACGCTCGACGCGCTTTCCGAAGCGCGCAATCTCCAGGGACGGAAGGTGCTGACCGCGTCGGCCCCCATCGCGCCGCTGCACTGGACCATGTTCGTCGAGCTCCCCGTCGAGGAGGCCTATGCGGCGCTCTATGCCGCGTTGGAAC
>NZ_JBVVPS010000102.1:0-927 GCF_055811355.1 Bradyrhizobium sp. WSM4873 | reverse complement strand
GCAAAGAAGGCGCGGTCGATGCCGCGCGGAGCGCGCAGATCGACATCTTCGACGATTGCGGCCTGCCGTAGCGAGGCAAACTTCAGGCGTACGATGAGCCTTTTGTTCTCTCGCTCAGTTGCTTCGCGA
Source organism: Bradyrhizobium sp. WSM4873 (assembly GCF_055811355.1). Taxonomy (NCBI): domain Bacteria; kingdom Pseudomonadati; phylum Pseudomonadota; class Alphaproteobacteria; order Hyphomicrobiales; family Nitrobacteraceae; genus Bradyrhizobium; species Bradyrhizobium sp. WSM4873. The sequence continues at coordinate 798 of NZ_JBVVPS010000102.1, read as the reverse complement.
TCGATCATCAGGCCGAGGCGCTGCTCGAAGGTCAGCGCGGTGACGTCCGGTTGGCGTTGCTGATCATCGAAGGCCTTGGCCATTCCGGCGAGCCCGAGAGCGGCGAGACGTTCGTGGGTATGATTGCTGAGCATAATGCCTCCTTGTTGCTGGTCAGTGGTAGTAGCCGCGGCCACGGATGTTACCGTGCTGGATGGGATCGGCGTCGGGGGTGGTGTCGGGAAGGAAGGACTTGTCCAGGCCGGTCTTGAGGATCGAGGCAATCGACCGATAGCTCGCTGAGCCGATGCTGATCCCGCGGCGGCAAGCGGCTTCGAGACGTCGCGTCCCATAGGTCTTTTCCAACCGCAGGATGCCGAGACAGGATCGGAAGCCCTGCTCGGGATGCGGCTTTGTCCGCATGATCGCCTCGCACAGCGCGATTGTGGACGGACCGACTTTCTCAGCGGCGGCCAGCAGACGCGCCGGCGTCCAGAAGGCGTATCGGCGATGCGCGCTCGGCATGTGCTCGGGGATCGTGGTGTGGCGGCGCTTCACCCCCGAGCGTGCATGGCTGGCGATGCGGGTGCCGCGATGGAACACCTCGATGGTGGCTTCGGTGGCCCGAACCTCGACAACCTGGCGGATCATGCGGGATGGCACCGAGTAGAAGTGTCCCTGAACTTCGACATGGTAATCCGGCGCTACACGGGCACGACGCCATTCGGCGTACTGATAGGCCTCGGCCGGCAGCGGCATCAGGGCCGGACGATCGATGGTGTCGAAGAACTCGCGGCGGCTGGCACCGAGCTTGCGCAT
>NZ_JBVVPS010000101.1:0-930 GCF_055811355.1 Bradyrhizobium sp. WSM4873 | reverse complement strand
TGCGGATTCCGACGAAGTCGCCCAGGCGTACCGATATGAAGTCGCCCGTGGATTCCGAGACGATGTCGCCCACCTTTCCGATTTGATCTCGCCCAGCGGCGAGGCGTTCTGGCCGGCTGGTTCTCTGGCATCGGTCAAGGCGCGCGGTCAATCTGGAATCGCGACTTCGACCTGTTTTTCTTCTTCTGCGGTTGCTGTGGGCATGTGGGCAACGCGATTGCGTTGTCCAAGCGCAGCGGCATGTCCACAGCGCCACGGGCTCAGGTCTTTCGGGCGGATTGCCGGGTTCGCCGCAGGCTCTCACCGGTGAGGTCGAGCCGATGGGCATTGTGGACGAGGCGATCGAGCACGGCGTCGGCATAGGTGGGATCTCCAATGAGCAGATGCCACTGGTCCACGGGGAGCTGGCTGGTGACGATGGTGGAGCGATGACCGTAGCGATCTTCGAGGATTTCCAGGAGGTCGTGACGGGCACCGGCGTCGAGCGGCTCGAGTCCCCAATCATCGAGGATCAGCAGATCGACACGGCCAAGGCCGCGCAACAGACGTGGATGGCGGCCGTCGCCGCGGGCGAGCGCCAGATCGTCGAACAGTCGCGGGACGCGCTGATAGAGCACGGAGCGATTGTCGCGACAGGCCTTGTGGCCGAGCGCCGAGGCGAGCCAACTCTTGCCAACGCCGGCCGGGCCGCAGATCAGGAGATTGACGTGGTCGTCGATCCAGCGGCCCTCGACAAGCTTAGCGAACAGCGGGCGGTCGAGACCGCGCGGGGTGCGGTAGTCGATGTCCTCGACGCACGCCTGCTGGCGCAGCTTGGCGTAGCGCAGGCGAGTGGCGAGCCGTTTGTCGTGCCGCAGCGAGGCTTCACGTTCGAGCAGCAGCGCAAGCCATTCGGTGTGACCGAGGCTTGCGGCCTCACCGGTGGCTTCG
>NZ_JBVVPS010000100.1:0-1123 GCF_055811355.1 Bradyrhizobium sp. WSM4873 | reverse complement strand
GGTGAGCGCAGAACGGCGCAGATCTTCGTCGCCGTGCTCGGCGCATCGAGCTTCACCTACGCGCAGGCGACGTGGACGCAGGTGCTCGCCGACTGGATCAGCGCCCATGTTGGCGCCTTCGCGGCGATCGGCGGCATACCGGCGCTGCTGGTGCCCGACAACACCAAGGTCGCGGTCATTAAGGCGAGCCTGTACGACCCGCAGATCAATCGTACCTACGCGGAGATGGCGGCGCATTACGGCACCGCCATCTTGCCGGCGCGGCCGCGCAAGCCGCGCGACAAGGCCAAGGTCGAGCAGGCCGTCCTGATCGTCGAGCGCTGGCTGCTCGGCCGCCTGCGCCATCGCACCTTCTACAGCCTGGCCGAGGTCAATGCGGCGATCGGCGAACTGCTCACGAGGCTGAACGAGGAACGGCCGATCCGGCGGCTCGGCGTGACACGCCGCCGGTTGCTCGAGGAGGTCGACCGGCCGGCGCTCAAGCCATTGCCGGCGTCCCCCTACGTCCTCGCCGAGTGGCGGATCCGCCGCGTCAGTCTCGATTACCACGTCGAGGTGGAGAAGCATTACTACAGCGTTCCGCATCGCTTCGCCCGCGCCGAGGTCGAGGTGCGGTTCACGGCCCGTACCGTCGAGATCTTCCACAAGGGCGAGCGGATCGCCGCGCATCAGCGCATGAGCGGCAATCACAAACACACCACCGTGCCGGAGCACATGGCCTCCAGCCATCGGCGCTACGCCGGCTGGACCATCGCACGTATTCGCCAGGACGCCGCCGCGATCGGGCCGGCGACCAGCGCGTTGTGCGACCTCATTCTCGACGAGCGCTCGCACCCCGAGCAAGGCTTCCGCGCCTGTCTCGGCATCCTCAGGCTCGCCGCCCCCTATGGGCGCGAACGGCTGGACGCCGCGGCTGCGCGGGCAATCGACATCGGCGCGCGCACCTATGGCTCGGTCAAGTCGATCCTCGCCAACAATCTCGATCGGCGTTCTGCTCACCAGCGTTCCGCGGACGATGCGCCGATCCTGCATGCCAACATCCGCGGACCGCGCTACTACAATTAGGAGATCATCCCTTGCTCACCCATCCGACCCTCGACCGCCTCAACGCCCTCGGCCTCCA
>NZ_JBVVPS010000099.1:0-1147 GCF_055811355.1 Bradyrhizobium sp. WSM4873 | reverse complement strand
ATTTTCATGCACGTCGGCTCTGCGCGTGGGGGCGCGAACTAAGTCCCGACTGCGGGGTCGTGAATGCCGGAGCGAAGGCGCAGGATTTTAAGAGTGGAGTTCGCGGCTGCAATTTAGTCAATCCGAACCCTCTGGAAGAACTTAGGACGAAGATCTTTCCGCAAAGTGTCCATTAAACGATACACAAAAAAGCACCGAACATAGTTCTGTTCTTCCGTCGCATAGTCCAGCAAGTCAGGCAAGGTCAGGGTCTAATAGCGAGGAAGACGAGTTTTAAGAAATCCAGCTCGGATCGGCCCTTGCGGGTCGACGCTGAAAACGTCGGTTAGGTCGAGAGTACGAGCTGGACCATTTGAGTCCGGACTGTAGAGCACGTTTTCTATCGATGGATCGGAAAGCATAGGCTCGCGGGCCAGATCGTGATCCATCCGAGGGGGTGGTGATGGAGGGCAGGCCGCATGGTTAAACCACTCTCGCCTGACCTTCGCATTCGCATTATTATGGCGGTGCAAGATGAAGGGATGAGCTGCCGGGGCGCTGCCAGCCGTTTCGGGGGGGCGCCATCGACAGCGATCGCGCTGGTCAGCAATCGGCGTTCAGCTCGGATTGAGGGCTATGCTGCGGAGATCCTCTCTTTGGTCGAGACTACGCCCCACATGACGTTTGCCGAGATTGCAGACCATATCTTCAGAGTGCACGGCGAGCGATTTGTGCCGCGTGTGGTCGAGCGTTTCTTGTGTGGTCGCAACATCATTTTCAAAAGAATCATCGCACGACAGCGGGCAGGATCCGCCGGTCATGACCGCTAAACGAGCAACGCAGGTCAGCTCGAGTTCTTCAACCGGGAAGAGATAGTTCAAGATGACGTTGCGCTGTTCTTCAACTACCGAAACTGGGGGTTAAAACTCTAGGATGAACAAGCCGGACCAAATTCGCTTTCCGTTGAGCCAAAGCTCCAGGCGAGCCAGGTCTCGCCGTAAACATGTTTATGGTTGGCAGAGAGGCACCCGGCACGATCGGCTTCGTAATAGCTTGTCGTAGCTTGCGTGCTCGATTTGCTAGCTTTCGAAGTCGGCCAGGCCTGTCTGTTGAGGCGCAGAAGCGTGGCCTGCACCTCCCTTTGGTCCCCGGAGTCCATTTCGTTTAG
>NZ_JBVVPS010000098.1:0-1157 GCF_055811355.1 Bradyrhizobium sp. WSM4873 | reverse complement strand
TTCTCGGCGATGTTGGTACAGGCGAGCGATCGACGAAGCTCCTTCGGCAGCTTCAACCGGACGACAGTCAGGATTTCGTCGAGGCCTTCGAGGATGCTGGCCGCGACGCCGGGCCATTGCTGGTCGAGGCGACGCGCGAGATTGCGGATCAATTTTTCAGCCTTGTCGGCGTCATCGAGCTCCCAGGCCTGGCGCAGCACCCGACGGGTGGCCGCATGATGTTCTTTCGGCAGGCGTTCCATGATGTTGCGCGCCTTGTGGATCTGGCAGCGCTGGATTGCAGCGGCCGAACCGAAGGTGCGGCGGATCGCCTTCGACAACGCTTTCGCGCCGTCGGCGATGAACAGTCTTGGTACCGTCGGGTCGAGCCCGCGCGAGACCAGGTTGTCCAGCAGGGCCTGAACCGTTGCGGCATTCTCGGTCGCCCCTTCCACCAGCGCCAGCGGATGCTTGTTGCCTTCGCCGTCAACTCCGATCGCGGCGACCAGCACGAGATCGTCGCCGAGATGCAGCCCGTCGATTTGGACCACCAGAAGGTCGAGCGCGGACAGGTCGGCAGCCATGAAGTCGGCCAGCCGCGCCGCCGACAGCGCGACGAACCTCCGCGAGGCCGCCGACTTCGAAATCCCCGATCCGGGCGGTGCCGGCACGTCACCCTCGGGCAGCCGGACAGCGCGGCCGAACCGGCGCGTCGACACATTGATCAGCATCAGGTTCATCGCCCAGCGACCGAGCCAATCCTCCTGCGCCGCCGTTTCCCAGCTCGGGATCGTGACCTCGCCGCCATCCACGCCCCGGACCCGCGGGCGCTCGACCTCGATCTTGCCGCCGTGGAAGCCGATCCGTCCCCGCGTTCGGCCCCAACGGTGCGCCCGCCGCGCCGCGTCGCGATCGTGGCGCGGCCCGCAGGCCGCCGTGACATCCGCCTCCATCATCGTGCCGAGCGCCTCGATCCCTGCCGCAAGGCAGAACCGATCGAAGCTCGCCCGCACCTCTGCAAACGCTTCGTCCACAGCCCCAGTCGCCGGCGGACCAGCCGGCGTGATATCTCTCGTCATGGCGTTGCTCTCCTTTGTGGAATCAGCACCCCGAGCCTACCGGCTCAAGGTGGGCAACGCCGACCTCTTCAGAAATTCAACAGAACCCGGGACATCCCC
>NZ_JBVVPS010000097.1:0-1355 GCF_055811355.1 Bradyrhizobium sp. WSM4873 | reverse complement strand
GAGCTATCGCCGAAAGTTGGTGACGGCGGGAATCGGGAAGGCGGCATATCGTGGGGGTGCTTGACGCCTCCACTTCTCCACCAAAGGAGCGATATGCCGTGCCCAACGATAACGTCACCAGACTGATTCAGCCAGGATTCTTCGACGATCAACTCACCGAAATCTTACGCAATGGAGCCCGTGCGCTGCTTGCGAAGGCGGTCGAGGCCGAGGTCGCGGACTTCCTCGACAACATGCCGATTTAAAGACCCAGGACGGTCAGCAGCGCGTCGTCCGCCACGGTCACCTGCCGGAACGCGAGGTGATGACCGGTATCGGTCCGGTCACCGTCCGCCAGCCGCGTGCGCGCGACCGCGCGGCCGCCGCCGGCGATCCCGGCCGCATCCGGTTCTCACCGTCGATCCTGCCGCCCTACATGCGCCGGTCGAAGTCGATCGAGACGCTGCTGCCGATCCTTTATCTGAAGGGTATCTCGACCGGCGATTTCTCCGAGGCGCTGGCGGCGCTGATCGGCAAGGATGCTGCCGGGTTGTCGGCATCCGCCATCGGCCGGCTGAAGGACGGTTGGATCGACGAACACGCCGCGTGGCAGAGGCGCGATCTGTCGGCGAAGCGCTACGTTTACATCTGGGCCGATGGCATCCATCTGGAGGTGCGGCTCGAAGACGAAAAGCAGTGCATCCTGGTGCTGATCGGCGCGACGCCGGAAGGCCGCAAGGAACTGGTCGGCTTCACCGATGGGGCCCGCGAGAGCGCGCACGACTGGCGCGATCTGCTGCTCGATCTGAAGCGGCGCGGGCTCGACGTGCCGCCGCGGCTCACCATCGCCGACGGCGCACTCGGGTTCTGGAAGGCCGCCGGTGAGGTCTGGCCGAAAACGCGCGAGCAGCGCTGTTGGGTGCACAAGACCGCCAACGTGCTCGGCAAACTGCCGAAGAACCAGCACCCGAAAGCCAAACGCGCGTTGCAGGAGATCTGGATGGCCGAAACCAAGGCCACAGCCGAGCTGGCGTTCGAGGCATTCATCGAGAGCTACGCGTTGAAATACGACAAGGCGGCCGACTGCCTGGCCAAGGATCGGGATACGCTGCTGGCATTCTACGACTTCCCGGCCGAGCATTGGAAACACTTACGGACCACCAACCCCATTGAAAGCACCTTCGCCACCGTGCGCCATCGCACGATCCGATCGAAGGGCTGTCTGTCCAACAGGACTGCCCTAGCAATGGTCTTCAAATTGCTTGAGGGCGCACAGAAAAGCTGGCGACGGCTCGACGGACACAACCAGTTGCCAAAACTTCTTCTCGGTGTGACATTCAACGACGGGATCGAGGTCATCGCCAAGCCGACCGACC
>NZ_JBVVPS010000096.1:0-1462 GCF_055811355.1 Bradyrhizobium sp. WSM4873 | reverse complement strand
TGGGCGGATTCAAACGGTCGTCGCAACACCAGTTACTTTCACTCATAACAGAAGATCGTCAAGCGCCTCCGCCGGCGTTTTCCAGCCTAGTGTCTTCCGCGGTCGGGCATTGAGGGCCGCTGCCACAGCGGATATCTCTTCGGCGCTGTGGATGCTCAGGTCCGTGCCTTTCGGGAAGTACTGCCGCAGCAGCCCGTTGGTGTTCTCGTTAGTGCCGCGCTGCCATGGGCTTTGCGGGTCGCAGAAGTAGACCTGGATACCCGCATCGATCTTGAGACGATCGTGCTGAGCCATTTCGGCTCCCTGATCCCAGGTTAGCGAACGGCGCAGCTCTTCGGGCAAAGTGATGATGGTGCGCGTGATTGCGTCGCGCACGGCTTCGGCCCCATGTCCCGCAAGGGCTGGCCCGTTCTTCGCGCGCGGAGCTTCGCCATGCCCCGCCAACCGTGGAAGGTGCAAGAGCATCGTAAAGCGCGTCGTGCGCTCGACCAGCGTGCCGATTGCCGAGCTGCCAAGACCGAGGATAAGGTCCCCCTCCCAATGTCCCGGCACTGCTCGATCGGCAGCTTCAGCAGGGCGCTCACTGATCATGATCTCCGGCGAGACAAAGCCCTTGCCTCGCCTGCGTACGCGCGCTCTGGGCATCCGTAACACACGCCCTGTTCGCAAGCAGGCCGTCAGCTCGCGGCGTAGCGCGCCACGGCCCTGAACGAAGAGGGCTTGATAGATAGCTTCGTGGCTGATGCGCATCGTCTTGTCGTCCGGGAAGTCGATCGGCAAGCGTCGAGCAATCTGCTCAGGGCTCCAGGCTTTGGCCCATCGCCGATCCTTGCGCTGGCCATGCCGCCGCCCCTTCCACGGAACGGCGGGACCAGGAACGGGAGCGCCGGTCGGGGCTACGACGCCGCCAGCAAGTCTTTCCTCCACATAAGTGCGCAAGGTTGCATTGAGCGCAAGCTTGGTCGGCTTAGGCCGGCGGGCGGATCGATCCGCATGCCATTGGGCAGTTATTGCCCGATACTCCAACCCGCCGCCGCGAGTGGCCGCGTTGCGCCGCAGTTCACGGGAGACTGTGGAAGCAGCCCGCCCCAGGCGACGTCCAATCTCCTGTATGGAATGGCCCTGCACCTTGAGAAGTGCGATCTCCTCGCGCTCATTCAACGAGAGATACCGCCCGGACAGTGCCTTTGCCGAAGATCTGAACATCGCTGGTGGCATGCCGCCCGCCTTTCGGAATAATCTGCTTCCGACAGGTTGTGACAATCCGGCTTCGAGTGCAGCATCTTCGCTGCTTAACCCAGCGGCAATCGCCCGCCAAAATTTATTCTGTTCATCGCGCCCGGCAACACAGGGCCGTCCTGGCGACGGCAATGGGGCTCGTCCTGACCGCGCCGATCTGCGCCTTACAACGTTCATCGCAACCTCCAAACTCCTGGTGTTGCGACGACCGTTTGAATCCGCC
>NZ_JBVVPS010000095.1:0-1480 GCF_055811355.1 Bradyrhizobium sp. WSM4873 | reverse complement strand
GTAGATGGGGTAACGGGTCGGCCTCCGCGGCCAAGCCGCGCTAGCTACGGCGCTATGTGATGCGCGCGTCGCGCGGCTTGGCTGGAAGGTTGGCGGTCGTCCCTCACATGATGGTGTAGCGGAGTCGAGGCCAGGCCTTGCTCCAAGCATCGAGGAGAGACGACCATGGACCATTATGCCGGAATCGATGTGTCATTGGAATGCTCCAGCGTGTGCGTTGTTGATGGGACCGGGAAGATCGTTCGGGAGGCCAAACCCGCAAGCGAGCCGGAGGCGCTGATCGCCTGGTTCCGTTCGCTGGGGTTCGAGCTTTCCAGGATCGGCCTCGAGGCAGGACCGCTGTCGCAGTGGCTTTACGCGGCCATGAAGCAGGCAGGTCTCACCGTCGAGCTTCTGGAGACACGCCACGTGAGGAATGCCTTCGAGGCGATGCCGGTGAAGTCGGATCGCAACGACGCCCGCAACATCGCCCAATTGATGCGGCTCGGCTGGTTCCGGCCGGTGCATTGCAAATCGATGAGCGCGCAGGAGACCCGCGCGATGCTGACGGCGCGCAAGCTGATCCAGGCCAAGCTTCAGGACATCGAGAACAGCTTGCGAGGTATCTTGCGTGGCTTCGGCTTGAAGGTCGGCAAGACGACAAAACGCAACTTTGCGACACGGATCGGCGAGCTGGTGGCCGGCCATCCGGCCCTTGAGGCGATCGCCGCGGCGACGCTCGCGGTTCATATGGTGCTGCTGCGCGAGTTCAACGGTTTTGAGAAGCGGGTGCGGGCAATGTCGCTGCTGGATGCCAAGGCCAAGCTGCTGATGTCGACCCCAGCCGTAGGACCGATCATCTCATTGACCTACGCCAGCGCCATCGATGATCCCTCTCGCTTCACCTCATCGAAGCGGGCGGGGCCGCTGTTCGGATTGACACCGAAGAAGCACCAGTCAGGCGAGACCGATTACTCCGGCCGGATCAGCAAAAATGGGGACGCTTCCGTGCGCGAGGCGCTCTATGAGGCTGCTCACATCATTCTGACCAAGCCGATCAGGGGCTGTGCCCAGCTCAAAAGCTGGGCGATGCGGATCGCCAAGCGTGCCGGCATGAGCAAGGCCAAGGTAGCGCTGGCGCGCAAGCTTGCCGTCATCATGCTTCGGATGCTCAAGGACAACGTGCCGTTCAACTCAACTGCCAAGGCAAGTGCCATGGCGGTCTAAGCAGGAGCAAACAGGCTTTCGGGCGGGTACCACACCAGCCTTCCCGATGCGAAGTCCCTTCGCCGGGACGATGGATCAGGCCAGGCCGTCATCCGGGTTGTCGACGCATCCAATGATGCGATCACGCTTCCGTAGATTGGCCGGCCTGCTCCTCTCTAGAACCCCATCAGGTGACGGCCACCGCGCCGATCCCGTACAGAAGCAGGTTCCCGGCGAGAGGATGCCGCAAAAAGGGATTGACTAACCAAGGCCCGTTACAGAAGCCCGGATGGAG
>NZ_JBVVPS010000094.1:0-1488 GCF_055811355.1 Bradyrhizobium sp. WSM4873 | reverse complement strand
GCCCTAGGGCATGCACATATCTGGTGCGGCGGATTGACTCAGAGCGGCATCTGGGGATTCCAGAATCGGGAAACCGTGTGATTTCTATTGCGGCACCTCAGATCGGATTAGGGGTGCGGTGATGTTGTCGCAAATTGACTGGACGCTAGGCCGGTTCGGGGATCGTCGTCTCGATAAAGGGGGGCGGCGCTCGTCGAACGCATGGTCGCGGGCAAAACGGTGTGTCTGCGGCGGCTTTCCAGGGGTAATCGTGCGTTGGAGGTGCGGTTCAACCGCTTTCTCGGTCAGGCCAAGGTGACAGCGGAGCGGATTATCGAAAGCTGGGGCGAAGGCACGGTTGCGGCGGTAGAGGGCCGCCACGTGCTGGCGATCCAGGACACCAGCGAGATCCACTTCAACACCACGGCGCAACGCCGGCGTGGGCTCGGGGAGATCGGCAAAGGCAATAATTACGGCGTGCTGCTGCATCCGCTACTGGCTGTGGATGCCGATGATGGCACCTGTCTTGGACTTTTGAGCGGGCAGATCTGGACGCGCGAGGGCCGTCGCACCACCTCACACGACGATCGGGAATTATCAGACAAGGAATCGCGGCGCTGGACATCCACCGTCGCTGCGTCCAGACCGCTGCTCGCCAAGGCCGCAGCGGTCACCGTGCTGGGTGACCGCGAGAGCGATATCTTTGCCCTTTATGCCAGTTCGACTGAGCAGCACTTCCATGTCATCGCGCGCAGTATGCATGACCGCAAGCTTGCCGATCGCACCGGTTTGTATGAGACCAGCCATGCCATGGCCGTGGTGGATCGGCGTGCGATCGAGCTGCCTGCGCGCGCGGCGCGGCCAGCCCGTCTAGCCCAGATCGAGCTCCGCTTTGGTGCAATCGAGCTTGCCCGCCCACAGAGTAAGTTCCTACGCCATTTGCCGAAAAGCCTGCCGTTGGCAGTGGTCGACGTGCGCGAGATCGATGCCGGGGCCGGCGTAGAGCCGCTGCACTGGCGTCTTCTCACCTCTCACGAGATTGCCAGCGTCAAAGACGCATGGCGTATCGTTCAATGGTACAAGCAGCGCTGGATCATCGAGCAGTTCTTCCGCGTCTTGAAAACGCAAGGCTTCCACCTCGAAGACAGCCAGGTCGGAACATCCGATCGCCTCCTCAAGCTGGTCGCTATCGCCGCCAAGGCGGCTGTCATCACCATCCAACTTCTCCAGGCCCGCAATGGCGCTCAACAGCCCGTTCTTGCTGTCTTCAAGGACAGCGAGATCGGCGCGCTTGCTGCCCTCAACCAGCAACTCGAAGCCAGCAGCAAGCGACTAAAGAACCCGCATCCACCAGACAGTCTCGCTTGGGCCGGCTGGATCATCGGCCGCCTCGGCGGCTGGGACGGTTACCCATCCTCAAGGCCACCAGGCCCCATCACCTTCAAAAACGGCCTCGAATACTTCCACGCCGTTGCAGCAGGATGGAGCCTTAGAGATATGTGCATGCCC
>NZ_JBVVPS010000093.1:0-1554 GCF_055811355.1 Bradyrhizobium sp. WSM4873 | reverse complement strand
TCCGCCAAGGCGACACTCCCGCCGATCAGCAGGCTGCCTGATCTTCACGCAACGCCCTTCATAGAGCTCGTCGCGCTTGCGCGCATGCGTCAATCAGGCGGCCTTCGTCGTATGCGTACGACGCAGGAGGGAGGGGGCAGGTTGCTCAGAGGAATGCGGCTCGGCCGGAAGGCTGTCGTCCAAGGGCCCACCGGCCGTGCGATGGCCTCAGGCGCGAGGATTGACGACCGTATAACCTCTAAGTGAACGCGCGTGAATTCTCGTGGCGCCCCCTCCCGAGTTAGCGTCGTACGCCATCCATACGTCGCCGCTAACCTGCTGCTCTAGGACAAACACGTGGCCATGCCGCGCGGCAACCATTCCCGGGGCTGGCGTTGCACGAGGAAATCGTAGCCAGTTAGACGCCAGATTTAAGCCCGGTACGATGCGGCCAAAGATCTTTATGGATGCACCGCATCCGCAGAAGGCGCGAGGGCAGCCTGCCGGACGGCTACCAACAACTTGGCCCCCGTCTAGCCTAGCTTCAGCATACGACATCCGAGCGCGCGCCACCCGACGCGCCTGCGATTGCCGCGCATTGCTGAATTGATATGGTTGCGAAAATGAAAAGTCGCAGGGCATCGTGACGTTGCACTCAGGCGCTCGGTTAGCATGTACGCGGCGCGCTTCTGTAGCGGTGGCCCCGATAGTGACCAATACAAACGCGACAAAAACTCGTCTCAACATATGCAGGACTCCTACGGGTTGGTCCTGCCCCGGCGCCAGAAAGCCATTCGAGCTTGGCGAAAATTGGACTCTAAGGGCGTAAGCTCGTGCATTCATTTAAATTATTTAAATCATCATAGCCGCCCCGTTGGGCGTCCTGCAGCGTGGCCAATGGTTGGCACGCAAGCCCGGTCGCCGCTTCGCTGGCGCAAATGAGGACTCATCTTGCTGCGCTAGGACACAGAGTTTCCTTCGATCCGCACTGGCTCGGCGAGGGCCAAGCTGCTGGGTAAAGCGGGCCCCATCCAATCAGTCCGATTGGATCGAAATGGAGGCTCAGTCTCAAGCCCGCCATATTTAAAACCCTGAATTAACTGGAGCATCGGAGGACCTGGGGAGAGCTGGAATCGTTCGATGTGCAGACCACCTCTATGCTTTGGACACATCGCGAAGTGCCCGTTTTGGCTTCCGCAAGCAGCGTCCGCTCGTAGCGCTCCAGACAGAGCTACTTCTTTGCGTCGACCCGTTCGCGCAGGGTCAATAGTGCAGTCAGCATGTCTACGCGAAGTTGACGGATTCCCGCGAGGTCGCGGCTGGGTCGCGCGAAGCTGACGGCAATATCTCGGGTCCCCTCGATACTTAGGGCGACGCTGGTCGACAAGCAGATGCCCCCATTTGAAGAACCTGCGCTCGTCTTGCGTCTTGATAGTCCATCGGCAGCGCGTTGGCGTGGAGCGCGCCTTACCGCATCAGCTCTTGACCAGCAGGTCGTTGAACCTCCTCCGAATGAGTGGACACCTGTAGTAGGCTCGTTGAGCCCGGAGGTGTCGAATGGAACGTCAACGTCGG
>NZ_JBVVPS010000092.1:0-1567 GCF_055811355.1 Bradyrhizobium sp. WSM4873 | reverse complement strand
TCATGTTGATGATCTGGTCCAGCCGCGCCCGGAACAGATCGTTCGATCCCGTCGTCCTGTGCTTCTTCGGTCGCATCGGCCCCTCCGATGCACCACAGAATCATGGTCCGCAGCGAAAGGGAATCTGGAGGGTTCTGTGAGGTCGCGCTCACGTGCTGGCGCGGCATGCGCAGTTACGCGACCTCATTGAAGCCGGATTGAACGAAGGCGCGGGCGGGTATGCGCGGGTTTGCAGCTATGGGGATTGTTGGAGATCGCAACGCCCGGCCTGCCGGCTCGGCACGTGAGGCAGAGCTGCGAGATGTGTGCATCGGGGAAGAGTTGAGATCAGGCGCGCTTTGCCGGAGATCGCGATAGGCGTTTTGCTACATCGGACGGTTGTTGTCGCGCCGTGTGGCAGCACGGATTCGACAGCGTCCACGATGATCGAGGCGCTGGGAGCGGAATGACGAATAGCGATCGTTGTGCACGGCATGACTTGGCTCACGATGTATCGCACTGGAACGGGGATGTTTGAGGACTGGAGCGGTTGAAGCTGTGTCGAAAGCGCTCGACGATGCGCATGACGCCACCACAGTCAGGACAGGCGGGAGCCTTGGGCCACGTCAGAGCGTCCGACTCCACAGGCGACGGCTCGCCATCGTTTGGCGCTGTCCGCTCACGATCGAGAAGTTTGCGGCAAAGGGCGAGCTTGGCAGCGCGATGGCCGTTGGCCATGAAGCCGAAGTGGCGGATGCGATGGAAGCCATCGGGCAGCGTGTGAAGAAGGAAGCGGCGGATGAACTCGTCGGGCTTGAGCTTGATGATCTTTGTCGCGCCGTTCTGGCGGTAGTCCTTCCAGGTAAAGGCGACGTGATCGTCGTCGAGGGCGACGAGCCGGCTGTTGGCGATCGCAACGCGATGGGTATAGCGGCCGAGATTGGCCAGCACGTGCGCGGGGCCGCCGAACGGCCGTTTGGCGTAGACCACCCAGCTGATGCGCCGCATGGCGACGAGGTGAGCTGTGAAGGCAGCAGGCTCGGCCAGGGATGCGAGATCGCCGAAGAAGTTCAGGGTGCCGGCGTCGAAGGCAGCGGTCAGACGTTCGAGGAACAGGCGTCTGAACAGCCGGGCGAGCGGTTTGACGGCCAGGAAGAACTTTGGTCGGCTGGCAATCCAGCGCGCGCTATCGGGCGAGAGGCCGCCGCCCGGGACGACGCAGTGGACGTGGGGATGGTGCGTCAGCGCCTGCCCCCAGGTGTGAAGGACGGCGAGGACACCGATCCGGGCGCCGAGCCGGCGTGGATTGGCGGCGAGCGTCGACATTGCCTCGGCGGCGGCTTTGAACAGGATCGCATAAACGATGGCCTTGTTCTGAAAGGCGATCGCTGCGATCGGAGCCGGCAGTGTGAAGACGACGTGGAAATAGGGAACCGGCAGCAGGTCGGCTTCTCGCGCGGCGAGCCACGCGGCTCGGGCTGGCCCCTGACACTTCGGACAGTGCCGGTTGCGACAGGAATTATAGGCGAGGCGTGTCGTGCCGCAGTCGTCGCAAGCCTCCATGTGGCCGCCGAGCGCCTCGGTCCGG
>NZ_JBVVPS010000091.1:0-1592 GCF_055811355.1 Bradyrhizobium sp. WSM4873 | reverse complement strand
TTCTGATGTCCCCAGTCAAGCACACAGCGCACGGTTTCTCATCTCCACGAGGACTCATCGTGAAGTTCTTGTGCCGATGGATCGTGCAGAGGAGAAGGCGGGACTCAAAGACGTCGGTGAACAGGCTCTGATGCGCGGGTTGGATACCGCATTTCCGTTTTTTCGTCTGGGGCTGTCCCTGGTCTAGCGTCGGGCGTCGATCGGATGATCGGCCACATAATGGATTTCAGGATTTCCCCTGCCGTGGTCCCGCCTTCACTTCTGCACGATTAATGTCTGCGACTGCCCCCTGATCTTGATTGCAACAAAGGGGGCTGTGGGCCGGTCGAGCGCACCTCACGACTCGAGCGGTCCACAGCCCCCAACGATGTCACGCCTGTCGAGGTGGCATGAGCTCGCGATTGATCGCCCAAATGAAGGCGGATAGCTCTCGGGCAATCGCCGTGACGATTACGGTTCGCCGCTTGCCCTTCCGCTCGAGTGAGCGGAAGCGTCCGCACAGCCTGGTTTGCGCTTTCCACGCAATCTCGCGCGCGACTCTCGGTGCGGCCTCCACCTTTGGCTGCTTGTCTCGGCTCACGCGCGGCGGATATCGATAGCTCCAGGCCGCCTCTACAAGAATACGTCGCGCCCGCCCATTACCGGCTTTGGTGATGCCGCCTCGCTTGACTTGGTCGCCAGTCGAGTTTTCTGTGGGCACCAGACCCAGATAGCCCATCAGCTCGCGCGGATTTTGAAAGCGGGATAGATCACCGATCTCAGCCAGCACCCCCACAGCCGCAATGAGATCAATCCCACGCACCGCCTGCAGGGCCGACACAACCTCGGCGAGCGACCACTCGGGTACTACCTCGCGGATGGCATCTTCCAAACGCTCCAGCCGCTCACTTTCCTGGCGTATCCCCTCAAGTAACTCTTCGAATGCGATGCGCTGCTCGCGATGCTCGAGCTTCTGCGACATGAGCCATCTCATGTGGGCTGGTCCCCACGTTGTCTTGCCCGGATAGATGCGTCCCAGCCGCAGCATCAATGACGAGATCTGTTGACGCTTGCCCTGGAGGTCCTTCTTCACTGCTTGACGGGCGCGCGAGAGATCGCGCATAGCCTCATGGCGCTCGTCCGGCACCCACACCGCCGTGAGCTCGTCCGCGCGCAACAGCTTGGCGAGGCTTACCGCATCGCGCCGGTTCGTCTTCACTCGATCGCCGGCCTTCTTCGGAACGAGCGAGGGGGCCACCACCAGGCAGTCATGGCCGAGGCTCTTGAGCAGTCTGTAGAGACCGTATCCTGTTGGCCCTGCTTCGTAGCAAAACGTCAACTGACAGCATTTCGCTGCAAGCTTTGCCACCAGCTTTCGGATCGCTGCCTCCGTGGCAGGAAACTCCCCGAGATATCGTACCTCGCCGCCACGGCCGCCATCGGCAATGGCTATAGCATTGCGCGATTTTGACGTATCGATTCCGACAAAGACCTCGGTATGATGACCCACGACTCGCCCTCCTTGTTTGAGGCTCTACCCGGTCCATCCGGGCAACCCTCGTCGCAACATCGAGGGTGAGTCGCCTCATTTTGTGGGGGGACATACAGTCTAG
>NZ_JBVVPS010000090.1:0-1603 GCF_055811355.1 Bradyrhizobium sp. WSM4873 | reverse complement strand
CGAGCAGGCGAAGAAGCAGGCCGCGCTGGAAGCGCAGCAACAGATCGAGGCCGCAAGGCGCGAACAGGAACAGCGCGGGCGCGAGCGACAGGCCACACTTGCGGCGCTAACTCCGTCGGCTGCGCCGGCGCCTGCCCCTGCGCCGGTTGCCAAGCCGGCAATGGATCCGGCGGACGTCGCCCGTCTGCTCCAGGCCCATCTGAAGCGCGTCGGCTGCGATCCCGGTGCGGCCGACGGTGCCTGGACGACGCCGTCGCAAAAGGCGCTCGACAATTTCAACCGAAACGCCGGCACCAAATTCGACGTCAAAGTTGCAAGTCTCGATGCGCTCGATGCGGTGCGCGGCAGGCCCGATCGTGTCTGTCCGCTGGTGTGCGCCAAGGGACAAAAGGTAGAGGGCGATCATTGCGTCCAGATCGTCTGTGACGGTAACGACGTGCTGGATGCCCAGGGCATGTGCCGCCGGCGTCCCGATCCGCCGCCGCAGAAGTCAAAGGCGGTATCGCGTCACGAGCCGAGCCCGCGCGGTCGCTCGCGTCCGTCCGGCGGAGCCGATTCATGCGGCGGCAGTTGTGAAGGCGATTGAGATCGGCGCCGATGGGACGGTGCCGGGACTCACAGGCTGGGAACGACGTTGACGTTGACTTTCAGGTTCAGGAACGTGCGCTTGCCGGTGCCGTCCTCGAAGTAGAGACGGCTTTCGAAGTGGTCGCTGCCGGTAAAGCCGGAGTTCGGCCGGTACACAGCCTTTGTCGAGTTGACCAGGCTGTAGGATCCGTTCGCCGGAGAGACGACGACGTCCTGGCCCACGAACGGACCCAGCGACTGGAAGTTGAACCCGCAACCGCGGTCTTGCGCGACCCGCATCGGGATGACGACATTACAACCCTGGCAGATGTTGAATGCGGGGCGACGGCAAGCGGTGTTGGCATTCAGGCCGTGAGCGTTTTGGTAGCTCTTGTAGCCCGGGCGCATCTTGTCGGCGCTCGCAGTGTCGGACAGAAGCAACAAGGCGGAGGTTGCGAGCGACAACACGACTGTCATGAAAGGACGGATCATTTTGAAACCCCTTGTCTGAAAACCTTCGGGTGGCCAATGAAGCAAAAGCGATTTATGCCGACATAGAAGCTCAAGCGCCTGGGGGAGGCAAGTATCTCCGGAAGGTTGCAGGACGGCTTCCCAATGCCATGCCACTTCCATTATCATTTCCGGCAGGGAGTCGCCGGTGGACACTGCGCGGCGGCAACCGTCTCGCCTGACGGCCGGGCCTGATGTGTGATCGATGGCACAGACCCGAGGGCGGACCGCTATCGAATAGTATTCATATTGATTGCAGCCACATTGCTGACGCGTGGAGCGAAGCCCGCATCATGATCCGATTGAGCCCTTCAGTCCCGACGTTGCGTTCAAGCCGGTTGGTCTGCCGGCTTGCGCTGTCGGTGTTGTGGATGCTGGTCGCGGCCTCGACTGCGCAGGCCGACAAGCGGGTGGCGCTGGTCCTTGGCGTGTCCAACTACCAGAGCGTCGCGCGGCTGGCTAATCCCGACAACGACGCGGCTGCCATCAGCGACGCGTTCAAGCGGATGGGGTTCGATATCGTGGA
>NZ_JBVVPS010000089.1:0-1729 GCF_055811355.1 Bradyrhizobium sp. WSM4873 | reverse complement strand
TGAACCTCCTCCGAATGAGTGGACACCTGTAGTAGGCTCGTTGAGCCCGGAGGTGTCGAATGGAACGTCAACGTCGGTCGTTTACTGAGGAGTACAAGCGCCAGGCCGTCGAACTGGTGGTGTCGAGCGGTCGCTCGATCGGGTCGGTTGCCAAGGAGCTCGGTCTGCGCGACTCGGTATTGCGACGCTGGGTAGATAAGCTCCGGCAGGAGCCGGCATCGGCGGCGTGGCGCCCCACCACGCAGGCGACGCCGATGTCGGCGGACCAGGCTTCGGAGATCGCCCGCCTGCGCCAGGAGAACGAACGGCTGCGCATGGAGCGCGACATTTTAAAAAACTGTCCAGCGGGATGGCGCGCCTGTGCGGGGTAGAAACAGCCTTGTGCTATCCCTTGGCTCGGAGGGTAGCGGCCGTCAGCTTATTGGAGGCACTGTCCCCGTTAAAAAACGTGGTCCATGGGCGCATGCGGACTTGAGAGTGGTGACGCCGTTTCGGCGGCGATCCCGATTAGGAAGATGACAAATTGGCATAGCCCAGACCCTCCAGCCCATCATCGGACGGAGGATTTGCGATGCCTAAGAGGACAACTGGTGGCGGCCCGGACTTAAAGCCGGTCAACCTTGGCGCGGCCGCCATCGACATCGGGTCAAAGATGCACATGGCGGCGGTGAACCCGGCCTGCACCGATACGCCAGTGCGTGCATTCGGCACATTCACGCAAGACCTGCATGAGCTGGCGGACTGGTTCAAGGCGTGCGGCGTGACCAGTGTCGCGATGGAATCCACTGGGGTCTATTGGATCCCGGTCTACGAGATCCTAGAACAGCGCGGGTTCGCGGTCATTTTGGTCAACGCGCGGTACGCCAAGAATGTACCTGGGCGCAAAACCGATGTCAGCGATGCCGCTTGGTTACGCCAGCTCCACTCCTATGGCCTGTTACGGGGCAGCTTTCGACCCGATGCCGAGATCGCAACCTTGCGAGCCTATCTGCGCCAGCGCGAGCGGCTCGTGGAATATGCTGCCGCCCATATCCAACATATGCAGAAGGCCCTGATGGAGATGAACCTGCAGCTCCATCATGTTGTCTCGGATATCACCGGCGCGACCGGCATGCGGATTATCCGAGCCATTGTCGCAGGCGAACGCAATCCCGACGTCCTAGCAACCTATCGGGACGTGCGCTGCCATTCATCGATCGAGACGATCCGCGCAGCACTCGTAGGCAATGACCGCCACGAACATGTCTTCGCGTTGACTCAATCGCTGGAGCTCTACGACGCTTATCAGGCAAAGATGCTCGACTGTGATCGCAAGCTCGAAGTCCTGATCAGTGCATTGAACACCAAAGGAGCAGGACCAGTCGGAAAGCTAGCCAAGCCACGCGTCAAGACCAAGCAGGTCAACACACCCACCTTCGATGTCAGGGACCGCGCTGTATGGCGTGCTTGGCGTCGATTTGACTGAGATCCATGGGTTGGGTCCGTCGCTCGCATTGAAGCTCATCGGCGAGTGCGGCACGGATTTAAGGGCATGGCCGAGCGCCAAACACTTCACTTCCTGGCTCTGCCTCGCACCCGGCAACAAGATCTCCGGCGGCAAGGTGCTGTCCTCGCGCACACGGAGATCCTCAAGTCGCGCAGCTGCGCTGTTGCGGTTGGCAGCAACAACCGTGGGGCGGAGCGAGACAGCGCTTGGAGCATTCTATCGTCGGCTGTCCTCACGCGCGGG
>NZ_JBVVPS010000088.1:0-1774 GCF_055811355.1 Bradyrhizobium sp. WSM4873 | reverse complement strand
GTACGCCTCCGATGGGGGCCGTCTTGCGTGAGGGGTGGTAATTCGCGAAGCGTGTGACCTTAAGTCTAGCTTTAAGGTCATCAGGCGATGCGGGTCGAGGTTTTGGGCGGGCTGGAGCGGCGGCGGCGTTGGTCGCAGGACGACAAGGCACGGATTGTCGAGGAGACGCTGGCACCGGGCGCGAAGGTAACTGAGGTTGCGCGGCGCAACGGAGTAGCGGCCAGCCTGGTGTTTACCTGGCGTCGACAAGCACGGACATCGGAACAAGTTGTACCATCTTTTACGCCGGTGCAGATCGCCGCCGTAGCGGCCTCGACTGAAGAAACTGCGAAGCTTTTGCCTACGGTTGATGGCCGAGTTCGCTCGGCGGCAGCCGCACGTACTGGATTGATAGAGATCGATCTCGGCAACCGACGGTGCATCCGGGTGGATGCGCACGTCGATCCGGAGGCGCTGGCGCGGGTCCTCGATGTGCTTGGACGCCGATGATTGCTGTACCAGGGAATGTGCGAGTGTGGCTGGCGACAGGCTATACGGATATGCGCAGAGGCTTTCCGTCGCTGGCCCTCCAAGTGCAGGAGGTGCTGCACAAAGAACCGCTCAGCGGTCATTTGTTTGTCTTCCGCGGTCGCCGCAGCGATCTTGTGAAGGTGATCTGGCACGATGGTCAGGGAGCCTGCTTGTTCACAAAAAAACTCGAGAGAGGAAAGTTTATCTGGCCATCGGTTGCCGGTGAAGCGGTAACGATCTCGCTGGCGCAGTTGAGCTATCTGCTGTCCGGGATCGATTGGCGCAATCCGCAAGAAACCCAGCGGCCGACGCGGGTCGGATAATCGTTTTGGGTTTGAATCTGATGCTCGATCTGATTCAATGGCGTCATGACATCGAAGCCGGACGATCTTCCGTCGGATCTCGCGAGAGCCTACCTTGCTCTGCTGACCGAGCGCGAGGCGTTGCAGGCTGAACGCGATGTGGCAGTCGCGGATGCCGCCAACGCGCGGGCGGAGCTGTCGGACAGCGAGGTGCTGATCGCTCATCTTGAGCTACGGATCGAGAAGCTTAAACGCGAACTGCACGGGCAGCGCTCCGAGCGCACGGCGCGGTTACTCGAGCAGTTGGAATTGGAGCTCGAAGAACTCGCCACAACGGCGACCGAGAATGAGCTTGCCGCGCAGGCCGCAGCAGCGAAGACGCAGAACGTTCGCCCCTTCATGCGCAAGCGGCCGGTTCGCCAGCCATGGCCGGACGACATCGAACACGAGCGCGTCGTCATTGAGGCTCCAACGAGCTGCGCCTGCTGCGGTGGATCTCGGCTGGCGAAGGTCGGAGAGGATGTGACCAAGACGCTGGAGGAGATCCCGCGTCGCTTCAAGGTGATCGAGACGGTACGCGAGAAGTTCACCTGCCGCGATTGCGAGAAGATCAGCCAGCCGCCGGCACCGTTCCATGCCACGCCGCGCGGCTTCATCGGTCCGCAATTGCTGGCGACAATGCTGTTCGACAAGTTCGGCATGCATATCCCGCTCAATCGCCAGAGCGTGCGCTTCAAGGCTGAGCGGATCGACCTGCCGCTGTCGACGCTGGCCGACCAGGTCGGCCGCGGAACCTTCGCCGTCATGCCGCTGTTCCAGCTGATCGAGCGTCATGTGCTCGCGGCCGAGCGCCTTCATGGCGACGACACCACCATCCGCATCCTGGCGAAGGGCAAGTGCACGACCGGCCGGATATGGACCTATGTGCGGGATGACCGGCCGTTCGCCGGGCCTGCGCCGCC
>NZ_JBVVPS010000087.1:0-2552 GCF_055811355.1 Bradyrhizobium sp. WSM4873 | reverse complement strand
CGCGGCGCGGTCCTCCGGCTTCAAACGCTGATGCGTCGTGGTGGCCGGATGCGTGACGAGGCTCTTGGCGTCGCCGAGATTGTTCGAGATCTTGGCGAGCTTGAGCTCGTTGAGCACGCGGAACGCCGCCTGCTTGCCGCCTTTGACCTCGAGGCCGACCAGCGTCGAGCCGCCGCGCATCTGCTTCTTCACCAATGCTGCCTGCGGATGATCGGCGCGGCCGGGAAACACCAGCCGCGAAATCTTCGGATGGCTCGCCAGAACGTCCGCAATGCGCGCCGCCGTTTCGGTCTGCGCGCGCACGCGCACGGCGAGCGTCTCCAGGCCCTTGAGCAGGACCCAGGCGTTGAACGGCGAGATCGACGGGCCGGTCTGGCGCATGAAATTGTGGATGTGCTCGGCGATGAACGCTTCCGAGGACAGGATGATGCCGCCGAGACAGCGGCCCTGGCCGTCGATGTGCTTGGTCGCGGAATAGACGACGACGTCGGCGCCGAGCGCGAGCGGGCTCTGCCAGATCGGAGTGGCGAACACGTTGTCCACGACGAGCCGCGCGCCGCCACTGTGCGCGATCTCGGCGATGCCGGGAATGTCGAGTACATCCAGCGTCGGATTGGTCGGGCTCTCCAGGAAAAACGTCTTGGTGTTCGGCTTCATGGCGCGCTGCCACTGGTCGAGATCGAGGCCGTCGACCAGCGTGGTCTCGATGCCGTAGCGCGGCAGCAAATCCTGCACGACGTAGAGACACGAGCCGAACAGCGCGCGCGAGGCCACGACGTGATCGCCGGCCTTCAGCGGCGCCAGGATCGCGGTCGTCACCGCGGCCATGCCGGTCGCGGCGGAACGTGCCGCTTCGGCGCCCTCGAGCTCGATCATGCGGCGCTCGAACATCGCGATGGTCGGGTTGGAGTAGCGTGAATAGATGAAGCCGGGGTCCTCGCCCTTGAACCGCGCCTCGCACTCCTCGGCGCTGTTGTAGACGTAGCCTTGGGTCAGGAACAGCGACTCCGACGTCTCGCCATATTGCGAGCGCAGGGTGCCGGAATGGACCAGGCGGGTTTCGGGACGGTAGGACGCGGTGGGCGCCGGGGACTTCGACATAGGACCTCCTGAAGTGACCATCGAAAATGGTCACAAAAAAACCGGCCTGGAATATTTCCACGGGCCGGGATCACAGAGGTCCCCGGCCTGTTTAGCGACTTATTTAACGTGGCTGCAAGCCGGCCGGCTCAAATCACCACGGGATAAGTCATGCTCATATTCCGCAATGCCCTTTCCGTCAAGACGTCCATCGGATAGCCGTAAAACGCTCATATTTCCCGCATGTCGGGATGTGTTTGATCCCTGATGAGGACCCCCGGTTGACGTTCACGGTTGCCGCCGACGCCAATGGTATCCTGCCCGACCGCATGATCGCGGCGATGGCGGAGGGCGGTCTCATCCTGCCCGCTTACGACTTCGTCGAAAGCCAGATCCAGCCGGCGAGCCTCGACCTCCGCCTCGGCGACATCGCCTATCGCGTTCGCGCCAGCTTCCTGCCCGGTCCCGGTGCCACCGTCGCCGAGCGCATCGACGAGTTGAAGCTGCACGAGTTCAGCCTCGCCGACGGCGCAGTGCTGGAGACCAACTGCGTCTACATCGTGCCGCTGCTCGAAAGCCTCGCGCTGCCGCCGGAGATCGTCGCGGCCGCCAACCCGAAAAGCTCGACCGGCCGGCTCGACGTTTTCACCCGCGTGATCGCCGACGGCACCCGCCGCTTCGACATGATCGGTGCCGGCTATCATGGGCCGCTCTATGCCGAGATCAGCCCGAAGACGTTCCCGGTGCTGGTCAGCGAGGGCTCGCGCCTGAGCCAGGTGCGCTTCCGCACCGGCGATGCCATCCTCAACATCGACGACCTCGAGGCGCTGCATGCGACCGAGCGTCTCGTCGATGTCGACGATGCCGATCTCACCGGCGGCGTCGCCGTCTCTGTTGATCTCTCCGGCGAGAAGAGCGGCGGCTTCGTCGGCTATCGCGCCAAGCGCCACACCGGCGTGATCGACGTCGATCGCCGCGCCGGCTATTCCGTCGAGGACTTCTGGGAGCCGATCTCGGCCCGTCCCGACGGCAGCCTGATCCTCGATCCCGGCGAGTTCTATATCCTCGCGTCGAAAGAGGCGGTGCAGGTGCCGCCCGATTACGCCGCGGAGATGGTGCCGTTCGATCCGCTGGTCGGCGAGTTCCGTGTGCATTATGCCGGATTCTTCGATCCCGGCTTCGGCTATGCCGGCGCCGGCGGGCTGGGGTCGCGCGCCGTGCTCGAAGTGCGCTCGCGCGAGGTGCCGTTCATCCTCGAACACGGCCAGATCGTCGGCCGCCTCGTCTACGAGAAGATGCTGGCCCGCCCCGACGCCATGTACGGCCAGCGCATCGGCTCGAATTACCAGGCCCAGGGCCTGAAGCTGAGCAAGCATTTCCGGGTTTAGCCATCATCCGTAGATGGGGTAACGGGTCGGCCTCCGCGGCCAAGCCGCGCTAGCTACGGCGCTATGTGATGCGCGCGTCGCGCG
>NZ_JBVVPS010000086.1:0-3152 GCF_055811355.1 Bradyrhizobium sp. WSM4873 | reverse complement strand
ACACAACCAGTTGCCAAAACTTCTTCTCGGTGTGACATTCAACGACGGGATCGAGGTCATCGCCAAGCCGACCGACCTTCAGCCCGCAACCGCCGCCGCCTGACCGGCCCGGTCGTCACCAAAAATTGGCGATAGCTCGTTCCGAGGTAAGCGCCAGACTTGGGCTGGGGGCTGAGGGTCAGGCGCCTACAACAACAAATCAGACACGCAGATCTTCCGCGCTGCTCTTACCCCGCTTCGGGTCGACTTTAACCTCGTAAGAGACTGTCTGCCCTTCGCGCAGGTCCGAGAGGCCAGCGCGCTCGACGGCGCTTATGTGCACAAAAACATCTTGGCCACCCTCATCGGGCTGAATAAAGCCGAAACCTTTGGTCGCGTTGAACCATTTTACAATACCCGTCGCCACGTCCGTCTCCCATTAAAGCAATACTGTAGAGTAGTTGCGGTCAGACCACCCGGGCAACAAGGCTCATCGGCCACCATTTTGCCGACATGCAGCGGCCTCGCAACTACCAAAAGGGGGCGCTGGACGCGCGTACCGCACCAAGTTAGCCTCGTCCGATGACCGTTCGGGGAAACACACAAGATGGACTGGAAGAAGGAACTAGAGGCGCTGCTTCAACAATCCGCGGCAATTGTCGACGCGCAGGAACATTAGCGCCTATTCCAAAGCCGACAGCGCCGATTGCAAACGCTCCCCAACGGGCTTCCCCGCCCGATCCTCCCCGGCCGTTGAGCTGGGACAGCTCCGAGCGAGAGCACATCAGCAAACGAGTTGCGAATTTTAAAGCGCATATCGTCCATCCGTACAGCAACGTCCCTCCTTCACCCGCAACCTTTGCGGAAACGTTGCTAAAACACTCGCTCACAAGGGCGCCGGGCTCAGGTAAGATCGAGACCCAGACAAGCTGTCGGTCCGTGCCGAGTTCGCGGCAAAGGGCCAGGATGGGTGCGGAGATTGCCTGTGGCGAGGCGGTAAAGGTCTTCTGAAAGATCTCGGTTCGTATCGCCGGCATGGACCTCTCAGTCCCATTTTGGGCCAATTGAGGATTATCTTCGTAGCGGGATGTCGATATAAAGCATTGATTTAGCTTGGAGATGCTTCAGGTGGGAGATTAGGTTCCTTATCCAGGCAGGCCTGCTGGCGGGACTATGGGAACTGCTGTTTGAACGGACAGGGAACATACTCCGTCCAAGAGGATTGGTGAGTAGCTGGATTTTTAAGGGTAGATGCCCTATTTTCCGGCGAGGTAGGCACTGGTCGAGAGCCATGAGCGTCCGAATCAACCGGGAATACGTAAACGACACCGCGAAGCTGATCATGCATCGGCTTATTGCGCGGCAGATCGGTCGCGACCCGTCGCTGGTCGAAAGGGCGAAGGATTCTTTGGCCCATAACTCGCAGCGTTTCGAAGGCTACACTTTCGTTCGCGAGTGGTCGGACATGCTTGGCTTTCCTCCATCTACGGTACGCCGCCGTTTGACGAGCCGCGACGAAGAGATGACGCGTCTGCGTCTATCCTCGCCTTTCGTTTTGGCGGAAGGTATCAACTTCGAGGATGACACTCTGCGCCGTCGCATCTGGAAGGCGGCGAAGCGGATTGCAGAGAGATCTGCGATCCATCAAACCGCGGCACTTCCGCGGATGGCGGCGTGACGCAAAACTCGTTTGTTCGAACTATTGAAGACCTTGTCGAGACAGTCAGGGTGATTGCCCGGCTGTTTAAAACCGACAAGGTCTTCATCATTGGAAGCCAAAGCATCTTACTTTCGTGGCCCGACGCTCCGGTCGTCCTACGCACCTCTGGCGAAATCGACGCTTATCCTGAGAACGCGAAGATATGGGAAATTCAGCAGAAGGAGCTCGATCCTGAAGACGATCCGGAGGCTTCAGAAGAGATAAATGCTCTCTACGGCGAGGGCTCAAAATTCCATCGCGATCACGGCTTCTATATCGACGGTGTCGACGAGAATACCGCGCGGCTGCCTGGCGATTGGAATAAGCGCGCCATCACCAAAACGGTGGACGTTGACGACAGGAAGGTTCTGGCTGTGGCGCCATGTCCCGAAGACATTATCGTATCCAAGCTCGCTCGCCTGTCGGAAAAGGACAAGGAGTTCGTGGACGGCTACCACAAGGCGCGGCCATTCAATCGTGATCTCATCGTTGACCGTATCAAGGCCACAAAGCTGGAGGCCGAACTTCAGGAGCGAGCTATCAGCTTCGTGCGCGGCCTTCCGGACGAGCCCAAAGCAGACGCTGCAGCAAGCAAGCCGCCAGCATTCTAGCAGCCACCGCTACGATTTGTTTGGAGGGCTTCGTCCACACGTCGACCGCAATGGTTTCTGTCGGCTGCAGCGGCGGTGAGCCTCCGGACCAGCCCCGCTTTCCGCCGGAAGTGGTGCCGCGAGCTGCACGCCCGTAATCAAACTGATTTTGACTGTCATTCGGCCCTTTAATTGCGGTTTGTTGTCAAGCTTACATTTCTGAACTCGCCCACGGACGGTGGTAGTGCTCGCGCCGTCGGAGCTAGTCCGGTTCGGAGAAGGCGGTCGCCGCATCGTGATATCTTGCCATTGATATCAGTTGCGTCGAGGCTAAGACCCAGATGGGCGCCGACGCTTGATGCCGATCGGAAGCGCGATGGGTCGTCGATCGTATGGCGGTAAGGCCAAGGCGGAAACCACGCCGACCAGGAACCGTCATCAGTCGGCGCGTCGTCTATCCGACTTCGCCAACTGGCGGACTTCGTCGTCGAACGTGCGCCAGCCAGACGAGCGAAAGTGGGTGGTGCCGTTCCATGGCGTTCATTGAATGTTCGGCGCGGACCAATTCCCTTTGAGATAGATCAAGGCCAGGCACGAAACGAAAACAGGCCACTCTCAGCTTCAAGCCAAGCACTGAGGTCGGAAACAGGCCAGTACCCAAGCTCGCCAGAGAACATGACCTGCGGAAGTGCGATTTGGGCATATCACAACATGGATTAGAAAGGGGCCACAGACGTACGTCGTTATTCCTAGAAAAGGTCCAGAGGGATCTACAGGGGCTCGGCTGCGGTCGGCAGCGCCTCCCGGGCGCGCCCATGCTGATCTTTCCCGCCATACGCCGCTGAACCACTTTGATGGCACCGCCCCTATCACCACCGAGAACT
>NZ_JBVVPS010000085.1:0-3165 GCF_055811355.1 Bradyrhizobium sp. WSM4873 | reverse complement strand
CGCCGGCGGAGGCGCTTGACGATCTTCTGTTATGAGTGAAAGTAACTGGTGTTGCGACGACCGTTTGAATCCGCCCAATACGTCTCGATCAAATACACCGAGCGCCTGGCCGAAGCTGGCATCGAACCTTCCGTCGGAAGCGTCGGAGATTCCTATGACAATGCTCTCGCCGAAACCATCAACGGCCTCTACAAGGCGGAGGTGATCCATCGGCGCGGACCATGGCGCAGCTTTGAGGCCGTCGAGTTCGCTGGAATGGGTGGACTGGTTCAACAACCGGCGGCTCCTCGAGCCCATCGGCAACATCCCGCCGGCCGAAGCCGAGCAACGCTACTACGCCATGCTGGAACGACCCGCCATGGCGGCATAACTTAAACCAAATGGCCTCCGGCAAACCCGGGGCGGTTCAGCTTACTTTCGGCGCTGGCGCCGCTTGGGATCTGGCCAGCTCTCGATCCGCTGCTCTCACCGAGGCAGCGTCACGCGGGCGGCTTGCCCAGGCTGATGCGATGGCAGCTCTTGAGAACGGACAGCGTTCGCGATATGAGGCGCATCAATGCCGAGAAGCTTGGCCGCTTGCACGCGGCTAACGGCAATTATCGCAGCGTTTTGAAGATCAAGCTTGCTGCCTGAGATTTTAAGGCTGCAAGACTCGACAAACAACTAACGTGTTGCGTTCGTGCTTTGCACGCGCATCGCTCTGAAAATCACGCTGCTTTCTGCGAATCATACGAGCCGGCGATCTGTCGACGACATCGGAGCCGTTTCGATCGTTATGCGGGCGATCGATCCACCGCGGAGATCAGGAGCGCGTGTCGCGCTGTTGGTGATCGGGTGTGGTTTATCGCAGCTGGCCTGGCCGGGGAGCGCTCGCAAGCGTCTATCAAGGCAACGATCCGTCCACGAAGGTGAAAAAGGGTACCAACTGAGGCGGCCTTATTTCAGCTTAGGGCGGAGGTTCTCATCCGGGCTGGGGTTTGGCGTCTGGTCGGTCCACGAGTTTACTCTCTGCTTTTATGCGCGCTTGGCCTCGTCGGCGGCGAAGCGGGCGGCGATGGCATCAACAACGGCAAGTCGTGCCTGTTCAACCGATGCGATCGCGTAATCGATGGCGAGGCCGGCGTCCGACTCCAAGTTCGCGGCGCGTGTCTCGGCTAGCTTTACGCTGAGACCATGCTTTGCTTCGACTACATGCGCCTTGAGGGCGTTGACGTCGGCAGTGATTTTCGCTTGCAGCGCTTTCATATCTCTGGTGGCCGAGTCTCCGGCAGACTTGATTTGATGGTTGACCTTTTCGACGGCGATCTTTGCAGCAGAAAGCGCCTCTGCCTTCCGCGCTTCGATCTTGTCGTGCGCTTCCGTTCTTGCGGCTGAGAATGCGTTTTCGGCGCCTTTTGCACGTACCGACAGGTCCGCGAGCTGATCTGAAAGTCGCGTCATTTGCTGCTCCTTGTGAAGACTCGCACGCAAGCACGCCGTCGTTTAAGCCGCGTTGATCTGGGTCAATTCGTCTTTGCCCAGCATGCGGTCAGAGGCGGGTTGTTCATAGATCGGTGGTCCAACCTACCTTCAAGTCGTGCTTCCGCGGACAAGTGTTCGTGAAAGGACGCTGGTGCTGCCTTCTTTGCCGAGGGCAGTTGTCGGCGAAGTCAACAAAGAGGGTCTCAATTTCCCGTGCCTTTCATAGTCGGCGACACCTTATACCATCAGCAGAAGGCAAGAATTGTGACCAATTAAGTACTAACCATTCGCGAGGGTCCGTTCCGGCTTTCGCCAGTCTTCATATCCTGTTCGGCCGGCAGACCAATCCAGATGTCCACATCCCCATCCTCCGACAGCCGGTTGCGGTCTGATTCACCAGATGGATCCACTCGGCGTCATCGAGCCCCGCAGGTTCGACCACCGGCCTACATCGTTTTCGGTCCTCCGCTGCCGTATGCAGTACGCCATGACGTATCCGATGCGAGAGGCAGTTACGCAGTTGAGACTCTCATCCTTCGTCTCGCAAGTTGGTCGATTGTTGACGAGATCAGCATCCGCGTGCATGTTCTGGAGATCCGAGGCGGCATCTTCAGCCGTTGTCATCTCCAGCAAGGATCTTTGCACCGCGCACTCCGGCGAGAACCAGGGATGAAGGGCGTGAGTCGACAGAGGGTCACGAACTCCCCTAAGATATCAAGCGAGTAAGTTCGCGGAAGCTGGGAACGGGTGGGCCAGTGAACTTGCAGGTGACGGTTCTCAAGGTGCTGGTCAGCTATCCAGACGGCTTCGCCGCCATGGCGGACCTCAAGCGAGATATGGCGATTCTGGCCACGAGCGGACCGGACTGGGCCGAACGGACGAAGCGGTTGGCCGTCCGCGTGCCCGGCTTGGATATCTTCTCCCAAGGGCTCATTGAGCGGATGAACGGCGGATGGCGTGTCACTGATAAAGGACGCGCGGTTCTCGTGATCATGGAGGCGCGGCCCACACCCGCTCAAAAAGCAAGGGAGCTGCCTAAGATCCTCGCGGCCGAGGAGCCGGCGCCAGCCGCGACTCTGCTAGGGACGCCCTCGATAGCGCCGGTTCGACGCACGCGGGAACGAAGGCGACGCCACCGCGATGCTGCACAACCAAGGCAAGCGACCGCATCGTAACGAAGCTTGGTTCTCGAACAGCGCATTTCTGGTTGAGCGTGACCAGACGGATCGAACAGTCGACGATGTTGTTGTCGAGCTCGATGCGCCATCATCGACAAAGCGCGTGGCACCCTGCCAGCGAGATAACGTCCAGCGGATGGTGACGGCGAGCTTGGCATTTTGTCTCTAGCGCCAATATTGGTGTTGGGCTGCCAGTAATCCTTAGGGCGGAGACATTGGTAGCACGAATGCCAAAGCACCTACCTGGTTTGGCAGGCTGCTGACTATCGTGCCGTGGGTAGACTTCTTGAGCGACGATTTAGCGGAACAAGATCACCTTGCAATCTCAAACGGTGCTTTCGACTGCTTGCAGAAGGCATCCTTCGATGAATCGACATCCATCGAGCTCACGTCCTATCGGTCCTGCGTCCTCAAAATTTACAGCTCTGCGCTCGGAAGCGGCATTATGGAGGCTGAGCCGGGCATCACCTCGGCGCATGCGAGCATTCGGGCAAGAACCGTCTGGACGATTGTCCTCGGCTTTGCC
>NZ_JBVVPS010000084.1:0-3281 GCF_055811355.1 Bradyrhizobium sp. WSM4873 | reverse complement strand
GAGCTCGAGGACGCGATCGACGTCGAGGACGACCATGAGCTGGCCGTCGAGACGGTGGACACCGCCGGCGAGCTTGGCCATGCGGGGGTCGAGATTGACGGGGTTTTCTTCCATGCCGTCCTCGGCGAGCCGCAGCACTTCGCCGATCTGGTCGATCAGGAGGCCGTAGGACTCACCGCGCAGGTCGACGCCGACCGCCATCGGGATCTTGCCGTCCTCGGGCTTGGGCAGGCCGAGCCGGGCGCGCATGTCGACCACGGTGACGATGCGGCCGCGCAGGTTCAGCACGCCCGCGATCTCGCGCGAGGACAGCGGCACGCGGGTGACGCGCTCGGGCATGAACACGTCCTGGACGCGGGAGATCGGCAGGCCGAACAGCTGGCCGCCGATCATCGCAGTGACGTATTCGACCATGGCGCCTTCGCCGGACTGGGTCTTCTTGGTCATGTTAGTTTCTCCTGATCCCGCTGGTTACGCTGCTGCGCGGCTCAGCTCGGAGGCACCGGCGGCGCCCGCGGTCTGTTCCTTCAGCGCCGCGATCAGACCGGGACGGTCGAACTTGGCGACATAGTCGTGGAAGCCGGCCTGACGGCCGCGCTCGATCGCCGCCGGCGACACCAGCGCGGAGAGCCCGATGATCGGCATCGCGCCCAGATTGCTGTCGGAGCGGATGGTCTCGGCAAACTCGAACCCGTTCATGTCGGGCATCTCGATGTCGGTCAGGACCACGTCGAAGGTCTGCGCGCGCAACGCCGCGAGCCCCTCCTGCGCGGTCGGCGCGGTGCGGACGCGGTAGCCGGCGGCCTTGAGCACCGGAGCCAGCATGTTGCGGAAGAACGCCGAGTCGTCGACCAGCAGCACCGATTGCGAGTGCAGCGACGGCTTCATCTCCTTGCGGGTGAACCAGTCGGAGAACGCCATCGGCAGGAAGTGGCCGACGTCGATCACCTCGGTGGCCTGGCCCTTGATCACAGCCGAGCCGAGAATGCCGGAGGAGGATCCGCCGACCTCGATGTTGAGCCGCTCCTCGACGATGTCGATGATCTCGTCGACGACGAGGCCCATGGAGCGGCCGTCATCGGAGAACACCAGGATCGGCTGGGCGCCCTGGCTCGCAATGGTGACGCTCTCCATGGCAACGAGCGGCATCAGCTGCTCGCGGTACTGCACCATGTAGCGGCCGTTACTGAACTCGATCTTGTCGGCCGGGAGCTCTTCCAGGCGCGTGACGAGCCCGAGCGGGACCGCCTTGGGCTGCGACGAGCCGGCGCGGAACACGAGGAGCGAGGTGGTCTGCTCGCCGCTTCCGATGCTGTGAGTCCCGTTCTCGTTGTTCATGTCATGGGCCGAGGAGCCGGCGGCGCCGAGCGCCTTGGCGATGCCGTTGGGGTCGATGATCATGATGACCGCGCCGTCGCCCAGGATGGTGTTGCCCGAGAACATGTCGATGTGACGCAGTTTCGTCGACATCGGCTTGACCACGATTTCTTCGGTGTGGAACACGCCGTCGACGACGATGCCGAAGGTCTGGCTGCCAACCTGCGTCACCACGATGAAGCCGTTCTCGGGATCGGAGACGGCGCCGTCGTCGATCTTGAGCAGCTTCTTGAGATGGATCAGCGGCAGCAGCTTGTTGCGCAGCCGGAGCACCGCGGTGTCCTTGATGCGCTCGATGCGGTGCTCCGAGTTGGCGCGGGCCCGCACCAGCTCGACCACGGAGAGCTGCGGGATCGCAAAGCGGTCGCCGGCGGCTTCCACGATCAGCGCGGAGACGATGGCCAGCGTCAGCGGGATCTTGATGGTGACGGAGGAGCCTTCACCTGCGACCGACTTGATGTCGATGGTGCCGCCGATCTGGTCGATATTGGTGCGCACCACGTCCATGCCGACGCCGCGCCCCGACACCGAGGTGATGGCGGCAGCAGTCGAGAAGCCCGGCGCGAAGATGAACTTGTGGATCTGGGCTTCGCTCATCTTCTCGAGCTCGGCCTCGGTGGCGAGGCCGGAGGAGATCGCCTTGGCCTTGATCCTGTCGGTGTTCAGGCCACGGCCGTTGTCGGCGATGCAGATGATGATGTGGCCGCCCTCGTGATAGGCGGACAGGCGAATGGTGCCCTGCTCGCCCTTGCCGCCGGCGAGACGCTCGGCCGGGGTCTCCAGGCCATGGTCGGCGGAGTTGCGCACCATGTGGGTGAGCGGGTCCTTGATCAGGTCGAGCACCTGGCGGTCGAGCTCGGTGTCGGCGCCGTGCATCTCCAGCTCGATCTGCTTGCCGAGTTCGCTCGAGAGGTCGCGAACGATGCGGGGCAGCTTCTGCCAGGCATTGCCGATCGGCTGCATGCGCGTCTTCATGACGCCTTCCTGCAGCTCGGCGGTGACGTTGGACAGCCGCTGCAACGGCACCTTGAACTCGGTGTCCTCGTTGCGGCGGGAGATCTCCAGCAGCTGGTTGCGGGTCAGCACCAGCTCGGAGACCATGGTCATCAGATGCTCCAGCGTATCCACGTTGACGCGGATCGACTGGTTGGCGATGCTGGCTCCCTCGCCGGCGCCCTCGTCGGCGATCGACTTCTTCGGCGCGGCCTTGTCCTTGGGCGCCTTGGTCTCCTTGGCAGTTTCCTTGTCCCTGGCAACAGGCACTGGCGCTTCAGCGGCAGGCTGGGGCTCGGCCTTGACTTCAGCCTTGGCAACGGGGGCGGGAATCGGCGCTTCGATCGCGGTCTCGCGGAAGGCGCGCTCGAGCTCGTCGAGCGAGACTTCGCCCGGACGCAGCGGACGCTCCAGGCTCTGGTCGGCCAGCACGCCCGAGGTCGGCGCGGCCTCCACTGCAGCCGGCGCTTCCGGCACCAGCGGCGGCGCTTCGGCCACAGGAGCAGCCACGGCACCGGCAGCCATTGCCGCCATGCCCTGCTCAACCATCGCTTCCAGCTTGTCGATGAGATCGCGGTCGGTGCCCTCGGGCTCGGCTTCGGTCGCCTCCAGCCCGCCCAGAATTTCCTTGATGCGGTCGATCGAGGCCAGGATCACCGTCACCGCGCCGGCCGTCACCGGCATCCCGTCACGGAATTTGCTCATCAGCGTCTCGCCGGCATGCGCCAGCGCTTCCAGACGCGGCAATCCGAGGAAGCCGCACGTGCCCTTGATGGTGTGGACCAGCCGGAAGATGTTATCCAGGATCTTGGCGTTGTTCGGCTCCTGCTCGAACTTCACCAGCTGATTGTCCACGGTGTCCAGGCTCTCACTGGTTTCCGTCAAAAACTCCCGCAACAGATCATCCATGA
>NZ_JBVVPS010000083.1:0-3767 GCF_055811355.1 Bradyrhizobium sp. WSM4873 | reverse complement strand
TGTGCCTCTTCCTGATCCAGCTATCGCATACGCTTGCCTGTCCGCTCCCGCTCAATTCGGCTTCTTAACGGACGACTCGCAAGCGAAGGGGCATGCCAAGGAGTTGGAGATATCTGCAACGCCGCAACCTGACGCGGCGTTTGATTCACGCATTTCTTCCAGCGCCAATGTTGCGATGCAGTTACAGCAATTCGCGTGCACGTTGTTAAGACGCAGCCGGCTCGGGGGCACTCAAGACATGGGAATAGAAATGAAGAACTTGTTGCTTTTGACAGTCAGTACGGTGGCGCTTGCTGCGGTGGCCCCCGCATTCAGTGCTGATCTGCCTGCGCAACCCATCAGGCCTCTCTACACCACCGCTCCGGGACCTGTCGCGGCTGCAATCTACGATTGGAGTGCTTACTATTTCGGCGTGAACGGTGGTCTGAGCTCAGGCGAGAGTTGTTGGGAGTACCTTGGCAGCACGCCCGAGGGCTGTCATCATCCGACAGGCGGTAGCGTGGGCCTCCAGATCGGCTATCGATGGCAGATGGGCCAGATCGTGCTGGGTGTTGAGGGCCAGGGCAACTGGGCTGATTTGACCGGGTCCAATCACAGCCTCACGTTTTCCGATACTACCAACCAGACTAAGATTGACGCGTTCGGTCTCATGACGGGGCAGATTGGTTATGCCTTTGGGAACAACGTACTTTACGGCAAAGGCGGCGCCGCAGTCACGAGCCACATCCATCAGATCAGCTCGACCGTGGCAGGAGCCGGTAGGAAAAGTGACGTTGTTTGGGGCGGTGTGTTGGGGGTCGGATTCGAGCACGGCATCGCACCAAACTGGACGGTGGGCTTCGAGTACGACCACCTGTTCTTCCAGCCCCGCACGGTGAAATTCAGCGGGAACATTGGTGGGGCCGATCGCATCCGCGAGGATCTCGATCTTATCACGGTACGGGTCAACTATAAGTTTGGCGGTCCGATTCTCCTGAAATATTGATCCGTAGTTCTGTCGATGGCCCCGGCCTAGCCGGGGCCATTTGAAGGAAAGCATGGCCCGCTCAGAGCCCGGCGATTCAGGCAATTCCGACCTGAGATTCAAGCGCCGCCTGCGCGATCCCGGCCCTTCGCCTTTCGCCGGCCTGCGACCCCTCCTTCTCCGGACGGCAAGCTCGGCAGCACTTCGCGGGGAACCGCCGGCTCAGCGCTGAGCACACTCGACACCGAAGGTCAGCCGTAATCGTGGACAGGGTAGTCGCAAGGGCGACGAGCTCGGAACCTGCGTCGATGCCGCGGGAATGATACTGCTTAGCTTGCGGCTGCCGCCTTGCCAGGGTAAGCGGCGCATCGCCGTCGCAATCGAGGTAGACGAGATCGTCGAACACAGCTGCCTCCGCTGACGCGGCCACGGCAAGATCCGCCTGCAAGCGTCGAGGACGTAATAGATCGGCTCATCCGCGTCTGTCGCGAACCGGGACGATAGGCAGCTCGGCTTTCCAACATCTCACCGGCCCGTCCGATCTTTCGGATCACTCGGCCTCGCCCGCTTCGGCTACTAGCGGCAACCGAGCAGGCGAGCACCCTGCCCTCCGACATCGCCGATATCGCGCGCCAAGCGCCGATGCGGACCGAGGAGAAATCATCTATGCCGCGGGCGGGGCGCAATGACGTCAGTGAAAGCCGCGGACACGGGCGACCTCATGATGAAGCAAGGCGGCATCCACAGCAGGACCCGAGTTTCTCCGGCCAGGACGCCATAACCCTCGCGCTCAGATGGCATCGCTGCCGGGCGCAAGCTCCATGGCCGGGCAGGCCTCTAATCTCGCGTCGCCTTGCAACCCGCCGAAACCCAGGCGGTCAGCCACGCCGGAGCGCGGGGAATAGGTTTGGAGTTCATTCTTGGTCCCTCACACCTCGAAGGGGGTTCTGCAGTTCGCACCCGTAGCAACCACAACAAGATTCCTGCAGACTCCGTAGCGCGAGACGCGTCAAGACAGTTGGATCCAAGTGACCTTTTGCGGCCAGAGCTAATACCTTTTCGGCGAGGCACGCCTTCAACGAAGACGTCCGGTTTGCTTCGGGCACCATCCCGATCGCATCGTCCAGAACACCTCGCAACAAAGCGCATAGTTTGGTTTTCGGTGTCATGGCGCTAATCCAAAAACAACGGAGATCTGGCCGACCTCGGCTCCGGCCCGCCTGGCCGGTGGCCCCCGGAAAGCCGTGCGGAATAAACCTTCTTCGCTCCACGGAGCGGGAGGAATAAGGGAGACGGCCGAGCCTACAAGTACAAGAGCTAGGTTTCGGTAATGTGACAGTTCGTGCTCCGCTCATTCTGGATGCATGACGGCTTAAGAAAGCATCCTGCGGATAGGTCCTTTGGTTTTCAAGTCGACGCTTGCTGACGCTATCAACAAAAGTTCGTAAAGCATTTGGTGAGGATCGCCGAGCCGTGAATTGGGCAGCCTTAGTGGATTGCTTGTTCCGATCGCGCCAATTCCAGCTTAGGAGCTCGTCGCGCCTTTTGAGCCGGATGTGCGGCGCGGTTGCTATAGTCGGCGAGCCACGCTTGTGAATCCACGCTGCTCAATCTTGCGGTCATGTTCACGGCCAGAGCTCCGGCTCGGCGGAAACGGATTGGTCCGCAGGCTCAGAGTTGTCAAATCCCGGTTCTGGTAGTTGAAACACGACGCAACATCATCTTGAACTCTTCTGGCACGGTTCACAGTTGAGCTTACGGTGACAAGAATTTCTCTTCGAGATCATTTCGGCGTGCTCCGGCCAGCCCAGCTTGTCGCCGTCCAGGATCGCTGGTTCGAGTGGCTCGATATTCGCACCGAAACTTTCGCCCAGCTGCGCGATCCAGTGACGCTAGAACGAGCTTGGGTGCCACTGGGCTCGATTACCGTTCCGCCAGAACCAGAATGGACACCAACACATCCGGCGATCACCAGGGCTCGCCGCCCCACGTAATGCCTACCCCCTGTTTAGCACCGTATTCCATGGAGCGGATCAAGTTTGAAACATCCCGCATGGTCGTTCTGGCTAGTCAGTCAGTGTCCGGTGCCATGTGTGACACAATTATGATTGCTCGCGGGACAACACCGTTGAGGCGTGTCCGACTCACACTGTCGAACTTACGACACGCTGGTACTTATTTGTAGAGCTAGGCGGTGTGGACTCTGAGAGCCCATTTCCAGGAGCAAATCAGATTCATGGCTGTTTTCTCGGAGCAAGTCTTCGGTGTCATGAACCCGCTGGCTCGACCGCAGGTCGAACGCGACGCGGCTGCTTTGTAGCTTACCCGCGGCGGCTGTAATGGCCCCTACAGCCATCCGCCGCCCCTTTGCCTCAGTCCGCGCGCTGCAACAGCGCGCTAGCCCTCATCCACAACAACACGTCACGGGGGTTCCGATATGCAGTTGCTAAGTTTCTCCACGCCGAGCGCCATTCTCTCGAGTGCCCCTTCTCACAACTTAAGCAATTCAGCAGCGTTGAGACCGATTGACGCGTAACGGAAGGTCAGGTGTCCGTCAACTCCCTACAGCTATAGGAATCATGTGGCTTGCTTCCTTATCTCGATCGACGGCAGTAGCCCACCGTGGATCTTTGCCTCAAAGCTCCGCAGGCGCTGATAAATCGAGATCAGTTCGACGATCGTGCTCCAGGAGTTGACGAGATACTGAAACGAGGTTCGCACTTGCTTGAACGCGTTGAGGATCTGGTTCATCGCGCCGAGGGTGATCCTGCCCGCGATGATTGTGGGCGCAAGCAGCAGATAA
>NZ_JBVVPS010000082.1:0-3828 GCF_055811355.1 Bradyrhizobium sp. WSM4873 | reverse complement strand
TGTGCCTCTTCCTGATCCAGCTATCGCATACGCTTGCCTGTCCGCTCCCGCTCAATTCGGCTTCTTAACGGACGACAGCTTAGTATCTCGAATGGCAGCGCGGGTTGTAAATATGCAACGCGCGCGAGTTTTGGCTCGCTGCCTCCCAAATGATGGCAAACTGAGGTAAGATTGTCGATAAAGACAAGGAGTTCGTCGAAGCCGACCATGCCGTACGCCCGCTTGATCTCGAATTGATTGTCGAGAGAATCAAGACAACCACGTTGGAGCCCGAATTGGAGCAACAGGCCTCGGCTTTGTGGCTCGTCTTGTGATGCAGTCGCAATCAAGCCCCCCAGTTGAGCCGAACAGTCGCCCCACACCTAAAGGGGCTCTCCAGATATGACGTTCGCGCTCTAACGCCGATCGGCGGTGATACTTCTTTTGACCGTTGGTCGGGCCGACACAGGTGAAGCAATGCTGTCTGACCTGGCGTCCATGTTGCTTGCAGAGCGTCCGTCGCAGTGCGGCAAATTACGCGAAATGAACTTCGCCATCGATCACGAGTCATCGAAGTGCCGGCCGCACGGAAAGCTGCAGCGCCAGAACCTTGGCTGTCCAACGTCAATTCACGATGCGATCGCCTCGGCTGGCGACACCTCTTCGCCCTGCGGTGGTCAGACACGTCGTCCAACCCGAGTTTGCGTGCTTAGATAGCGCTTCCGCGTGTGGATGCCGGTAGACGTTGCGATAACCGTAGGAAATCACCAGTTGTCCATGCCTGTTATTCGGCATCGGCACCGACGCCGCGTCCGCATTGAAGCGCGCACCATGATGAGTTGCGACGAGGTGATCTACCTTCGTGGCATTGGCATGCATGAGGTACGCATAGTCCGCGTCTCCGGTCAGCAAGGCCGACCGTCCGCTAGTGAGGGTGGCAAGGATGGTCAATCCGCTATCATTGAGATCGCGGGCCGGGCCTCGACTCCTTACCAATTCACCAAACGGAAAGCGGATTCTTGCGTTGGCGGGGCGTACGAGCAGATTGCCCTTTTGGGCGAGTATTCGCGCCAGTCGCGCCGCGCCAGGCCCCAGCCGCTGATTGGGAACAATCCAGCGACATTCTAGCAGATGGGGGAGGTGGAAGGCACCGTGAAGATGATCCCAATCCCAATGCGACAGAACGATCGGGGGCGCCTCGCTTCGATTGATGTCGAAATTGGAGGGGAATGTATGGCGATTGAAGGAGATCGGAAATCCGACATCGAAGTGCAGAATGGCGCGGCCGCGATCATCGCATAGGGAGACAAAGTTTGCCTGACCGACATCCCTGACCAGGACAGATGCCGCTTGTGGGACCCTTTTGAGAACAGTCGATATTGCGGCGCGCGTTGCCGGCTTCGGCAATGGCGCACAGGCAGTGACGAGCGAACGCGGCAGCCCTAGCCGTGGGGCGGCAGCGGCACCGAGAGTTTGGGGTCTCGATCGCGGCCCTCGGGTCTCGTCCGGTGTATCAAGCTGCCGCGCGTAGGTGAGGACTCCGCGTGCGTGCGCCGAGTAGCCGTTGCCTTCAAGTTGAGCGTGCCATGCCGGCAGGCCGGAGCCATCCCGCTCGATCTCGAGATAAAACCAATCGGCTGGCGCCGGTGTCGCGCTCGCAAAGTGGCCAAATCGGGCTGGTGTCGTCACT
The DNA here is from genome assembly GCF_055811355.1 of Bradyrhizobium sp. WSM4873. NCBI lineage: Bacteria > Pseudomonadati > Pseudomonadota > Alphaproteobacteria > Hyphomicrobiales > Nitrobacteraceae > Bradyrhizobium > Bradyrhizobium sp. WSM4873. The sequence goes on along the minus strand of NZ_JBVVPS010000082.1, from coordinate 2,159 downwards.
ACGCGCATGAGCGCGAATGTTCAGCACGAAACCCGTCCAAGAGCCGCGGTCCGGCGCCATCAACATAGTCGGCATCGATGCAATCAAATTCGAAGGATGCACGGCGATGAGGGCTCGTGCTCAATGAATCCACTCGCGAGACGCGCGCGTACAGTCCTCTGCGGTGAAACTCTGGCGGGATGCGGATAAAGAAGAAAAAGAAGATAACCTCCCACGGTCAAAACTCACCGATGCGGCGCGTCTTAGCTGCGACCACGCCGATTGAGGGCGCTATTTTTTATCAAGAGGTCGACCAGCATCTGATCCGACAGGCCCAATTCAATGAAGGTGGCACTCCGACACAGTCAACTCGCCGTTCCAGAGTCTTTCGAGAAAGCCGCTTGATAAAGCTCCTCAATCCTCGTGACTTCATCCGGCGTTAGTTCGGAGAATTCGTTGTCGCGGGCACGCTTTGAGAGTTGTCCTCCATTCTGTTGCAGGAATCCGAAGAGGTTATTGAGCGTCCGCTCCGGCATTTCGATCATGTTCTCGATGCCCGCGCGGAAGGTATCGAAGCTCCGTAAAAATTGCGTTTCCTTTGGAAGATCTTGTTCGATGGTCCTCTGCACGCATTCGTACAGAAACTCGGCGTGGGGCGTCGCGTCGAAGAAACGATAAAAATCACCGGTATCGTTCAAGACCTTGACGTTGCCCTGTGGGGTCGATTCCCATTCAACACATGGAAGCAATCTAGTCGAATAGCTTTCCAACACGGTCTTGTATTCGCTGATCTTGTCGAGAATCGCGGCAGAAACCGGAAAGTGGATCCCGGCGGGATTGAATCCGCGCCGTGCCAGAACATGGTGCATCAGGTATCGGTGAATGCGTCCGTTGCCGTCCTCGAACGGGTGGATATAAACGAACCCGAAGGCGAGCACGGCGGCAGCGACGACAGGATCAAGCTCGTTTTCCGCCGCATGATCGAACGCGATCAGTCCGCGCACGAGGGAGGGGATATCTTCGTGACGCGCGCTGATATGATCCGGGACAGGTCGCTGCGTCTCACGGTCATGCTCGCCGACGAAACCACCTTCGTTACGGAAGCCAAGTTTCACGAAGCGCTCATCGCCGATCACGATGCGCTGCAGGCGTAGAAACTCCGCCTCGTCGAGCGGGGCCCGTCCCGCTTCACCGATGACCCGGCCCCACCGCTGGATACGGTCCTGTGGCGGTCTCTCTCCTTCAATGACGTAGCTTGACCTTGAATCCTTGAGAAGAAGGAAGGCGGCGGTTCGCGCCAGCAGATCCTTTGGAACCTGGCTCACCACGAAACGGGCGCGCTCCTTGAGATCCTGCGCAATAAATTCGCTCAGCGCTGCAGTCTTGAAAACAAGCGGACAAAATTCCGGCGTTCCTGGCAAATTGTTCCGGACGCGGTGTCGTGCCGAATTCTGCCCGGAGGTCGCATGTTGAAGTTCGGTATCGACGGCGTCGACGTAAGAGACTTTATCTGCCGCAGGCAGGTTGAGTTGGCGGCCCAATAGCCATTCATGCAGAAACCAGATACGACGCGTATACAGACCGGTCGGCTTCTGTCTCACAAGATCCGCAATCTCATCCTCGTTTACAGTGAGGAAAAGCCGTTTCAGGATTGCAAGGTCTAGTCCTTCATTCTTGAGAGCGAAGGTGAGATGCCCCTCAAGCGTCGCGTCCGGCGCATGGCGCGGCGTGTAGATGCGCCACCCCTCCTGCTCAATGATCCGGTGCTTTGTTCCGATTGCGGAAAGCACGCGCGGGACCGGGACGGATAGGCTGTAGGCGTCAACCAGCGCAGCATAGCCAACAGGAGTTGCTATCTCCGGCAGCCGCCGGTCATGAATAACAGACACTGGTCCTGAAAACTTTGTCTGCATTGTCCCAGATCCGTGAAGAACGCTCTCGAATCGTGAATTTCACTCTCAACTTGGCCTTTGAGCCGCAAAACCCTTTTACACCGTGAAAAACACTCACACAACCCGGGAAATGTGAAATGTCTTCGCGAAAACCGTTGGGTTCTCCCTCGCCCCACCCAAGGGAACACTTTTGAGAGGACCAGCAATCCATTTCTGATGTCCCCAGTCAAGCACACAGCGCACGGTTTCTCATCTCCACGAGGACTCATCGTGAAGTTCTTGTGCCGA
>NZ_JBVVPS010000081.1:0-3938 GCF_055811355.1 Bradyrhizobium sp. WSM4873 | reverse complement strand
GACTCGCTCGCGTTCGATGTCGTCCGGCCAGGGCTTGCGCACCGGCCGCTTGCGCGTGAAGGCGCGCACGCTCTGGGCTTTCGCCGCCGCGGCCCGCGCGGCAAGCTCATCCTCGCTCGCCGTGGTGGCGAGTTCTTCGAGCTCCAATTCCAACTGCTCGATCAGCCGCGCCGTGCGCTCGGAGCGCTGCCCGTACAATTCGCGTTTGAGTTTCTCGATCCGCAGTTCGAGATGCGCGATCAGCGCCGCGTTATCTGACAGCTCCGCTTGCGCGCTGGCAGCCATCGCCTCGGCTCGCAGCCGGGCCTCACGCTCGGCCTGCAGCGCCGCCAGGGCACTGACAAGATCCGATGGAAGGTCGTCCGGCTTCGATATCATGAAGCCATTGAATCAGATCAAGCAGCAGATTCAAACCCAAAACGGCTATCCGACCCGCGTCGGACGCTGGGTTTCTTGCGGGTTGCGCCAATCGATCCCGGACAACAGGTAACTCATCTGCGCCGGCGAGATCGTCACCGCATCGCCCGCAACCGAAGGCCAGATGAACCGCCCTCGCTCCAGTCTAGGCATGCTCCCTGGCCATCGTGCCAGATCACCTTCACAAGATCGCTTCGGCGACCGCGGAAGACAAACAGATGACCGCTCGCTGACGACGCGGAGCGAGCCGCGGAAGCCGCGCGCTGCTAGGCGGCGCCAGAGTTCAGCCCCGTTTCGACAGCCGGACACCCATTGATTATCGAGCCATGGCAAATGCAGATCCAACGAACTTTGCCGGGTCCGAAAAACATCGGTGCGTTCGCCGCGGATCACCTGCCGTACCAGCTTCCTGCTATGGCCAGTCTGGCGCACGATCTGCTTGATGGGTATGCCGCTCTTCGACAGAGCCAGGATGGCCGCATTGGTCTCCTCGCGGCGCAGGTAGCCTTCATACTGGAGGCGCTCGGCGGCTGTGAGCAGCGCGGGATCGATCGCGGTTGCACCGATGACGGTGCGAATCTGGCGCATCGATTTGCGGACGGCGTCAAGAAAGGCCCGACTGGCGTTCTCCATCAGATGCCAGCGGTCGGCGACCTGCACCGCGTGCGGCAAGGCTTTGGCTGCCGCTTCGCCATATCCGCCGCCACGATCGCGGGCGACGATTGCGATCGTGGGATGCGCAGCGAGCCAGGCTCGGGCGGTCGCGGGCTCACGATCCGGCAGCAGGGTGACTACCCGGCGCCTTTCCAGGTTGCAGACGATGCTGGCGTATCGGTGATTGCGACGCCAGGCCCAGTCATCGATGCCAATAACCTTGAGCGGCTCAGCCGGCGGACGGTGACGGCGCCGCTGAGCGGGTCCTTGCGCAGCACCTCCTGCACCTGGAGTGCCAGCGTCGGAAAGCCTCGCCGCATGTCCGTGTAGCCTGTCGCAAGCCACACGCGTGCGCCCGTCGGAACCGGGATCATCGGCGCACCAAAGCATCGAGAACGCGACGTAGTGCGTCTCCATCAACGTCGCCATCGACCCGGATGCAGTGCCCGCTACCAAGATCTATCTCGATGATGCCCAGTTCTCTTCCGTCGACGCGCCGCCGTCGTCGTCAGTGGCGCTTTTCATCGAAATGGCTGATGGTATGCTTTCACGACCGCATGCCCGCCCTCATCCGCCGGCGTCGCTGTGCGATCCGCACCGCGAGACGTAGCTGATTTATTTTGGCGACGTCCACGTTGGTGCGATCGGCCGCCGCGCAGGCGTGCCCACGTCGTCACCGCAATGGGGGCGCGGGTCTTGCGGCGGCTTCCATCCGGCATCGGCCAATGCCCCTGCCGACGCAGAGGTCCCGACGGGATTGCGCGACCACCTCGCCGCAGAAGCAGAACGCCATTCTTGACAGCCACATTCGTGTTGCTCAACGGGTCGCGGCCGTATGACGCAGACTTTGAAGATCCCTCCCGGCGGGAACCCCGTTCATTTCCGCCAGTTTTCAATTGTGCGTGCTCGCTGGAAACAGGATTGAATTGGAAAAGGCCATTCTACGCGCACCGGGCGCATTCGACATGTATGTCCGTAAGAGAGCTCGTGGTTTCTGAGGCTACGCCCCGGGCAGAAGAACGCGCCTCTGCAATTCTGCGGGAGTATCACCAAGCTGAGGCGGAATTGATCGGCAAGGCTGTAGTGCTTACGGACGGTAAGGCGGGCACCGTCGAGCAACTTTATTTTGGACGAAGAGCACGGTTTGCGGCTCTCCGTCGCAGGCCATCCTGGGAAGTGGCCGGTCTCAACGATCAAGCTGGTGCAGCAGTAGCTCGCGGCGCAGTCCAACCGACCGCCAACCGTCCCCCGGGGCGAGCACCTTGCCGGGGGGCGGGGGATGGGGGCGTCGAATGACGCCACCAATCGCGGCGGGCTCGAGGTATTAGGGAGAAAGCGCCATGGAAGGCGCGGCCAAGGCCTACGATCAATCGCGCGGATGCTGTGGGCGCGATTGAAGCTCGCCTCCTGACCCAAAAATGGCGCCTCACCCCTTCCATTCGGCCTTGCGCAAACCCTCGACGAGATGGTCGTGGTCTTCTGATCGCTCCGTTGTGCGGCCAAGCTGGCCCAGCGCCGCCGCCGACCAGCGTTCAGACTCAATTGATCCAATAGGCCACGACGGCGGCGAGGTGGACGGCAGCCAAGAAGTTTCTGGCAAGTTTGTCGTAGCGAGTAGCGACGCGCCTGAAATCCTTGAGCCGGCAGAAGCAGCGCTCGATAACATTGCGTCCTTTATAGGCGCGTTTGCTGAAGCTGTGGAGGGTCACCCTGTTGGACTTGTTCGGAATGACGGGTTTCGCGCCGCGATTGACGATTTCGGCGCGAAAGCCATCGCCATCGCAGCCGTTGTCTCCAATGAGGGAAGACATGGGCGGCGCGAGCTTCAAAAGGGCCGGCCCTGCGGCAATATCTGCGGCTTGTCCCGGAGTGAGACGAAATGCGCAAGGTTTGCAATCAGGGTCGCTCAGCGCGCGGATTTTCGTGGTCCGCCCGCCGCGCGAGCGGCCGATCGCCTGTTCATGCTCCCCCCTTTCCGCCGCCCGCCGACCGATGTGCTTTGATCGAGGTGGAGTCGATCGACAAAGTCAGGCCGTCGTTGCCGCAGCGGGCGAGCGCTTCAAAGATCGCCTGCCAATGTCCGCGCTTAGCCCAGCGATTGAACCCATTGTAGATCGTCGTGTAAGGGCCATAGTCGGGCGGGCAATCGCGCCAGCTCCGCGTGCCGGCGATGGCCCCGCCGCGTGCCGGAACCGGCAACGGCGCTGGCGAACAGCCGGGCCTCCAGCACAGCGTCGGTGACGTCATCGGGCAACGGCCAGGTCAGCCCCGCCGCCTCGAACCGACGGATCGTCAACCGCACCGTTGAAGGCGCCGTTCCCACCCGCCGCGCAATCTCGCGGGTCAGCATCCCGGCCGACTTCAATCTGATCACATGGCGCATCGCAAGCCTCTCCGTCGGCATCCAGGTCCCCCCTTCGCAAAGCCGAAAGGCGGGACCGTATCGGAGCCAGAAGAGGCCTCGTCACCCCCGGGCGACATCATCCCGGAATAGTGGGCGAGATCATTCCGGAATGGTGGGCGGCATCGAGCGGAATCAGCACGCGATCAAGGTCACCGAGGCGAAGACCGCTTTTCAGCGCGCGTGCGGTGCGCCGATATTTGCGAGGTTCTCTCATTTCTCACCTGGACCGCAGGCCATGCACTGGTGGCCGATAGCATGCAGCGGGGCAGGGTCTTCCTCCTCATGCGGCCCACCTCTTCATCCCCACCGGCGGTCTCGGCTACAACACGGCGATCGAGGATGCGGTGAATCTCGGCTGGAAGCTTGCAAGTGTCCTCAACGCTGTTGAGCTATCGCCGAAAGTTGGTGACGGCGGGAATCGGGAAGGCGGCATATCGTGGGGGTGCTTGACGCCTCCACTTCT
>NZ_JBVVPS010000080.1:0-6185 GCF_055811355.1 Bradyrhizobium sp. WSM4873 | reverse complement strand
GCCAAGCTCGACTTGCTGCAGGCTCGGCTAATCGGTGCCACATGACCCGTGTTGCACCAAAATTGCATCAGAGCCAAATTTGAACGCCGATTGACAAGCTCGTTTCGCCGCGGTGAGGCGGGCGTGTCCGGCGATGACTATAGATCGTTCATCCACCAGCAGGGGCGTTGTGAATCCGAACTCCTCGAAACTGCCCTGCAGAAGTGCAATCTGATGTTCCGGATGCTGCTTGGCGTTTCTCTGGTTGACGACCAGGTCATCGACATGAACGAATTCCACGCATTCAGCGCGGATTCGTGCATCAACGTTGATCCTGTGATCTGATCCTAGCGGGACCGGTCGTTGTTCGTCGGGTAGGGGGTTCGGTACGAAAGGTTCATCATCGACGTGGATGACCTCCGGATCCGTTTTAGCGCTGCTCTTTAGCGCCGACTTCGCGTTCTTCTTCAATATAAGTCTCATGACAGCCTCTCATAGATATGGCTGTCACCTGAGAGTGTGGTCTCGAGCGACAGCCGGTTAAACCGACTTCACCCACTTTCCACATCCTCCTTGATGTTGTTTTCGACTAACCGCGACCAAAGTGGCACTGCCCCGGGTGCAGCTTCGCGGTGTCTAGGAGCGCCTCATACTCGCTCCGGATACGGCGCATTTAGTCCAGCCCGCTGTCCAATTGAAATACCCCCGGTTAGGACACGAGGGAGATTTAGGAGGCCGCGCAGCGGACTTCAAGGGAGAACAAATGATATTCGAAATCTGATCCTCGGGCCCGGATTGAGCGACGAAGGAGCGGGCCTACCTTTTTGCTTTCGGACTTGCGTCGGTGATGTGCTGCCATTTTGCATCCAAGAGTCCGTGAGAATGGGCGAAAACATCGCTTCGGTTTTCCCGTGTCCTCGTTAAATTTCCCTGCTCTCACCTCCGCAATTCCCTGCTCGCATCGCTGTTGTGGAGCCAAATCGCCCAGCAAATGCAGCAGCTAGAGCAGATTTTCTCATTCTCAGGCGTGAGAATTCGAGGATATTCCCTGCCGAGCAGGGAATTGCACGGTCGCTCATCCGGTAGCCGCTTTGCGTCGCCACCTACAAAACAGCGTATGTCTATGTATCGCCCTCGATCGCGGCCAAGGGTGCCGATACAACGTCCGGACCTGCTTTCGCGGGCGGTCTAAAGGTAGCCACGCAATCGTGTGGCCTTTCGCAGACGTGTCCAGGTGATTTGATCAACAGCCTCTGCAGATCTGAGTAGCCCGCTTGAGTTGTCGGTTTTCCTGGTCCTGTTCGATGGACTGTTCGAAAGAGTCCGTCGCAGGTGAACGATTACTCACGGGCGACAAGGGGGACTGTCCCTTCGTCGGTTTGAGCGAACTCTTGGGCGTCTGCACCGGTAACCGCTTTTGTCTGAGGTTGGATTTCATCTGAGCAGCATCTGGGTCTGGTCCCAATCCGTCCCAGGAGGAATGCGAACGAAGCTGGGAAGCCGTTTGCGCATCCGCTGCTCCTGCCAAGCCCCCAACGACAATCGCAAGCACACCCAGGCGCCTTAGCTCAATGTTGAAGCGTCGCTGCCACCAGCGAGGAATTTCGGCGATAATTTCGGCGTCTAACTGGGAGAGATGAATGCACATTTGAAAAACCGAGTGGGATGAAAGGCCCTTATTGAAGCGTACTTGCCGCGCAAGTACAAGCGGCTCTACTTCTGCGTATGATTGACCATGCGGGGAACTTCTTGAATGCATGACGAGAGCGGCGTCGTGGTCGCGGCGGTGAGTCCGCATTCAATTTCCACAAGTTGGTCGCTATCACGACGGTTTCCGCCAATGGCTTGGAGCTCCGCACCCGATCCGACGCGGAGCCGCGCGCCTCGGCGGCGCCGTGGATAGCCGGCTCGTGAAGAATGCGCCTGTGCGGGACGCAACAGGTCGGCCTATTTGTATCAGCGGCCGGGCAACTACTGCCCTGGGGTAGGTTGAGGTAGGCAGAGTGCCCGGCCGCCGGATCGCGGGGTTACCGCGACCGGGCATATCATGATCGCGATTCGGTCAAAGATCTGCTTATTTTCGAAATCAGAAGATTAAATAATTAAACGGGATGTGTCGCCTAACGTACCCACTTGATGGCAAACCAACCGCTGCCGCGCGCCCCTTGGCCGAAGCCGAGCTCCTGAGACGGCCCCGGCCACAGTGGCGATCGACCCGCAGGATGCAGACATGCGGGTCTTCATGAGCCTGATCTGGCGGCGCGTTGTTAAGGAAGCGGCTAAAGCTGCCGGGGATCATCGCTTTTACATGGGGCGCTCGGCTACGCTTCGGCCGGTGTCGTATTGATCTTGACGACCGATCAGATGACACGCCCTGCTACGATCGAAATAAAAACCCGCCGACCTTGGGGGCCGGCGGGAGTTGCAGATAGCGAGAGGCGGACACCAATCGCTCCGGTTTGTTTACGACTGAATGCAGAGCCCGTGAACTGCTCCTCTCCATTCATCCTTAATGTCTTTATAATAATCTAAGCTTTGGGACGGGGCCGTGGGGGACATACGCGGCCTTGTGCTTGGGGGGAGGCCCGCCAACTGCCCAGCCCCGGCGGGCCTTCCCTCACCAGTTTGACGCACGTTAAGCACAGCTCTGGTTGCCTCCGCCGCGCAACAGATTTAATTTGAAATTAGCTAATTCGGGCGGGTAGGATCTTGCGACCGGGGCTGGCAGATATTTCACTTAGATCTTTTTCACCCGGATTTTTTCGACGATCAGGGCCGCAGCGGTCCCCCCGCTGCGGCCTTAGTCGTGAGAGCTCTCTAACGTAAACCGTCAGGCCTCAATTCAGTTGGCGGCGTAGCTCCTCAACAATAGCGCGCTGCTGATCGATTTCCTCTTCAACCAGCCGCCGAACTTCCTCAGCGCGACGGATTGGGTCGAGACTTGTTCGGCGGGTCCGCTCTAACCCAAGGCGGGGCTTGTCGGACGTTATGCCGCTCATTTTAGGTCGTCGCATTTTTTCCGGCCTCAGCCACCGCTTCGATCAGAACCGAGCACTTTTCATATTCCTTCGCATCGCCGGCAACAGTCCCGCGAAGCTCTCGGCATTCGCCGCCATCGAAGAACCACCTGGTTGAGCCAACGGCGACGATCACTTTGCATTTGGGGCACGGCACCTGCATCGGCGCAATATGCACTCAGAGTCGGTTCGTTTCCAGTCAGTAGTCCAGAGAGAAGCAGGTCAGGAGATCTGTCCAAAGGGGAGGCATGGTAGGCCTGAGGCCCCGGGCTATCTTCCTAAGGTCCTTAGTGCGCATACGCATCAGGGGCGAAGCTGTGGTCCAACCGTTCGTGCCTGCCGCCGGCCAGAAGAAGGCCCGCCGACCGCAGCGCGGTACTCGGCAGCACTTAAACCACGCTTTCAAAATCGTTGCCTTGTTTGGCAACCTCCTAAATTGGCAACCTCCTAAAGCTTCCTCGGCGGAAGCAGTCAGCTTCCTTTCAAGATAATGGATGTGGGGTGAGGGCATAATGATGCGGTTGCTTGACCGTCATTCCGCTCGATACTGAAACCAACGCCTAGCCCACTAAATTGGTGAATATGGTGGTCTTTGTGCGTGATTAGAACGTCCGGCCGCAACTGACGCCCGACGCATGGTTTCTGTTTTGCCATTGCGCAACAATTTGGATCCGGATCAGCAGATAACGGTTGGGTGAATGAAGTCATAAACTCCTCGCTCGAAACAGTCCTGAAACGACCGGGGTTTACCTCTCTACATTGAAGGGGATTTCAAATGATCGCGCTCAAGTTAGTTGCTATCGTGCTTGGTGCAGGCGTTTTCTTCTCCTTGTGGTCCGGCGATCTCGGATCCGACGTTGTCCTCGCCATCATGGCTTGCGTGTCCTAGCGACATATCCGTCGCCCTCGCGGCCGGTGCGCTCACATTAAGTGAGAGGCACCGGGCCTGCCGATCTACGGCTTTCCCCCTGAGGTTCGGCTACGTACGCACGAAACAGCCTTAGCAACAACCGTCGGACTAGCGCGCTCGCCAATGCGATATGCGAGCGATGTCACTCCCGGCTGCTCCCAACCAGAGCGCCTGAGGGCAAGATTGGCGGACGTCTGCGCTGCTCAGTCAACGAACTTCACGCCGATCCGGCTGCCGCTCGACCATACCAAGCAACAGTTCTTGATGGCGCGGTTGTTCTCGATCATCAACTTGAATTGCGGTCTTGTAGATCGCGGGTCTGCCAGCTCAATCGCAGCTCCTTCTTCCGAGATGTTGAGCACGCGGCAACGGACACTAGATCCATCGCCGAAGATGTAGGCGATCTCATCGATCTCCGCGCGGTCGTGTTTTCGACGCTCGTCCACTGATCAGATCTTTCGATGGTCGTGTAGAAAGGAGATGCCAATCTCCTCGCCATTGACCCATGCCAGCTCGCAGCGCCGATAGGCAACTCCTCTGGTTGACAGCACCAAGAAGAATTCCTTCAGGGCTAGTCCGTCGAGACTTTCGATATGGAGCTTCGCACCTGCCTGGGAAACGTCAGTCATTTTACAAGGCCGGCTCCAGGTCCCGTCGATAGCAAGGATGTGAACATCGATGGGTCGCGAGAACACAACCCGCGATGATTGACGATTTTCCGTGTCAGGGCTAGATGACATCTTAGTATCGAATGCCGCTTCATTCGCTCTGTTCCGCCACTTGTTGGAGCAGTTGAAACTGTCGAGTGACCTGCAACGCTATTTCGGATCGCTCCCTCCGTAGCGCGGCCTCTTGTTCAGAAACGTCGTGCCCGTCCCTTTCGAGAACTTGGATCAGGATCTGCTTGTCTTCAACCGCCCGATGGCGCGCGGCAATCTCCTGCGCCAAACTGGCCAACTCCAAGTTAATTTCCGAGGGCATCGCAATCTCCTTGCCAAGCATTACTCGCTTATAAAAATCGGAAGTTATCTGTTATTTACTGCAAAACTCTTACCTGGCGCCTTTGACGTGATCTTCCCCCGAAATAGTGGACGGGTTTAAGCGGCTTTTAGCTCCATTTCGATCGGGGCGATGTATCCGATGGCGGAATGGAGCCTGGTTCGGTTGTAGAAGCCCTCGATGAAGGCGACGATGTCGCGCTGGGCCTCGGCGCGGGTGTTGTAGTCGCGATGATGGACGAGCTCGGTCTTCAAGGTATGGAAGAAGCTCTCCATCGGGGCGTTGTCGTAGCAATCGGCCTTGCGACTCATGGATGCGGTGATGTCGGCGCCGGTAAGAGCATCGCGATAGGCGTGTGAGGCATACTGCACACCGCGATCGGAGTGATGGATCAACCCAGCCTGAGGCCGTTGCTGCTGGACCGCCATGGTCAGCGCCGCGGATGCGAGTTCGACCTGCATATGATCCCGCATGGCCCAGCCGACGATCTTTCGACTGAACAGATCCATGACGGCCGCCAGGTACAACCAGCCCTCCGCGGTCGGGATGTAGGTGATATCGGCGAGCCAGACCCGGTTCGGGGCCGGAGCGGTGAAGTCGCGCGCGATCAGGTTCGGTGCGATCGGCAGGTCGTGATGGCTGTCGGTGGTGCGCACCCGACGCGGTCGCGCCATGATCGCTCGAATGCCATATCGACGCATCAGCCGTTCGATCCGGCCGCGGCTGGCGCCATGTCCCTGCGTCCGCAGAGCGGCATGAACGCGAGGACTGCCGTAGCGTCCGCTGCTGTCTCGATGGACCTGCCGGATATCGGCTAGGAGGATGGAATTGGAGGCCGCACGTGCGCTCACCGGGCGCTCGCGCCAGGCGTAATAGCCGGCCGGCGAGACCTCGAGCACGGCACACATCAGCCGCACCGGATAGGCGTCGCGATGGTCCTCGATAAAGCGAAAGCTCATGTCCGGGTTCCGGCGAAGATCGCGATCGACTTCCTAAGAAACAGCCGGATTGGCGTCGCCCGGGATGGCCTGCAACACGAAGCCTAGCGATTTCGCCCGGCGCTGTAGGTTGGCGAGGATACGGCTACGATATTGCTGCTCATATTGGTCTGCACCAGGATCCCTGTAACTGATGCCGTGCCGGAGTGTGTTGTAGAATAAAACCGCAATCTTGCGAGCGGTCGCCGTCACGGCCTTCGATTTACCCGCGCGTGAGGACAGCCGACGATAGAATGCTCCAAGCGCTGTCTCGCTCCGCCCCACGGTTGTTGCTGCCAACCG
>NZ_JBVVPS010000079.1:0-6899 GCF_055811355.1 Bradyrhizobium sp. WSM4873 | reverse complement strand
TACATGAAGGCCAGCCATGCGAGCCACCTCGGAAACGCAGGCTCCGGGCTCGAGCGATGCTGCAACAAGCCGTTCCTCTTATCCTGCGACCACCGGCGTCGCCTCTCGACCGATGTGATCACCTCCGCCCTCGAAATCGTCATAGCGCTTCTCCTAGGATTACCCCTAGGACCTGCGGCGTTCGCGTCCGTCAAACAAGGCGGCCCTCAACGGAGGAATACCCTGCGTCTTTTACGAGAACGAATGAGTGCATACCGCGCTCACGCGTGGACCCTAAGGTTCGCGCTGCGTCTTTCAGCCCCTCAGCCTCATAATCAGCTGACATGTGCCTAAGCATGGCTGCCGGGCCTTCGACGCACTTTTTCTGTAAACACGCAGGGCAGCCGTACAATCCGCCCGGCTTCTCGAAGGGTCTGGTAGACCTTTCAAAGGGGCCCATGCTTGCATGTTCGGCACGCCGAGGGGGTAACGTCCTCTGATACTAATGGAGCCGCAATGCTTGAGCTTCTGGACCTCCATATTGAAACGTATCCGCATCACGGGCGTGGACCCTTTCCGCACCGCGGTTGCTCAGTTACAGTTGGCTTTGAATGCCCCATACTGCCGTGATGCAGCAATTTCCTCGGTACCTGACCCATTAGAGACCAGCTCCCTTGCTGGTGATCTTATCCATTGTTCGGCACGATCAGCGCCGATGGCGGGAACTGCGGGCAGTTATTTCGAATTGCAGAGCTCGATGATTTCCGGGTGAGCAACCGTTGCTCATTGCGTGCCAATTGCACTCGCGGGCGAGGTTCAACCGCTTGTCCGCAAAGCGTTCCGGAAGCTTGTTTTGGGAAAACTTCCAAAGCAGTTTGATTGCGACGCAAATTCGTGCTCCGATTAGATTTCTGTACAACCCTCGGCAAGCAGGGGTACCGGATGGGAGGAAGGTCGATGGCGAGACACTTCGGTCTGAAGGTTGCGCCGGCAGCACGGTCCGGGTTCACGGGGACGACGAGCACTTTGCTGGACAGGATTGTATCGGCATCGGCATCTGAGACCCATTTTCCAGACAATTCGCCGACCATGAAGCGCTCTTCCTCGTGCTCCGGATTGCCGTACGCCCCGGCGAGCTGGCGGGGATCCCGTGGTCGACGATCTATTTCACTAGATTGAAATTGAAGATGTACCGGTTCGGGCCGGGCACCTCGGGGCTGGCCTGCGCCTGGAGGCAGCGTTGTGACGCGGGCTGTCGCGAGGGGTACCGATGTCAAGTCGGAGGGAGCAGGCTTTGCTCGAGATCGGAGATGCGTCGAGAATGCGAGCGGCAATCCGCTTCTGACTGCGGAGCGACGAGCGGCCGAATGTCCGAAAGCGAGCTCGTGTGCAGCTCGTCGCTCGAATGCAGACGGTGCGTCCTTGCTTGTCATGGCTCCACCGTGACCAGCTCTGGAGGAGCCAGTAAAGCAGACGGCCTTAAGCAAAATATGTAGCCTAAGGCTTCGTCGCCCGAAGGGGCGGCGGGCGGGGGGGCGAGGCGGGCTCTCGCTTTCCATTGTGTCGGCTGAAAAATATGCATCGTAAGTATTCGCAACGCACCCTGTCATGAGTGTGGCGGCGAGCCCGCAGGTGCAATCAATCTCGTAAACAAGTGAGATGCGGGCGCGATCATGCCGCAACCACACAAGCCTGCAAGCCAAACGCGTTTTGAAATCATCGCTGGCGTTCCATGCCAACCCGGAAAGCAGGCAGTCGCGGCCCGACCAAAGGTTGTGCTTGCAGAAGCGCAGCAATTGCGGTTCGATCTTGCTGTCTTACAAGCCTTTGCTTTTGCCGATCTTCTCCGGATTTTTTGATGAGGTTCATGTTGGTCGCGGTTGGCAGCTGGCTGCTGCTGAACCTGCTCTATGTTCTGATCGTCACCCCGCCACGCAAATCTCAGTGGCGAGCGCAGTTCGCTCGCTCGATGAACTCAACCAAGAAGTTCATTCAAGGCAGACTGCACCCACCACCTTGAGCAGAGAGGACCGCCAATGGACGAATTCGCGATGCTTCTTGCGGAACTGGACCGGTGCAAGGCAGAGTTCAAGCGCCTCCAGAGCGACTTCAATTTCGCCACTGACGCAGCGCCAACCGATACAGCAGCACTTAAAGATGCGGCGCGGCGGCTGAGCGGCATCGCTGACCGTCTGAAGGCCGTGACCCGCGCGATCACTAAAGGCACGGCCAGCGCAGTACATTGAGCGAGTGAACTATCAACTTGTGGCCGGGTCAGGCGGCCGATGCGCCTCAGCTCTGCCTTAAGCCGCTCGATTTTGAACTTGGCTAAGCGTGTGGATGTGCGCTTAGTTTCGGTCAACCCGGCAATGCGCTCCATCACATTGAGCTGCGCCAGCAGCATTCGGCTGGGATCTGTTGTCCGACGCGTTGGCGCGGCGGTCAACTACCTCAGGCCGCCTGCTAACCTGAAGGCAGCGGAGAGCAACCGCGCTGCGTTACCAACGCCCGTCATGCAGCTCGCTTGCATCTCAGCAGTATTCGCGTGCGCCAGTCCCACCTACGGAAGGAACTCTTCCCATTGATCACCCGTTGTCGGGAAGATCACTGGAGAGCGAACCCATGATACGGCAATCCATTATCGTAGCAGTCGCGTGCGTTGCTCTGGCCTCAACCGCCTTCGCTCAAGGCGGCGGAGGTGGCGGTGCGGGAGGCGCTGGAAGCGGATCGTCCGGCGCTGGGGGCGCCTCATCCAGCTCCGGTGCATCATCCTTAGGAACGTCCGGAACGGGTGGCTTATCTCCTGCAGGTGGCCGCTCAGGCGTACCCGTTGCAACGTCCAAAAACCCGACCTTTTCCGGTCAAGGAACGTCCGCGCCTACGATGGCCACGAGCGGCAACCGCTCCGGTGCAACGACGACAAACCCAGCAGCGGTCGGGACAGCAGGGCCTCAATCCAACAGCGCCGGTAGAGGCGTAGGCACCGCGACAAACGGAGTTCCTATTGGCAATCCGGGCTCCGGAAAAGGCTCTCCAGAAAATCCCTGGTAGGTTGTCGCGCGCCATGGAAAACTGCCCCCTCGGCGCCATGAGGAATTGCCCTCTCCTTGGATAGCCAAGGAGAGAGCAAATGAACGAGGAACGAATCACTAGAGGCTCGTCGTGGAGTGATCCACGGGGGCAGGTAATGAAGACGCCGGATGACGTGGCGGAGATGTTGCGCCTGAGGGCGTGCGGATGGGGGCTGAAGCGGATTGCGCGCGAGCTGGGCTGCAGCCATCACACGGTGAAGGGTTATGTGGCGGCGGGCGGAAGAAGCCGTTTAAGTCGCCCGAGAGGCCGCAACGGCTCCATGGCCTTGAGGGCTGGCTGCGCGAGAGGTTCATTGGCCATCGTGGCAATGCGGACGTGGTGCGCCAGGATCTGTTGATTGAGAAAGGCGTGACAGTCAGCCGGCGAACGCTGCAGCGCGCGGTGCAACCTTATCGGCAGGCGCTGAAGGCGGAGGCGCTTGCGACGACGCGGTTCGAGACACCTCCGGGTCGCCAGCTGCAAATTGACTTCGGGGAGCGTCTGGTCGAGATCGGCGGAACCAAGGTCAAGGCATTCGTGTTCGTGGCGACGCTCGGACATTCGCGACGGCTCCATGTGCGAGCGTTCCGGGCCGAGAAGCAAGAGCACTGGTTTGCCGGGCTCGAGAGCACATTCACCACCTTCAGCGGTGTACCCGAGGAAGTGCTGATGGATAACCCACGCGCACTTGTGGTGCGCCACGACGCGGTGAGCCGGTCGGTTCAGTTCAACGACAGGCTGATTGCCTTCTCGAAGCACTGGGGCTTCCGTCCTCGCGCCTGCGCACCATATCGGGCACGCACAAAGGGCAAGACGGAGAATGGCGTCGGCAATGTGAAGAAGAACGCGATCGCAGGTCATTCCTTTGCAAGTTGGGAAGCGTTTGAGGCCCATGTCGCCAGGTGGGAGCGAGAGGTTGCGAACGTCCGTATCCACGGCACGACCGGCGAAGCGCCGATCATCCGCTTCACACGAGACGAGGTCCACCGGTTAAATCCGCTCGGCGGGCGGCCCTCGTTCGGATCATTGCGCGAGCTGACCGGATCGTCGGCAATGATTGTGCCATCGAGATCGACACCAATAGTTACTCGGTACCGTGGCGCCTTATTGGTGAGCGCGTCGCGGTGACCGTCGCGGCTGGCGAGGTGCGGATCCGCCATGGCGTGCACCAGGTTGCGGTTCACGAGCAATCGAAGGGGCGTCGACTGCGGATCGTCGATCCGCTCCATCTCGATGGTGTTGCCGGGCGCAATGGCGCGGTCCGCCGGCTGGAGATTGCAGCGGCGGTGCCGGAATCGTCTCCACCGCATTCGTTGTTGCGTCCGCTTGGCAAATATGAAGCCGTGATCGGAGGAAGCTTCTGATGACGCGCGCAAAGAAGGCAACCGAAGCACCGACTGATCCCCTTGATGCCATGCTGGCGCGATTGCAGCTCTCCGGCATCCGCGATCAGCTTGATAGTTTGCTCGACGAGGCGGCGCGCGCGAACCTGTCGGCGCGTGAGACGCTGATCCTGCTGTGCGGGCGTGAGATCGCGCGCAAGGATCATCGCCGCATCGATATGGCGCTGAAGCTCGCACACTTCCCGGCCGTCAAGGAGCTCGCAGGCTTCGACTTCGAGGCGCAGCCCTCGATCGATCCCAAGCAGATCCGTGACCTTGCCGCGTCACGTTGGATCGCCAACGGCGAGAATGTGCTGTTGCTCGGGCCGCCGGAGTCGGCAAGACCCACTTGTCGATCGCGTTGGGGCGAGAGGCGATCCTGGCCGGTTACACCGTGCAGTTCACCACGGCGACGACGCTCGTCGCGGGCCTGGCCAAGGCGCATGGCGAGCGGCGCCTGGACGAGAAGCTGCTCGCGCTGGCGAAGCCGAAGCTGCTCATCGTCGACGAGCTCGGCTATCTGCCGCTGGAGCCGGACGCCGCGCATCTGTTCTTCCAGCTGGTCAGCCGCCGTTACGAAACCGGTGCCATGCTGATCACCTCGAACCGCAGCGTTGCCGAATGGGGCGCCGTGTTCGCCGATCCCGTGGTCGCCACCGCGATCCTCGACCGGCTCCTGCACCACAGCCACGTGATGACGATCCGCGGCGACAGCTACCGGCTCCGCGCCAAACGGAAGAGCGGCCTCATCAAGGCGCCGCCCGCCGGTGACGGCCCTCCCGTCGGCTCCGCCTCCCTCCGTCCCGTCACCGGCGGAAACGACCATCAAACGACATCATGAAGCCGAGGGCGGGGGCAGTTCTTCATGACGCAAAGGGGGCAGTTCCGGCTGGCGTTTGACAAGGTTCTTTTGAAGCCCGCTTCTGGCGCCCTTCTTGCTGTTAGCAGTCCGGCGTCCGGAAGGGAGCGGAGGGTGCTTGCGCGTTGCCTTTATGCACGAGTGCTTGCGGTCTAGGTGCCATTGAGCAGGAGCGCGCCCGTGCCCCCGGGCTACTATCAAAACAAGCACGAGCTGCGCGAACCGCAAAGCGGTGAGCGATACGCCACCATCCGCGCCGCGATCTGGCCTAGCTTCCTCAATATTGCGCTCAATCAGATCGAGCGTCCTATCTCCGACGATGGCGCGGGTTCTCCGGAGAGCGCTGGCGAAGCCATAGCGCGCTCCCGGGTAATACACGTTTGGACCCTTCGCAGAAATCGAGAATGCCGTCTGCGGATAATCGTCGTCAATCGCTAAAACTCTACAGAACCGGTCATTCTTTCCTTAGGCTTCTCTTTTTACGGCGCTGCAAGATGATTGCTCTATTCATAACTGAACGCAAAGCCATGGCGGCCCTTCTCGCGGCGTGCTCGCTACGGGGCGTCGGTCGTTAGGACGATTTTGTTTCGCACTAAACAAGGCGAACAAATGCTCAAGGACGGTGAATATATCGCGTGGTTTCAGACAGAGCGCGGTTCGGGTACTGGCCGCGTTCGTCTGAGCAACGGGATCATCTCAGGCGGCGATACAGTCATGAGTTACGGCGGCACGTATCGGGTTGCCGGGACGAGATTTTCGGCCACGCTGACGACTTGCCGACACTCTGACGGACAGCCAAACGTTTTTGGCACTGACGATATCGAAATCAAGCTGACCGGTACTGCCGCTGCAAATTTCGCTTCGTGCTCTGGCGAGGTTATGGGGCTTTTTTTTCACGCAACTCTGATGCCCATCCAAGAGGAGCAAAAGCAACCGGAGCGCAAGATCAATCCAGCCGACTTTCATCCCGAACGGCTACCTAAACCGAACGTTCGCTAGGCTGACGAGATATGGCGCGCTCGACGCCCAAGGCGATGTAATAGGTAAATTGCGGCCTTGACGCATCTCTGGACCGGGGCTTTTTTCGCACATTTTCTTGAGTGCTCATTTGCGCGTTCGAAGAAAGCTTCGGGAGCATTAACCGGTCGGCTTAACGTTATTCGTTCAACGCCCTTGTGAAGCGCATCGGTTCGGGATGATGCTTGTAATCCGCGTAGCTATCGTGGATGCAAAGGGGCCGTCATAGACCGGCGCCCACCGGAGGTATTGATGCTGCAGCGGCGGCACCGTGAGCGGACGTGGCTTTACAAGTCTGCGATTGTGACCTTCGCAGGCCACGCCCGCTTTTACCGGTGTCATGTTCGAGACTTGTCCTCGGAAGGCGCCGGTATCTTTCTCGAGCACTCAGGGGTCATACCAACAGATTTTGAGCTGTTGGTCGACGGAGTTCCGGCCATGACGAGCTGCCAAATAATTTGGCGCTCGGGTGCCTATGTGGGCGTCAAGTTTTCCGCCCCTGAGGTAATCTATGGTACGCCTCCGATGGGGGCCGTCTTGCGTGAGGGGTGGTAATTCGCGAAGCGTGTGACCTTAAGTCTAGCTTTAAG
>NZ_JBVVPS010000078.1:0-7265 GCF_055811355.1 Bradyrhizobium sp. WSM4873 | reverse complement strand
TCCGCCAAGGCGACACTCCCGCCGATCAGCAGGCTGCCTGATCTTCACGCAACGCCCTTCATAGAGCTCGTCGCGCTCGCGCGCATGCGTCAATCAGGCGGCCTTCGTCGTCTTTCAATTACCCACATTTCCGGCCGCTCCGATTTCGGCGCCGAGTTCGATATCAGTGAGTCTGGAGAGTCCGCGCCAGATGACAACATTTCCGGGTGGCGGATCGGCGGCCCTGGCCAGGTAGCCACCCAATCGTGCAAGTTTGGTCAAGTAGAATGCAAGGGTTCCAGGGCGACATCGTCGATGGCTGGCGCCGCTGATGAGTCGATCGAGCAACGCGATCTCGGTGTCCGTCAACGCGAGTTTCGGTGACGCGTCTGGGGCGATGCGATTGAGCATGGTGAGCCAGAGGACGCGCCAGCTAAGAATGCAGAAGACCGCCATTAGATTGGCAAGTCGCTCCGCCGTCCGGAGTTTTGAGTCTTCCGCCTTGCAACCCGATTTCAGGATCTTATGGAACACCTCGATTTTCCATCGCATGGCGTACCAGTTGATCTTCTCGATTGCTTCGGAGCGACTGCGGACGGCTAGGTCTGTGATGAGCTTCCATTCAATTGGTTTACGGCCCTTTGGCGTACCGCGCTCGGTGGCATGGATTATCGTCAGGTCGAGGGCTGGATAACGTTTCTGCTTCCCGATGGGAGGCAAGACTGCGATCCGCTTGAACTTGATTTCCAGCGCGGCCTTCGTCGTCTCACCCTTGTCGTTGCGCACGTCTATGTAATGCAAGCCTTTGACGCTGGTCTCTTCCATCTCGGTTGCAATCGTATGACCGCCGTCGCCTGCCAGCCGATCGACGCAGGCGCGGACAAGGAAGTGAGCGCCAAGCTCTTGCGTCAGGCAATACAATTCGTAGATGTCGCTTTCGCGGTCGCCAATATGAATGCAACGCGCCGGCTGTCCGAGCCGCTCGATCGATTGCCTGAGATTGTCGAGCCAGCGAACGCTTTCCTTCTTCTCGATGGGAACGCGGGTCGGGTTGATCTTCTTCTTGAGCTGCGCGGTGCCTTTGAACTGTTTCCGTGTCCAGAACTTCACCGCCGCCAATCCCAGCGGTAGGCCCTCGACAGTTACGGCGAGACTGGAATGCATCAGAATTCCGCAGACCGTGTGATGACGCCAACGGCCATCCTTGTCCCGGCCGCTATTGACGCTCTTGGTCAGGCCGATGGCGCTCGTATTCGCACGTTGGTAGGAGAATTCCGTCGTGTCCTGAATGAGGAGAATTGGGCCCGTACAATCGTCGTAGCGCGTGCGTGTGGCGGCGAAGTGGCCGCTGAGGATGTCAGCTTCCTCCACGCGTTCGTTGGCGAAGAAGCGGTAGGCCGCCTTCGTGCTCGCCCAGTCCTGGCATGCGAGCGGTATGCTTCCGCCCATGCCGTCACCAATTTGCTTCAACAGCTCCCCAAATCGCTGACCCAGACGGGCATCTTTGAAAGCTGCTTTGTCGATCTCCCGCTCCGTCCAATGTTCGACGGCGCTTTCAGCACCATCATCCGGGCTGGCCGACCAACGACACGTCGTTCCGCTTGAACGCATCAAGGCACCTCGCCGCCGCGATTCAGGTGCTCGACAATGAATCACAAGCGATTCATCCGATTCAAGATTTTTCGATCGGGGCTATCGCAATAGAATCAAGCATTTGTGGGTAATTGAAAGCTTCGTCGTATGCGTACGATGCTGAAGCCATTTGTGAGGCGGTCACCCGCCCGACAATGCGGTTCGTACCGGTGAAGACTGCCGAACAACAAGCAGCCAGCATGATTTTGCGAACGCGAGAGATGCTAATGAGGCAGCGCAGCCAGACTGCAAATGCTCTGCGGGCTCATATGGCCGAATTGGGCATTATCGCTGGCACAGGCATGGCAAGCATCGCAAAACTCCTGGTGCTTCTCCGGGACGAAAAAGACAATAGGATCCCCGGCGCCGCCCGCTTTGCCCTGATCCTATTCGCTGAACAGATTGAGCTGCTTACAACCCGCATAGAGAAGCTCGACAGAGAGATTTTGGTTGCCGTCAGAAAGGACCCCGATGCAAGGCGTCTGATGAGCATTCCGGGTGTCGGTCCTCTCATCGCCGCTACCGTTCGGACATCGGTTTTGGATGCTCGCAATTTTGCGACTGCACGAGATTTTGCGGCTTGGACGGGGCTCACACCGAGGGCACAGTCGAGCGGCGGAAACGAAAGGCTCGGCGCGATATCAAAGCGTGGAAATCGGCAACGACGGACGCTCTTGATCGTTGGTGCGACCTCGATCATCAAGCTCGCTAAAGGAGGCTTGAAAGTCCCGCTCTGGATTCGGACCATGCTGCAAAGACGGCCGGTCAAGGTCGTATCCGTGGCGCTCGCCAATAAGATGGCGCGCACCATCTGGGCCTTGCTGGTCAGAGGCGGCATCTATCAGGCGCCGGCTGCAATGCTGAAAACCTAATCTTAAGAGCTCTCCGGCGGAAGAAGAAAGCTGCCGAGGAGGCAAGGTGCAAATCTGGATGAACCCCGAATGACGTCATTCCCGGTAGCAATCAGACCGCCTGACTCACTGCGCTTCGAGCGCGAGAAATTGATTGGGCGATTGCTTCCGCGGATATCATCGTGGCCAGCGGCCAGGCGCCGTGTTTTAGAGGCCGAACATATGACGCACCGTCATCCCTTGTTCAACCAGAGAAAGATCTTGCGGCCCGGGCCGTTCCACATATGAGTCAGAGCCCTTATTCCATGCCGAAACACATATCGGCCGATCGAGCTGCGCGCTTGTTGATCTTGTCATAGGCCCTCACGTATAATTCCGCGCATTTGCCGCTGCGCCACAAGCCTGTGCCGGGCGCTCCTGCCGTCCATGCTTATCGGGATGTCGTAGTCGGCGAGCAAGGAGGGATCGGTCGAGAGTTTGAAGCTGCTTTGACGGATGACACAAGCAGTCGATGTTTCTCAAAAGATGCTTTCCGGTGGAAGACATTTGTGCGGGAGACCTATCGTCAGACCACCATCAACCACGATTTCCGAGCCGGTTAGATAGGAGGACTGGTCGCTGAGCAGGAACAACACTGCTTCCGACACTTCTTGCGGCTGGGCGGCCCGCCCGAGTGGAATAGGAAAACAGTAGCCATCACAGTTCCTGGTGGTCGGGGTGGCGACCAAGCCGGGATGAACAGAGTTCACTCGGACACCCGACGCCGCTGCCTCCAGGGCGGCGGACTTCGTCAGACCCCGAACCCCGAACTTCGAGGCGACATAGGCATTGAGCCCTGCACTACCACGCAGCCCCTCGACTGATGAGATGTTCACGATCGAACCGCCGCCAGCGCGGCGCATCGCGGGTAGAGCCGCCTGCATGCCGAGGAACACACCAGTAAGATTGACTGCGAGGGTTTTGTTCCACTGATCGAGCGAGAGCTGCTCGATCGGGGCAAAGCTGCAGATACCCGCGTTGTTGACCAGGCCGTTCAGCGCGCCGAAGCTATTTTCCGCGCTCGCGATCGCGTTGCACCACTCCTCCGGCTGTGTGACGTCCTGACGCACATATAGAGCCGACGTACCAAGTTGAGCCGCGAGGATCTCTCCTTCTTCCTGAAGAAGATCAGTGATCACCACTCTTGCCCCCTCGTCTACCAGCAGGCGGGCATGAGCGGCACCCATCCCTCGAGCTCCGCCCGTGACCAGAATGACTTTCTCATTCATACGCCTCACGACAGGGGCCTCGCTTCGTTTGTTGGCTAACGGCGGTGCAGCGTTTTCCAAGCACTAAAAAGAATGCCGGGATCACGCTGGCCCTTGTAGAGGGGCGAGACCCCGCGTTTAACGTCGAGCAAGGTGAACACGGCGGTTTGCGCCGCGCGAACGGAATATTCCACCGTAAACACGACGTCGTCAGGCATTTCGCAGAATTGGCCGATGAAGGCGAGATTGCGCGATCCCTTGGGAATCACCTTCGGTCGGTCCGTCCCAGTCCGTGGCATGAACTGGGCCGTGATGTAGGGCATCATCGCGGTCACGACGCGTGAGCTGCCGAGAATGTGCGGAATACTATCCGTAAAGCGCAAGTGCGAAAGCAACTCGATAAGGACCTCACGCCCCGTGCACTCTGACATGGGCTTATGGACGAAGTTACCGGGTTGGTCTGGGAACAGCCCGTAACCCCACCAGACCCAAACATTCTTCGGCTGTTCGAAATAGTGTGGCTGTGCGTTAAGGACAATGGTCAGAAGCCAATTGGAATCCTTGATCGTGATTAGTCCGCCGTGCCCGGCACTGCTTCCGGTGAAGGCTTCAAGCCGATCGAAGAAGGTCGAATCATCGCCCGTGACCGTGAAGGACTCCCATTTGGATTTGGCAAGACTAGAGACAAAGGCCGCGGGCTGACCGAAGTCCGGGCTTATGCTGGCCAAACGTTCCCATAGCTTCCAAGAGCTGCCGTTTCGCTCTCTGTTCAGAACCGGAACCGTGTCCATTGAGCCGTAGCTGGTGTCGGATGTCATCGACCCGTTCGTGATGAAAACCAGATCTCGCTCCGTCAGATCTATAGCGCGATGCTCCCCGCCCTGCTTGTAGCGTAGGCACGTGGCAGTCTTCTGCCCGTGTTGGATCAAGACATCAATATCGGTGACCTCCGCCCCCTTCTCCAGCCGCACGCCTCGCATCGTCAACCACGCGACGATCGGGCGAACTATGGCATCGAACTGGTTGAACCGGGTCCGGTAGATCCCCCTCATGCTGTCGATGGTCGGAAACAGGTGCAGGAACCTGAGGCAGTAGCGCTTGAACTCGACCGCACTATGCCAGGGCGCAAAAGCGAAGGTGGTGCACCAGATGAACCAAAAGTTACTGTTGAAGAACTCGGACTCGAAGCAGTCCTGAATCGTCCTAATGCCAAGCACAGATTCCGGGGTTGCGCATAAGGCCACGAGATCGAGTCGGTCTTTCTCCGTAAAACCAAGGTCAGACACGTCGACGATCTCACCGCCCGAGATCAGGCGTGCTTTGTCGTCCCAGGAGAACTCCTGATGAAACTCCATCAGTTCGTCCTTCACCGACTTGGCCGGATCGCCGATCGAGGGAATGAAGGAGAGTAAATCGAAGGTGCAGTTAAAGTTCTCCTCGAACATGCGCCCGCCGCGCATCAAATAGCCATCTTTCGGATTGCCCGTTGCGTCGAGGCTACCGCCAAAGTGCTCCGTCTCCTCGAACAGCACCACATTAGGGCCCATAAGCCCGCCCTCCTTGATGAGATAGGCCGCAGCCGCCAACGCGGCGATGCCCGTTCCGACCAAATAGGCTCTACGTGGAGTCGCCTGCGGATGGGGGCGCGATAACTGGGGCGCAGGGCACATGAGGTCCTCCGAGAACACAGGTTGTACCAGGGCGTGTCGATCCGGTGATCGTCAGTTGGGGGCTCAACGGACCTATGTGACCAACCACAACATAGCTCTCCGTTGCGGGAGCTGGGCCTACCCCTTTAGGTAGCTGTCGCCGGGCCGAAGTGAGCTGCTGCCGGTTTGATGGACACCGAGATTGGGTGTTTCATGAAGCCGGAGGGGCCCGAACACTTCGATCCCAACGTCATCGTCAGCAAGGCGCTCGAGGCCGCCGTCAACGCTTCGTCTGAAATTTGGAAGCCGCGGCGCCGCGTCACGCGCTCAAAATAGGCGTCAAGCACCAATCAAAAAGGGCCGCAGAGCTACGCTTACGCTTGTGCAGCGTCGCCGCATGAAAGACCGTCCGCACCCCTTCATCGCCTGCTCGATGAACACTGGATCGCCGATTGACCCGCGTGATCGGTGAACACCGACCGCTTGATCTCTACGCCGCGCGCCGGCAACGCCGCAGAAGGACGGCTAGCATCAGCGCCGCCCAATGCCCGGCGCCACCCGTCACAAGTATTGTCATTACTTCCACATCTGTGTTGGCACTAAAAGCGTAAGAAGGCAGCTACAACTGAAGATGTGGGCGCATAAAATATGCGCAAATACTCCTCCAGTACGCCCTTCACATCTCCGGCTTTGGTATTGTCGCATTCGTTAGCGAATCTTGGGAACGGGCAGCACATACTCACGTGTGAGTTGCGCCAGCGCCAGCTTACGTCTTTCTACTTCGATTGGATTGGCCCAAGAAAGTGCTCGATCGACACCGACCGAGATGTTCGGGTACATCGGCGGACACTTCGATTCCGAGTTCCTCAATCAGTTCTTGGGACAGGGCCTCGCGTGGTGTTTTACCCCGTTCGATCTTTCGGCCCGTGCTGCATGAAACTTTCGGTCCCACGCTTGCGTACCAGCAGAATGTTACCTACGACATCCGTCATGGGGGCAGTAGCGATCTGCGTTGTGCGCCTGGCTGCGGCGTCATCCATCAAGCAACGACCCTTTTTTCAAAACAGTCTGTGGGACCGCTTGCGGTAGCACTATCAGCAGCGGGACAATGACGACCATACCGGCGGCCAGCATCACTCCCGATACGCCGGCTACAGTCAATATCTGGGCGCCAAGGACGGCTCCGAAGCCGATGGCTGAATTGATGACCGCCGAGTGTATCGCGGCAGCAGTCATGATTGTCGAACCGGCGGCGCGCAGGATCCAGGTCTGCAGTCCCGCGAACAGCGCCGCGGCGGCGGCGCCCCAGATGACCAGCAAGACAAGGACCCGATCTGTCCCCAGTTGGGGACCGAACCATCCAAGGCCAACGAGCGCCAGACACAGGGCCCAGCAGTGATGATGGACTTGGTGAATCGGTCGATGAGAACGCCGGCCAGGATGTTCCCAAGAAATCCTGCTCCACCAAAGCTGAACAATAACGCGCCAATCATGACATGGGCAAGATTTGGAATCTCTCTGAGGAATGGTTCTATAAATGTGTACGCCGCGAAGTGCGCCGCCGCCATGAATGCCGTTACGGCATAGATCCCCAGCAGGTCATGTCTGCGGCAGACCGATCCAAGCTCTCTCCATCCCGCTGGCGTCCCGGCCTCCATGTTCGGAAGAACTGCCACCATCAGGGCTGAGGTGATCAGTCCGATGGCTCCAATTAATCCGAACGCTGCACGCCATCCGCTCACCTGACCGACGAGGTTCGCGAGCGGCACGCCAACAACGGTCGCCATCGAGATCCCGCCGAATACGATTGCGGTCGCAACACCCATACGGGAGCTATCGCCGAAAGTTGGTGACGGCGGGAATCGGGAAGGCGGCATATCGTGGGGGTGCTTGACGCCTCCACTTCT
>NZ_JBVVPS010000077.1:0-7622 GCF_055811355.1 Bradyrhizobium sp. WSM4873 | reverse complement strand
TCGAATACTTCCACGCCGTTGCAGCAGGATGGAGCCTTAGAGATATGTGCATGCCCTAGGGCCTTCGCCGGGACGACACCGGAATGTCAGGCGCCACCTCACCCCGCCTTCCCCAGATGCTCCAGCGCGTCCTCCGCTCGTAGCGGCACCCGCGACGCCTCGTTGTTGAGATCGACGAGCTGCACCAGGAGCCCCATCAGCGCCTTGCGGTCCGCCGGCTTGAGCGGCTCCAGCATCCGCGCCTGGGCGCGTTCGACGGCGGGGATGATGTCGCGCAGGATCGCCGCGCCTGACTTGGTCAAATAGAGCAGCTTGATCCGCTTGTCTTCCGGCGCCGGCCTGCGCTCGACGAAATCCTTGGCCTGAAGCCGCTCGATGACGCTGCCGAGCGTGGAGCGGTCGAAGGCGATCACCGCCGACAGCCGCGTCGCATCGATGCCGGGGTGGGTGTGGATCGCGATCAGCGCCGCGTATTGCACCGGCGTGAGGTCGAACGCCTTGCATTCCTCCATGAAGATCGAGACCGCGATCTGCTGCATGCGCCGGAACAGATAGCCCGGCGCGGCATAGACCGCGTCAATCGTGATCGGAGGCGGCTTACTCGGCATCGGGCTGCTTCTCCGGCGCGGCGTTGACGAACGCCGGCAGCGCCTTGGCGGCAGCTTCCGCCTTAAGCAGACGCGGATAGGCGGAGACGTCGACGCCGAAGCGGCGCGCATTGGCGAGCTGCGGCACCAGGCAGAGATCGGCGAGCGTCGGCGCATCGCCGAAGCAGAACGGGCCCGGCTCGGCCCTGATCAGGGTTTCGCAGGCCGCGAGGCCCTCGCGGTTGACCCACGCCGCCCAGTCCTGAACCTTCTCCTCGGCAAGGCCAAGCTCGCGCAGCCGCGCCAGCACCTTCAAGTTCTGTACGGGGTGAGTGTCGCAGGCGATCGCCAACGCGAACGCCCTGACCTTGGCGCGCTGCAGCGTATCCCTCGGCAGCAGCGGTGGGTTGGGGTGGGTTTCGTCGAGCCATTCGATGATGGCGACGGACTGGGTCAGCACTGCGCCCGCATCGTTCTCCAGCGCGGGCACCAGGCCCTGCGGATTGATGGCGAGATAGGCGGGCGCGCATTGCTCGCCCTTGCGAAGGTGATGCGGCAGGTGCTCGGCACCGAGACCCTTGAGGTTCAGCGCGATCCGTACCCGGTAGGCGGCGCTGGAGCGGAAATAGCCGTGCAGCTTCATCGGAACCCTCCCGTTTCGTTCTTGTTCGCACGTTGACGCTACCTAGATCGTAAGTATACTGTCAATCAACAAAACGACGGGAGCCGCACCATGGAAGCCGTGACGAAGACGCCGGAACGCGAGGCGTTCTACAAGAAGATCGACGGCGAGAATCTCACCGCGCTCTGGACCGTCATGAGCGATTTGATCACACCGGAGCCGAAGAGCGCCTGCCGGCCGCATCTGTGGAAGTTCGACATCATCCGCGACTACATGACCGAAGCCGGCAAACTGATCACGGCGAAAGAAGCCGAGCGGCGCGTGCTGGTGCTGGAAAATCCCGGCCTGCGCGGGCAGTCGAAAATCACCACGTCGCTCTATGCCGGCGTGCAGATGGTGGTGCCGGGCGACATCGCACCCGCCCACCGGCACAGCCAATCGGCGCTGCGCTTCGTGCTCGAAGGCAGGGGCGCCCACACCGCGGTCGACGGCGAGCGCACCGCGATGGAGCCCGGCGACTTCATCATCACGCCGTCGATGACCTGGCACGATCATTCCAACGAGACCGATCAGCCGATGTTCTGGCTCGACGGCCTCGACATTCCGCTGGTGCAGTTCTTCGACTGCTCCTTCGCGGAAGGCTCCAACGAGGACCAGCAGAAGATCACGAGACCGGCCGGCGACAGCTTCGCGCGCTACGGCCACAATCTGCTGCCGGTCGACGTGAAGCGGAGCTCGAAGACCTCGCCGATCTTCAGCTATCCCTATGCCTACACGCGCGAAGCACTGGAGAAAGCCCGCACGAGCCAGGAGTGGGACGCCTGTCACGGGCTGAAGCTGAAGTTCAGCAACCCCGAGACCGGCGACTTCGCGATGCCGACCATCGGCACTTTCATCCAGTTGCTGCCGAAGGGCTTCAAGACCGCGCGCTATCGTTCGACGGACGCAACGGTATTCTGTCCGATCGAAGGCCACGGCCGCACCCGCATCGGGGAATCGACCTTCGAATGGGGCCCGCGCGATTTGTTCGTGGTGCCGAGCTGGCAATGGGTCACGCACGAGGCGGACATGGATGCGGTGCTGTTCAGCTTCTCGGATCGCCCCGTGCAGCAGAAGCTGGATCTGTTCCGGGAGGATCGCGGGAACGCGTGAGCCGGGCGTGCTAACACATACTCAGTGTCGTCCCGGCGAAGGCCGGGACCCATAACCACAAGGAGATGTTTGGCGAAGATTCTTAGTTGTTGTTCGGTACGAACACCGCGCTCCCTCGATAGATCACGCGGTATGGGTCCCGGCCTGCGCCGGGACGACGGCGGAGTGAACCTCACCGCCAGTGCAATAATTTGACCTCCAGCCAGTTGATCACCCTTCCCACAACCAACCCAAACACCGACAGGATCACCACGCCCGCGAGCAGCTGATCCGTCTGCATCAAATTGCCGGCCTGAAGCACGAACGCGCCGATGCCGTATTGCGCGCCGATCATCTCGGCGCTGACGACGAGCAGCAGCGCCACCGACGACGTGATGCGGAATCCGGCGAGGATCGCGGGCAACGCGCCCGGCCACACCACCTTGCGCACGATGGTGGCGAACGGCACGTTGAAGCTCTGCGCCATGCGGATGAGGTTGCGCGGCACCGCGTCGACGCCGCTATAGACCGAGATCGCGGTCGAGAAGAACACGCCAAGCGCAATGGTCGCGATCTTGGGCTCTTCGCCGATGCCTAGCCAGAGGATCAACAGCGGCAGCAGCGCGATCTTCGGGATCGGAAACAGCGCCGAGATGAAGGTGATGCCGACGCTGCGCGCCAGCCGCGACAGGCCGATGGCAAAGCCAACCGCGACACCGGCCGCCGTGCCGAGCAGCCAACCGACACCGATGCGCAGGAGCGACGCGGAAAGGTGCTGCCACAGCGCGCCAGAGATCGCGAGCTGGTAGATCGCACGCGCGATCGCCGATGGCGGCGGCAGGAACAGCGGATTGACGAGGCCGCTGCTGCCCGCCGCCTGCCAGATCGCAATGACCAGCGCGAGCGCGATCCAGCCGCCGAAACGGCTGCTCGCCGGCACGAAACCGGCGCCGCGAAAGCGGACGCGCCGGACCATTTCATCCTTCGCAGATGTTCCCACTGGCGCGCGATCAAGCATGCTGAACCTCGCGCTCGGCATCGATCGCCTCGTTGCGGATCAATGACCAGATCTGGTTCTGAAGCGCGAGCAGCTTTTCACGGGCTGCAATGTCACCGCGCTCAGTGCGCGTCATCGGCACCGCCACGACCTCGCGAATGCGGCCAGGACGCCGTGACAGCACCACGATGCGATCGGCAAGTCGCGCCGCCTCTTCGAGATTATGCGTGACATAGACCGCGCCCATGCCGCCGTCGGCGAGCAGCCGGACGAAATCCTCCATCAGCAGTTCGCGGGTCTGCGAATCCAGCGCCGACAACGGCTCGTCCATCAGGAGGATGGCCGGCTTGACCGCGAGCGCGCGCGAAATGCCGACGCGCTGGCGCATGCCGCCGGACAGCTGCTTTGGATAGGTTTTGCGAAAATCCGTCAGGCCGGTGCGGCGCAAGGCATCGTCGACCAGCGCGCGGCGCTGCACGGCCGAGAGCTGGGTGTGCAGCAGCGGGAATCCGACGTTCTCCTCCACATTGGCCCAGGGCAGCAGCGCGAAGTCCTGGAACACGAAGGTGAGCGGATTGAGACTGTCCGCCGGCGGCGCGCCGCGCAGCTCGGGCGCGCCGGAGGTCGGCAGCAACAGGCCGCCGAGGATCGACAGCAGCGTGCTCTTGCCGCAGCCCGAGGGCCCCACGATCGCCACCACCTCGCCCGCGCTGACGGTGAACGAGACGTCGTCGAGCACGGCGAGATCGCCGAAGCGATGGGTGATGTGGCTGGCGATCAGGTCCATGAGCTGCGTTCTACTCTCAATCCGCCTTCACGAATTCCTTTGCGATGATCGCATTCGCATCGAAGCCCTTGTCGGCAAAACCCTGCTCCTGGAGCCATTTGATCTGGTTGTCGACGTTCTTCACATCCAGCTTGCCGTCGGGATCGATATAGGCGCAATTGCCGACCACCTGCTCGACCGGGAGGTTCGTATACTTGGCGATGATCTCCAGCAGCGGCTTTGTCTTGTCATTGATCGGCGCGACGCCGTCCTTCATCGCGGCAAGGATGACGTCGTGATATTCGCGGTCGGCCTTTGCCAAAGCGCCGAGCAGCTTCGTCACCAGCGCCTTGTTGGTCAGCGTCTTCGGTGAAGCGAACACCGCGCCCAATTGCCAGGGTGTCTCGTCGCCGACCCAGCCGAGGAACTTCGCACCGCCGTCGTCCATCAGCTTTCGCGCAGTGGAGATCGGCAGCAGCGCCGCATCCACCGTCTCGCCCTTCAGCGCGGCCGCCGCATTCGACAGTGATTGCAGCGGCACGATCTTCACGTCGGCGAGCTTGAAACCGTATTTGTCGGCAAGCAGGCCGAGCGAATAGTGAAAGGAGGAGCCGACCTGCGTCATCGCCACGCGCTTGCCCGCGAGGTCCTTCGGCGTCTTCAGACCGCTCGCATAGGCGTTGTTGCTGGCGAAATAGCCGATCAGGGGATAGCCGGCCTTCTCGCGGCTCATGCCGCCGATCACCTTCAGCACGCCCTTGCCGGCGAGATTGTAAAGGCCGGCGGTGAAAGCGGTGACGCCGAAATCGATGTCGCCGGAGGTGGTGGCCACCGCGATCGGCTGCGCCGCATCGAAGAATTTCAGCTCGACGTCGAGGCCGGCCTCTCGGAAATAGCCCTTGTCCTGCGCGATGAAGACGGGCGCGGAGGAGGATAGCCTGAGCACGCCGATCCTGGCTTTCAGCGCGTCCTCGGCTCGGGCGGTGCCCATCGCTGTGATCGCCATCAGGCCAGCTAGCGCGAGCCGCACAATCCCGGTCATTTCGTTTCCTCCGCCGTCGATATCTTGCAGTCGGTTACAGGCCTTCGGGCACGGGCTGGTCCTGTCCGATAAAGGCGCCCTGTTGTTTCAACGTTTCCTGCAGCTTTTCAACGGGGATGTCACGCGGGATCCGGTTTCCGGAGAGCGCCAGCGCGGCGGCGGAACCGGCCGCCTCCCCCATCACGAAACAGGCACCGGAGACCCGGGCCGCCGACTGGCCCTCATGGGTCATCGAGGCGCAGCGGCCGGCGACCAGCAGATTGTCGACGCCTTCGGGCACCAGCATGCGGTAGGGCAGCTCGTTATAGCCACGCGATTCCGGGATCGGCGGGAAGGTGAAGACGACGTCGCCGGGGACATGGGCCTCGATCGGCCAGCCATTGACCCCGATGGAATCCTCGAACGACGCGCAGCCGAGCACGTCCTCGCCGCTGAGCTGATAGCCGCCATTGATGCGGCGGGTTTCGCGGATGCCGAGCTGCGGCGGCAGGTCGACGATGTAGGATTTTTCAAAGCCCGGCACGGTGCGCAGGAATTCGAACGCGGCGAGCGCCTGCTTGCGGCCCTCGATCTCGCCGCGGGTGAGATCGTCAGGCTCGATGCCGTTGATGGCATGGCCGTCCTCGCGCGCGACTTGCGTAAAGTTCACCCGCCATTCGATGCCGGATTTCTGTGGCCGCACGATCGCGCTCTTGCGCGGGAATGTGTGGGTACCGGCGGCGGTGGCCTGCTCCATCAATTGCGGGATGGTGCGCCAGGCATCGCCCGCCTTCGCCGGATCGATGCCGTTGAGGCGGAGCATCATCGAGGGATACATCGGATGGCCGTGCTCGTCGCCGAATTCGAACGGCGCGCCGGCCCAGACCGCGAGATCGCCGTCGCCGGAGCAATCGATGAAGATCTCCGATCGCACCGCCTGTCGGCCCGCCTTGGTCTCGACCATCAGGGCATCGATGCGGCTGTTATCGCCCATCACGACGCCTGCACCGAGCGCATGGAAAAGGATGTGCACCTTGTGACTGGCGAGCAGTTGGTCGGCCGCGATCTTGTAGGCGGCGGTGTCGTAGGCCTGGGCAAAGACCTTGCCGAGGATCAGATGCGGCGCGTTGAGCCCGTTCAAGCGGTCGATCCGAGCCAGCAGCTCGGACGCCATGCCCTGCACCAGCCGATGGGCCTCGCCGTAGACGTTGCCGTGCAGGCCGCAGAAATTGGTGACGCCGGCAGCGGTCCCCATGCCGCCGAGGAAGCCGTAGCGCTCGATCAAGAGCGTCCTCCGTCCCGCGCGCGCCGCTGATGCTGCCGCCACGATGCCGGCCGGACCGCCCCCGAGCACGACGACTTCATATTCGCCATAAAGCGGCACCTGGCGTGCCGGTTCTTCGATCGTGGTGGCCTGCATGGCGCGTCCTGTCCCTGAAACTCTCTTGCTTGGGCCCGACTATGAATTAGCGCGGACCGAGCTACAATCCGCCAAAATAGACGATCAGCTTTCGCGAATCGAGAAAGGTGGAAAATGGACGTCCTCGTCAACTTGCAGGCGTTCCTCGCCACCGCCGACGCCGCCGGCTTCTCCGCGGCTGCGCGAAAACTCGACGTCTCGACGTCGGTGGTGGCCAAGCGCGTCACGCAGCTCGAGGCGCGGATCGGCACGCCGCTTTTTCAGCGCTCGACCCGGCAGTTGCGGCTGACCGAGGCCGGCCAGCGCTACGTGCATCGCGCCCGCGCCGTCGTCACCGACGCCACCGACCTGCTCTCGCGCATGGGCGAGAAGGGCCATGATCTCGTCGATCACCTACGCATCAAGGCGCCGACCTCGCTGACGGTCGCGCGGCTTGCGGATGTCTTCACCGCTTTCCAGACCCAGAACCCGCGGCTCAAGCTCGATATCGTGCTGTTCGACCGTCCGGTCGATCCCGTCACCGAAGGCTTTGACATCGCTATCGGCGCCTTCCCGCATTCCTTTGGCGGTGTCGTCGACGAGCCCCTGTGCCCGCTGAAGCGGCTGCTCTGCGCCTCGCCCGCCTATCTGAAGAAACACGGCACGCCAAGACATCCGCGTGATCTGGTCGAGCATCGCTGTCTCAGCTTTCTGCCGACGGGGCCGGAGTGGATCTTTGACGGGCCGCGCGGCCGCATCAGCGTCCAAGTCAGCCCGCTGCTGTCCTGCAACGAGGGCCAAGTGCTGGCGCGCAGCGCCATCGCCGGCAACGGCATCGTGCTGATATCGGACTATCTCGTCGCGGACGCCTTGCGCAACGGCGCACTCAAGCCGGTTCTGCGCGAGTTTCCGATTCCGGAATTGTGGGTGAAGGCTGCGATCCCTGAACGGCGGCGCAATGCCGCCGCGGTGCAGGCGCTGCTCACACTGCTGAAAAGGTCACTGGCGGTGTCGCTGTGAAAGCCCGTAGATGGGGTAACGGGTCGGCCTCCGCGGCCAAGCCGCGCTAGCTACGGCGCTATGTGATGCGCGCGTCGCG
>NZ_JBVVPS010000076.1:0-7852 GCF_055811355.1 Bradyrhizobium sp. WSM4873 | reverse complement strand
CCCCCCCCCCCCCCCCGCGCCCCCCCCCCCCCCCCCCCCCCCCCCCCCCCCCCCCCCCCCCCCCCCCCCCCCCCCCCACACCGTTGGCGTGATGCGGGCCATCGCATCAAACGCCCGCGCTTAGTCCAGCCCCTGTGCCGCCGGCATCTCCTGCGTAGGCAGGATCGTCGCGGCAGGCTTGACCTGACCTACGGTTGGCGCGGCGGCTTGCGGTGCGACCTCAGCGGGCTTGTTGGACGGCACGGCGGCCGCGGTCTGCGTCGCAGGCTGTGCCTGCGGCGCCTGGACCTGCTGCGTCGCGGGTTCGGCTGGCTTAGCGGCGGCGACCGGCGCCTCGCGCGGCGGGGCGGCCTTCGGTAGCGGCATGGGGCGGCTGGCGACATGCGGGATCGGGGCCGGTGGGCGGGGCGGACCGCTGCGGACCAAGGTCGGCGGCGGCAGAGCGCTTTGCGGGCGGTAAGGCGCAACCGCAGGCTGCTCGTAGCCTGGCGCCATGCCATAGGCGTCGGCAGCCGGCATGAAGCGCAAAATCCGTCCGTCGCGGGCATCGATCACCAGCCGGCCGTCCTCGCCGCGGCGGTCGATCGCCGCGATGGTGTAGACGCTGCCGCGCAGGCGCGGGATGCCCAGCGGAGAAAAGCCATTCTCGCGCAGCACCGCGTAGACCTCGGTCGGCGGCAGCAGCACCGGAGCCGGCCCGCGTTCTTCGTAGCCATAGCCATAGCCATAGCGCGGCGGCGGGAGCGGCGCGGCCTCCGGCGACGCATACGGCCCGTCGAAATCCGAGACCGCGATCATCGCCCCTCGCGCTGGAACCTGCGCTTGAGCCGTGGTCGCGGCCAGCGCCAGCGTTGCGGCGGCCACACATCCTGTGAAAAACTTCATGGTCGAGACGCTCCTGTCAGGCCCCCGGCTGGATCGCGCTCTTTCGCTTCTTGCGGCGTGGCGCGCCTTCCAAAGGGTTGATCCGAAGCTTCATTGGGGATTCCGGCGTCGGCGGGGCCGGATCAGGGCGCGTTTGCTTCAAAACCGGGGCCGCGCAACTTCTGGAAAGCGATTGATGGAGATATGGGGAATCGGGACTTGCGCGCGCTTGTGTGATAGACAAAAATTTGGCAAGGTGATGATTAGGACAGGAAGACTGTCTCAATTTTGCTTGCGGTTCCGGCATAGGGATTGCAACGAAAATCGGTGCTTTCGAGCGCCAAGAAGGCAACAGGCAAAGCCGTTCTCGGGGACGAAGAACGCCTTGGCCTGAATTTAAGAAAATGCGGCTCGCGAGCGGACGAGCGGTGACCCAGAAGCGGGTGCCGCGGGACGCCCAAGGTGCGCCGAAGATGGCGGTGAGGCAGCTTGCCGCATGGAGAGGACGAGGACATGAACGGGTCGCAAGTCGAGCGCGGAAACATCGTGGCAGAGCAACTGTCGGCGACGGTCGCCTCGAAAACGGCCGATCCGATTCAGGAACACAATTCACGCCCGCCGGCCGTAGGCCTGTACGATCCGAGCCTGGAGAAGGATTCCTGCGGCGTCGGCTTCATCGCCAACATCAGGGGCCAGAAGTCGCACGAGATCGTCGCGGACGCGCTCAGCATCCTCTGCAACCTCGAGCACCGCGGCGCCGTCGGCGCCGACCCGCGCGCCGGTGACGGCGCCGGCATTCTGGTGCAGATCCCGCATGCTTTCTTCAGCCGCAAGGCGAAGGAGCTCGGCTTCGCGCTGCCCAATCCCGGCGAATACGCCATCGGCGCGCTGTTCATGCCGCGCGACACTGCCTGGCGCAACGTCATCAAGAGCATCATCGCCGACCAGATCAAGGAAGAGGGCCTGACACTGCTCGGCTGGCGCGACGTGCCGACCGACAATTCCTCGCTCGGCGTCACCGTTAAGCCGACCGAGCCCGCCTGCATGCAGGTGTTCATCGGCCGCAACGGCACCGCCAAGACCGAGGACGATTTCGAACGCCGGCTCTACATCCTGCGCAAGTCGATCTCGCAGGCGATCTATCAGCGCCGCGACCGCGGCCTCGCCGGCTATTATCCCTGCTCGATGTCCTGCCGTACCGTAATTTACAAGGGCATGTTCCTCGCCGACCAGCTCGGCAAGTACTATCCCGATCTGCACGAAAAGGACTTCGAGAGCGCGCTCGCGCTCGTTCACCAGCGCTTCTCGACCAACACCTTCCCGGCGTGGTCGCTGGCGCATCCCTACCGCATGATCGCGCATAACGGCGAGATCAACACGCTGCGCGGCAACGTCAACTGGATGGCGGCGCGCCAGGCCTCGGTGAGCTCCGAGCTGTACGGCAAGGACATCAACCGGCTCTGGCCGATCTCCTACGAAGGCCAGTCGGACACCGCCTGCTTCGACAACGCGCTCGAATTCCTGGTGCAGGGCGGCTACTCGCTGCCCCACGCCGTCATGATGATGATTCCGGAGGCGTGGGCCGGCAATCCCTTGATGGATGAGAAGCGCCGCGCCTTCTACGAATATCATGCAGCCCTGATGGAGCCGTGGGACGGCCCCGCCGCGATCGCCTTCACCGACGGCCGCCAGATCGGTGCCACGCTCGATCGCAACGGCCTGCGGCCCGCGCGCTATCTCGTCACCAAGGACGACCGCATCGTGATGGCGTCCGAGATGGGCGTGCTGACGATTCCCGAGGACCAGATCATCACCAAGTGGCGCCTGCAGCCCGGTAAGATGCTGCTGGTCGATCTCGAGCAGGGCCGCCTGATCCCCGACGACGAGATCAAGGCCGAACTCGCCAGAAGCCATCCCTACACCGAGTGGCTGGAGCGGACCCAGATCGTGCTGGAAGAGCTGCCGAAGGTGCCGACCACCGGCGTGCGCTCCAACCTGTCGCTGCTCGATCGCCAACAGGCGTTCGGCTACAGCCAGGAAGACATCACCATTCTGATGACGCCGATGGCCTCCACCGGCGAGGAAGCCGCAGGCTCGATGGGCAACGACACGCCGATCTCGGCGCTGTCGGCCAAGGCCAAGCCG
Source organism: Bradyrhizobium sp. WSM4873 (assembly GCF_055811355.1). Classification (NCBI taxonomy): domain Bacteria; kingdom Pseudomonadati; phylum Pseudomonadota; class Alphaproteobacteria; order Hyphomicrobiales; family Nitrobacteraceae; genus Bradyrhizobium; species Bradyrhizobium sp. WSM4873. Next base: position 4,843 of record NZ_JBVVPS010000076.1, on the reverse strand, counting down.
CTGTTCACCTACTTCAAGCAGAACTTTGCGCAGGTCACCAATCCGCCGATCGACCCCATCCGCGAGGAGCTGGTGATGAGCCTCGTCTCCATCATCGGACCGCGGCCGAACCTGTTCGACCTGCAAGGCCTTGCGACCACCAAGCGCCTCGAAGCGCGCCAGCCGATCCTGACCGACGCGGACCTCGAAAAGATCCGCTCGATCTCCGAGGTCGCCGAGTCGCACTTCAAGTCGCGCACGCTGGACACCACCTTCCACGCCGGCCTCGGCGCGGCCGGCATGGACCAGGTGCTGGACGAGCTCTGCGCGCGCGCCGAGAGCGCGGTGCGCGAAGGCGTCAACATTATCATCCTGTCCGACCGCATGGTCGGCACCGACCGGGTTCCGATCCCGTCGCTGCTGGCCTGCGCCGCCGTGCATCATCATCTGATCCGTACCGGATTGCGCACGTCTGTCGGCCTCGTCGTCGAATCCGGCGAGCCGCGCGAAGTGCATCACTTCGCCTGTCTGGCCGGTTACGGCGCGGAAGCGATCAATCCGTATCTGGCGTTCGAAACCATCATCGCGATGAAGGACCGCCTGCCCGGTTCGCTCGATGACTACGAGATCGTCAAGCGCTACATCAAGTCGATCGGCAAGGGCCTGCTCAAGGTGATGTCCAAGATGGGCATCTCGACCTACCAGTCCTATTGCGGCGCGCAGATCTTTGACGCCATCGGCCTGAAGGCGGAATTCGTCGGCAAGTTCTTCGCCGGCACGCACACCCGCGTCGAGGGCGTCGGTCTTGGCGAGATTGCCGAAGAGGCGGTGCGCCGTCATGCCGACGCGTTCGGCGATGCGCTCGTCTACAAGACCTCGCTCGATGTCGGCGGCGAATATGCCTATCGCAGCCGCGGCGAGGACCATGCATGGACCGCCGAGTCGGTGGGGCTGCTCCAGCACGCCGCCCGCGGCAATTCGCTGGAACGCTACCGCGCTTTCGCGAAGATCCTCAACGAGCAGTCGGAGCGTCTCCTGACGCTGCGCGGCCTGTTCCGGATCAAGAACGCAGACGAAGAGAAGCGCAAGCCTGTCGCCCTCGACCAGGTCGAGCCGGCCAAGGACATCGTCAAGCGTTTCGCCACCGGCGCGATGAGCTTCGGCTCGATCTCGCGTGAGGCGCACACCACGCTCGCGATCGCCATGAACCGGATCGGCGGCAAGTCGAACACCGGCGAAGGCGGCGAGGAAGCCGACCGCTTCAAGCCGATGCCGAACGGCGATAGCATGCGCTCGGCAATCAAGCAGGTCGCCTCGGGCCGCTTCGGCGTCACCACGGAGTATCTCGTCAACTCCGACATGATGCAGATCAAGATGGCGCAGGGCGCAAAGCCCGGCGAAGGCGGCCAATTGCCCGGCCACAAGGTCGACGCCACCATCGCCAAGGTCCGGCATTCGACGCCGGGCGTCGGCCTGATCTCGCCGCCGCCGCACCACGACATCTACTCGATCGAGGATCTGGCGCAGCTCATCTACGACCTCAAGAACGTCAATCCGGACGGCGCGGTCTCGGTCAAGCTCGTCTCGGAGATCGGCGTCGGCACGGTGGCCGCGGGCGTCGCCAAGGCGCGCGCCGACCATGTCACCATCGCGGGCTTCGAGGGCGGCACCGGCGCTTCGCCGCTGACCTCGATCAAGCACGCGGGGTCACCGTGGGAGATCGGCCTCGCCGAAACCCACCAGACGCTGGTGCGCGAGCGGCTGCGCAGCCGTATCGTGGTCCAGGTCGACGGCGGCTTCCGCACCGGCCGCGACGTCGTGATCGGCGCGCTGCTCGGCGCCGACGAGTTCGGCTTTGCCACCGCGCCGCTAATCGCGGCCGGCTGCATCATGATGCGCAAGTGCCATCTCAACACCTGCCCGGTCGGCGTCGCGACCCAGGACCCCGTCCTGCGCAAGCGCTTCACCGGCCAGCCCGAGCATGTGATCAACTACTTCTTCTTCGTCGCCGAGGAGGTCCGCGAGATCATGGCCTCGCTCGGCTTCCGCAGCTTCAATGAGATGATCGGCCAGGTGCAGCTGCTCGACCAGACCAAGCTGGTCGCGCACTGGAAGGCCAAGGGCCTCGACTTCTCGAAGCTGTTCGTCAAGCAGAAGGAAGAGAAGGGTCAGAAGATCTATCACTCCGAGCGCCAGAACCATCATCTGGAAGCGGTGCTCGACCGCACGCTGATCGAGCAGGCAACGCCTGCGCTCGACCGCGGTGCGCCGGTGAAGATCGAGGCCAAGATCAACAGCACCAACCGCTCCGCGGGCGCGATGCTGTCGGGTGCGGTCGCCAAGATCTACGGCCATGCCGGCCTGCCGCATGAGACCATCCATGTCAGCCTCAAGGGCACCGCGGGCCAGGCCTTCGGCGCGTGGCTGGCGCAAGGCGTCACCTTCGAGCTCGAAGGCGAAGCCAACGACTATGTCGGCAAGGGCCTCTCGGGCGGCAAGATCATCGTCAAGCCGCCGGCCAACAGCGGCATCGTGCCGGAAGAGAGCATCATCGTCGGCAACACCGTGATGTACGGCGCCATTCAAGGCGAGTGCTACTTCCGCGGCATCGCCGGCGAGCGCTTTGCCGTGCGCAATTCCGGCGCCGTGGCGGTGGTCGAGGGCGCCGGCGACCATTGCTGCGAATACATGACCGGCGGCATCGTGGTCGTGCTCGGCAAGACCGGACGCAACTTCGCGGCCGGCATGTCCGGCGGCATCGCCTATGTGCTGGACGAGACCGGCGACTTCGACAGGCTGTGCAACATGGCAATGGTCGAGCTCGAGCCGGTGCTGTCGGAGGAGCTGATCAACGCCGGCACCTACCACCACTCGGGTGACCTCGAGGCGCACGGCCGGGTCGACGTGTTCAAGGACCTGCTCGCCTCCGACGTCGAGCGGCTCCACGTCTTGATCACGCGCCATGCGAAAGCGACCGGCTCCAGACGCGCCGCCGACATCCTGGCTAACTGGAAGGATTGGCTGCCCAAATTCCGCAAGGTGATGCCGGTCGAATACCGGCGCGCGCTGCGCGAGATGGCCGCCAACGCGGACGCCGAGCCGAAAATCGCGATCGGGGCCTGAGCATCACACCCCGTCATTGCGAGCGCAGCGAAGCAATCCAGACTTTCTACTCGGAAGCAGACTGGATTGCTTCGTCGCAAGAGCTCCTCGCAATGACGGTGAGGAAACAACAAACGATTAGACGGCAGGGACTTCGGGTTTAATGGGCAAGATCACGGGTTTTCTCGAAATCGAACGGCATGACCGCAAGTACACCCCGGTCGCCGAGCGCGTGAAGCATTTCCACGAGTTCGTCGTCCCCCTCTCCGAGAAGGAAACGCGCGACCAGGCCGCGCGCTGCATGAACTGCGGCATTCCCTATTGCCACGGCACCGGCTCGGTCTCGCCAGGCACGCCCGGCTGCCCGGTCAACAACCAGATCCCGGACTGGAACGACCTCGTCTATCAGGGCAACTGGGAAGAAGCCTCACGCAATCTGCACTCGACCAACAATTTCCCGGAGTTCACGGGACGCATCTGCCCGGCGCCGTGCGAAGCATCCTGCACGCTCAATATCGACGACAACCCCGTCACCATCAAGACCATCGAATGCGCGATCGTGGACCGCGCCTGGGACAATGGCTGGCTGAAGCCCGAGATTGCCGCCCACAAGACCGGCAAGAAGGTCGCGGTGATCGGCTCGGGTCCGGCCGGCATGGCCTGCGCGCAGCAGCTCGCACGCGCCGGCCACGACGTGCATCTGTTCGAGAAGTTCGCCAAGGCCGGCGGCCTGCTGCGTTACGGCATCCCCGATTTCAAGATGGAGAAGGGCGTCATCGACCGCCGCGTCAAGCAGATGGAAGGCGAAGGCGTCACCTTCCACTACAACAGCCATGTCGGCGGCGACGGCAATGTCGATCCGCGCGAGATGCTCAACGAGTACGACGCCGTGGCGCTGACCGGCGGCGCCGAAGCCCCGCGCGACCTGCCGATCCCCGGCCGCGACCTCGCCGGCATCCACTACGCCATGGACTTCCTGCCGCAGCAGAACCGCCGCGTGTCCAATGAACCGTTGAACGGCGTCCAGGAGATCCTGGCCGGCGGCAAGCATGTCGTCGTCATCGGCGGCGGCGACACCGGATCCGACTGCATCGGCACCTCGCTGCGCCAGGGCGCGCTCTCCGTGACCCAGCTCGAGATCATGCCCGCACCGCCGGAGCACGAGAACAAGGGCCTGACCTGGCCGAACTGGCCGCTCAAGATGCGAACGTCCTCCAGCCAGGCCGAAGGCGCGGTCCGCGAATTCGCCGTGCTGACGCAGAAGTTCACCGGCGAGAACGGCCAGGTCAAGAAGCTGCACTGCGTGCGCGTCGACGACAAGTTCAAGCCGATCGCCGGCACCGAGTTCGAGCTCGATGCCGACCTCGTCCTGCTCGCGATGGGCTTCGTCCATCCCGTGCACGAGGGCCTGCTCAAGATGCTCTCGGTCGAGCTCGACCCCCGCGGCAACGTCAAGGCCAACACGCTCGACTACCAGACCTCGCGCCCGAACGTGTTCACCGCCGGCGACATGCGCCGCGGCCAATCGCTGGTGGTCTGGGCCATCCGCGAGGGCCGGCTGTGTGCCAGGTCGATCGACACGTTCCTGATGGGGAAGACGGATCTGCCGCGGTAGGCGCTAGCTCCGCCGCCAGATTTGCAGACGGTGTCATGGCCCCCGCCAGCGGGGGGGGCCGGGAACCCCAGACAAATTTTTTATAAAGAGCGGGCGCCCGGCGATGGGTTGGCCCCGGAAACCCGGGGGGGCGAGGCGGGGGTGGGG
>NZ_JBVVPS010000075.1:0-7954 GCF_055811355.1 Bradyrhizobium sp. WSM4873 | reverse complement strand
CCTTCACGCAACGCCATCGTAGAACTCGCCGCGCTCGCGCGCATTTGTCAATCAGGCGGCCTTCGTCGTATGCGTACAATCTATGAGACCCTGACAGCATAGCTTCGGTTGCCAAACCAGTGTTGGAGGTGCCTTTATTGATAGACGGCTATGGGATTTTCTGGCGCACGGGACGTGCGCGGGCTCAGAAGGGTGAGCGCTGGCGTTGCGATGCGCGCAGGTCAAAGATGGTGGCAGCCGCGAACGACAGGCACGGGTTTCCGTGAAGCCGGGCGCCTGATAGATTGTCGCTTTCTTTCGAAGGCCCAGTTCTTGAGCAGTAGTATTGAAGACCTTCAGATGTTGCGCCTGATCAAGGGCGTTCAAGAAGATTAAGAGCGATGACGCGCGCCGTTCGGTGTTGCGCTACGTTGAGGAGGCCGCGCTAAAGGAAGGGAAAGCCGATGATGATGCGGCACCTACCGCTCCCCCGCCTTAATCTCCGCGAAAATTGCCTCGCCCTGGGCTAGTCGGCCCAAGGAACCGGCCATCACCCCCTGGATTAGAGCAAGAGGGAGATGCTTCTGTCCCAGTCTCTCGCAGACCGGTTCAGGACATTGCCGAGCAACGCCGTCGGGCGGCAGCGGACGCTCATAGTGACCCGGATCATCAGGCGTGGCTTCGGCTCGCCGAAGAGTGGGATAAACTAGCCGAAATGCAGGTTTAGAGCAGGGCATCTTCAAGCGATACGACTGAGGCAGTTGCGCCTTAAGATCGGCGCGGCCGCCCAGCGCTTCATCTAACATGCATTTTCTCCACGATCGCATAGAACAGCACGAAAATCGGTAAGAAGACGAAGAACCAAACCGCTGACTCATCGGTTTTCGCGAATTCGCGGTTTGGGTTGCTGTCGGTCGCGTGAGGCGTTGTCGAGGCCGGCCGGGCGAGCCGCCGTCGACTTGAAAGGCGGCCTAGCAGTCGCCGGACCGTCGCTTCCGGAGGAAGCTGCTGGTCCATCTTGATGCTCAGAGCGCGAACATCAAGGGGAATTCTCGCACGCGTTCGATATCGACGTAACCACCTTCATTCAGCCATTCGTGCGGGCAATAGGCGAGAGATGCAAGATCGATTGTAAGCCCGTCTCTCATGATAGCGCGGCGCGTGCCCATGCGGACGGTCCACTCCTCGCTGCCGTCGGTCGGGTTGATGCGAAAGGCCTCGTACACGGCTGTATCGTTGGTCAAATACAATCTCCAAGGTGCTGAAATCAAACTGCCCGAAATATGCTTAGATTAGCACTCGTGCTTCCGGCGACAAGTGACAATCGTTTTGCAGTCGCTAGCTGAGGTGCCGCTGGGGTTGACGTCCCGGCGCCTAGCGGCAGAGCTGGCAACTTGGCTTCGTTTTAATTAATGCGCCGACCGGAAATCGCGTGCCTGATCCGCTGTCAGGACCACAGGCGGAACCTTCGGTACTGCTCCAGGCCAGTAATCATAGCTGGCCTGTTACTTAGTCTGAGCGGAGTCTTTTTGGCATTATCCGAAACTGACTTTAGTTAAGCTCGCTGAGCCGCCAGTTTTAGTAACGTGAGTTTATTGTTGCGTTATTTTGCGAGTAATAGGTTTATTTCTGCGATTAGATACTGCGATAGGCAGACGTCCAAATAATTCGGTCAAATGCGAATGTTATCTGAACGCTTTTAGGAGCATAGCCATGAAAGTGATCATGAGCTCTCTAGTAGCTGCAACACTATCGTTTAGTTTCGGCGTTTCTGCTCCCGCCCTAGCCTGTAACGGCAAGGGTAATTGCGCAAACGCCCCCGGCCAGTTAAGGGGGGCACCGGGACCAATCGCTGGCGCAGGCCTTCCGATGCTAGCTATCGGTTATGGTGTGTATTGGCTGGTTCAACGCCCAAATCTCGTAACCGGGGAGTAGACGGCAAAGACTAGAACGTTCGCTGCCGGCCTCCTCCAGCGGGAGCCTTTAGCGGCCTTTGAGTGTGCTGTGCCCGATTGCAGCGCGTCAAATTCTGGGGCAACCACGCTCCCAATTCGCTAATCGCGGGGCAACAACGCTCAGGTGTACTGGGCCCGTTTGCGTTGATCAGTTCAGTCCTTTCGCAGCGGTCTCGCTACGTCCACGATCACGTCTCCGCCGTCTCTGGTGAATGCCTGACAGCCGCCCGTCGTGCCAGCAAGAACTACGGTAGCTTGCTAATCGGTGGCTGGCGGATATTCTGGCCCGCATCGCCAGCACCCGGCAAGGTTGGCTCAATGAGCTGCTGCCTCGGGAATGGAAGAGAACCCCGTTCAGTCTGCGCCTGATCGGGCCACCGCGCCACGATCATCCCGCGGCCCTCACCGGGCCTCACCGGCTTTCAATTGCCCACAAATGCTTGATTCTATTTCGTAGCCCCGATCGAGAAATCTTGAATCGGATGAACCACTTGTGATTCATTGTCGAGCACCTGAATCGCGGCAGCGACGGTTACGATTATATTCTCCTGATTTATGTGATAATGGGCTCCACGGGCTGCGTGACCGGAGCGGCTGGTCGTTGCCCGCTTCCGGCGCTTACCTCCTGGGGTACCAGCTGTCGGGCATCTCGAGCTTTGGAGGAGTTGATTTTGAGTGATTGGAAAGCTGAGCTGGAGGCTATGCTGGCGCAAGCCAACGATCTGTTGCAAAGCGCGTCGCTTGAGCCTGAGAGCCAACACTCGTTGCCCGTCGTTCCGGCGCCGCCTTCGCTAACTCCAAAAAATGACGCAGAGGTATGTTCGTACCCCGTACTCGCTAATCGGAATTTGTCGGAGCGTGAGGAGATTAAAAAACGCGTCGAGAGCTTTCGAGCTCATCAACGCCGCTTCGCGTTTGAACGTGAAGAGTTTTGCACTTTAGTGATCACCCAAATGCGCCTGGACCACTATCGATCCATCGGTGGCGGCGATTGAGGTTGCAGCTGAAAATCACCTCTTGCGAGAGGGCATCGGCTACACAAATCAAGATCCGCAGGCCGCAAGCTTCTAGTCGTTCCGGTCCGGCCTGCGGTTATCGCGGCCGGCTTAGCTCGGTCACACCGGCTTCAGTCATGCGAAATTCGACGCCCGCCTTCGTGGAGCGCCGTTCCAGCAAAGTACTTCGCAGGAGGACAGCCGTAACTTTGGGTGTGTCCGTCAGCTTCGAACCGGGCACCCAACCGCGATCGTGAAGTTGGTCGAGAAATTTTCAGATGATGCTGATTGAACATGGGGTTGTGCTTTGCGCGCCGGCGCACGCCTTGAAGTATGGCGTCAAGGAGCGTTCTGTTTCCATCATTGCCATCCGTTCGCATCGCACTAATGACGATCGGTTACGCGTCCGGGGAATCACGGCAAGTCTTTTTAAATGTTTTGAAGGCATTCTTTCGCGGCATCGATCACGAAGTCGTATCGGCTTGGTTTGTGCCGGCTCTGAGGCGAAGCTATGCGCGCCTAGCTGCGTGGATGATGCGCGGTAATGGTACGCCTGAGCCCAGCCGTATGTCGGCGCCGCCGCGGCTCGAACAGCCGGCTCGAACTCCTGATGTAGCGCGGCGGCCTGCACGGCCGCGCGCCTAAGTCTGCGAAAGCCCTTGAACGATTAGGCCAGTTGATGACGAACAATCGCACACTGACGCGTCCATGGTTGCCAGATGAGGAAGCCAGATTGCTTCTTCTCTTTAGCCGGGGCGCCTCGGCAGACGAAGTCAGCGAACAGCTAGGCCGCACGCGGCAAGCGGTTTATGCTCGCTTGCAGCGGTTTCGAAAACAGCGGGGCCGTAGCAGCAAAACGAGTGGGAAACCTTTCCCGCAACTGGCGGAGTGATAGCTTTGCCGGTGCTCCATCTGCGATGGACACCTGGGAAATAATGCTGTCCAGGTGCGACGAATGGGGTCGACAGAAGAAAGTGCTGCCCTGTCTGGCTGGCACTCCCGACGATTTCCACGTCAGTCGACGTTAGGTCAAATCAAATATAGCCGAGGATTCAAACGTCCTGCCTCGGTGAGCGGAGTAAGCACCGCGCAATTGAACCGACCGAAGCTCTACGATTGCCCCAGTTCGGCTGTGGCGGTTGCTCTCCGGGCGATGAGCACTAAGCAAGGGTGGTCGAAGAAGGAGGACGTCTTTGTCAGGCGGGTGGACATTCACCCACTCGATGGCCGACTTGACCCTCTGCTGCTCGGCGCACTGATCGTTCGAATGGAAGGGCGCCTGTGCGCAAGAAACTAGCGTTAATTATTGCTCGGTGGTGCGGCATTATCCGCGGGGACCGAGGCGTGTGGTAGGAAGAAAGCTTCACTGCAGCGCATTTAGCCGCGCCGCCTTCCATTTGCGCTGAATTGCGCTCTCATGAAACTCGCGATTGACCAATCACCTAGGCGAGGACGCCGCGCTCCGGGATTTCTTCTGGCGATCGGTGATCGTTCTATACCCTGAGGGCCTCCAGCGTCGTCCAGCTATATTTGCTTTACTGTGATGCCGCGCGACCAGCAGGTCGGACAAATAACGTTCAGCGCACACCAAGACAGGGGACTGCATCTTCTGAAGAATGGGCCTGCCCTGTGTTCATCTCGGGCCCCGCTCCGGAACAGAACGTGATCGGCGAAGTCAATGGCGGACCCTCTGATCATTTAAAGGAGCCCTGCTGGTGAGAGAGCGCAAGCTACTTGATATTGCCACAGAATTCGAAGACCTCGTGTCTGCTTGATCTGATCAGAAGCGACATTGACCGACCTCTCTGCCAATCTCAACGCTGTTATTTAAATTGATCTATTTAATTTTAGCCTTCTCGGGATGCGTTTCCAGGACATATTGTACCATGCCCATCGGGGATGGAAGATGATGGATGAGAAGATTGTCCGTTTGCGTACTTATCAGAAGAACGTTGAACGGTATTTGCGGTTGCTTCAAACTACGCTGACCGAGGTTAAACGGCGGTATCTTGAGACACGCCTGCTCGAAGAACAATCGGCCATTGCGCTGCTGTCTGCCTCGGCGCCTCAGATGGTCGTCGGGGCTATAGCAGTGCAACCGCCAGCCCACCTCAACGCGCTAGGAAAGAACTAAAAAGAACTAACACGGCTACCCCTCGAGCGAGGCGATTGGTTCGCCAGCGGGATGCACACGGATCCGCGCGGCGAAGACTGCTTGAATCTGGCACATATACATTCGTCCCCCCCCTTGCAACTTGATGCGCCGGTGAGGCAAATCGGGATGCGAGCTAAGCGCTGAAGCCTCTCAAATCGACGGAAATGTACGGGTGACGCCCTCGTTGCCGTGGGAGTTGTGCATTGCTCCACCAAACAGCAAGGATGGCCAAGGTCGCGATTGCCCCCGCTGATTCAGGGTCGGTGAATGCAAATTTTAGGTGTGTCTCGTAGCCCATTTGAGCAGCTTTGCGGATTCGCTCACGTTGGCTTGGGTCGCGCACTTCCTCCAAGCGATAGATGCTGCATAGAGCGCTGTTGGTGCGACTTTCAAAAAAAGCGGCGATTTCAGTGGTCGTTGCGTGCCTGCACGCATCGGCGGCGGATCTCGAATAGATTCATGCAGCGGAATGTTCTCGGCTGCAACCTGCGAGTGCGATCCTGGTAGCGTCTTCGCCTGCATACGGCAATGGCTCCCCGCGCATGTAGAATGGGGCCCGCGCGCGGCATGAGCTATCTCGCCGCGGTTGAACGATCGCCGGAAAAAAATTGCCAACAAAAACGCTTTTCAGGAAATTGACTAGATGGTATTGAATTTAATTAATTATTTTACAAATTTCTATACGGGGGCGCAATTTGAATACCCCATTGCATCCGAAGTTCGACGCTGCTGGGTCTGAGTTAGCCTGGGGGTCTTCTAGTTTATCCAAGCTTGGCCCAGCCAAGGCGCTGATCATTCTCGACGCGCATCTCCTGTTCTCGGGCGAGTATGCACGCTCAGGCCAGGATCTCATCATTTCGGATCCTGACCATCGTGTCACCATCCACAATTACTTCCTTGGTGAAAAGCGTTCGCCGCTCATCTCGGCAGACGGTGCGCTGCTCGATGCGAGAGTGATCGAAACGCTAACGGGTCATCAAACCTTTGCGCAAGCTGCGGGAAGTGTCGCGGCGTCTGCAAAGGTGATTGGCCATGTCGCCACAGTAACAGGAAGCGCCAGCATTGTTCGCAATGGCGTTACTATCGAGGCAAATAATGGGGACGTCGTCTATCAGAACGACGTTGTGCAGACTGGAAGTAGCTCGACAATTGGTCTGGTACTGATCGACGGCTCAACATTCAACCTGAGTGCCAACGCTCGATTTATGCTGAACGATTTAGGATACGAAGAGCAGACTAGTGCGAGCGGTACCTTGGTCAGTCTGGCCAGTGGCTCCAACCATGCTCTGTTCACGCTTGTACAAGGCGCGGCCAGTTTCGTAGCAGGCCAGGTCGCCAAGACCGGCGACATGCAAGTTGCAACGCCTTCTGCCGTGATCGGAATCCGCGGTACGGCGGTCATTCTCAACGTCGATTCAGTGGATGGGCAGGTCTCAATCTCCGTCGCCGATCAGCACGATGGTCAGGTTCATTCAGTACAGGTCTTCAAATGCGTTCCAGCAAGTGTGCTTCAAGGCGCTTGTGTTGCGGGAGATGCGATCGGATTAGTTACCAGCAATGGTCCAGCGCTTACCGTAACGCCAGCTGCCAATTTTGAGGTGATCACACAAGACGTCAGCAAGAGCCAGAGCCAAGTTGCTCAGGAGTTTAGCACTTTTCAGCAGGTGTTAACAACCTACGACATCGGGAAACAACTTGCTCCGAGCACTCCGCCACCCAGTGACGGCAAGCGAGGCGATGTCGATACAAAGACGCTGCAGAAGTTCGCTGGAAGCCCGCCAGCCTCACCCACCGAGGCCTCGACTACCGTCATTGCAGACGATGTGAAGGGTCAGGCTAGTGGTGGATCGATCACCCCTACTTCTGTGACGCTCGCTTCGATCACAGGAAGTTATGCGTCAACAACGAAACCGGCTGTCTCTGCTTTGGACACCACGCAAGCTTTTGTCCCTATTTCGTTCCGACCTATAATTATTGATAATGCAGGCGGCACAGTCAAGCAAGGTAATCAGACGATCAGCGGAACTGTTGATCCGGCCCTCGCTGGGTCCACTCTGACGCTGTACGACACCTATAACGGTGTCACTACGCAAATCGGAGCGGTTACCGTTGGTTCTGGCGGCGTTTGGACAAAAACGGTCTCTCTAGCGGGTGATGGCGACCACAGCATCGTGGCCTGGAACCCTAGCATTGATCTCAAGACGAGCGCGCCCGTTGTTTTCACGCTAGACACGACGGCACCGACGGTTGCCATCACCAGCGGCGGCGGTTCGACCAGCCAGGCGAGCCAGACCATTACCGGTACAGTGGATGTGGCCGATGCGGGCGCCACCGTCACCATCCTGGACGGCACCACCCCGGTCGGCACCGCGATCGTGCAAAGCAATGGCAACTGGAGCAGCACGGTCACGCTGAACCAGGGCAGCAACTATCTGACGGCCCGGGTGAGCGATGCCGCGGGCAACGTCTCAACTAGCGTCGCGGTGGTGTATACGCTCAACAGCACCGGCGCAGCGGTCGCGATTGCGACGATCGAGGGCGGCGACAATCTGATCAACGCGTCGGAAGCTTCCGGCGGCGTCCAGATCGGCGGCACCGCAGAGACCGGTTCGACCCTGACCGTCAACGGTGCGGCGGTGACGGTCGACGGTGCCGGTCACTGGACCACGTCGATCACGCCTGCCGGCCAGGGGGCCCTGGTCGTGACGGCGATAGCCACCGATGCGGCAGGCAACACGGCCTCGACCGCGACGACGCTGACCGTCGATACCGTTGCGCCAGCGGTCGCGATTGCGACGATCGAGGGCGGCGACAATCTGATCAACGCGTCGGAAGCTTCCGGCGGCATCCAGATCGGCGGCACGGCGGAG
>NZ_JBVVPS010000074.1:0-9126 GCF_055811355.1 Bradyrhizobium sp. WSM4873 | reverse complement strand
AGCAGGCTGAAGACGGCTCGGCGGTGGCCGAGGTCTGCCGCAAGGCCGGGATCAGCGAGGCAACCTTCTACAACTGGCGGAAGAAGTATGCAGGCTTGATGCCCTCGGAGATGAAGCGGCTGCGTCAGCTTGAGGAAGAGAACGGGAAGCTGAAGCGGATTGTCGCCGACCTGTCGTTGGACAAGGCCATGCTTCAGGATGTGCTCTCAAAAAAGCTCTGAGGCCTGGCCGCAAGCGCGAGCTTGTCGACAAGGTGCGAAGTGACTGGAAGGTGTCAGTCAGGCGGGCCTGCTCCACGCTTCGGGTTGATCGCGCTCTTTACGTCTACAAGTCGAAGCGCGGCGACCAGGCCGCTCTCAAACACCGGATCAAGGACATCTGCGCGACGCGGTGAGATACGGCTATCGGCGCATTCATGTGCTGCTGCAACGGGAGGGCTGGGCCGTTAACGTCAAACGGGTCTATCGCCTGTACCGGGAATTGAGCCTGCAATTACTGCGGAATCCGAGGCAAAGCGGCCACCGATTCCGACGGAAGGCGGCCAGCGATTCCGATCGAAAGCGGCCACCCAATCCGAACGAAGGCGGCCACCCTGTTGATAGGGTGAGACGGGGGGCGTTGTCGGCAATCTGAACGGGGCAAGGTCCCTCCTTTTGCGGTTGACGCAATGGGAGGTCCGATGCCCGCCGAGAGATTGCCGATGCGGAAGATTCGAGAAGTTCTACGCCTGAAGTATGCCTGTGGGGTGAGCGATCGGGTGATCTCCCGATCGGTCGGGATCGGTCGCACGGCGATCGCGGAGTATGTCCGCCGCGCCGCGGTGATCGGCATCACCTGGCCGATACCGGAGGAGCTCGACGACACAGCACTGGAGCGCAAGCTGTTTGCGCCAGCCGGCTACAACCCGCCGCGATCGAAGCCGCTTCCGGATTGGGGGCATGTCCATGCCGAGTTGCGCCGCCGCAGCGTAACGCTGGCGCTGCTGTGGGAGGAATACCGCGGCCATCATCCCGACGGCTACGGCTACAGCCGGTTCTGCGACCTCTACGTCGAATGGCGCCACGGCATCACGGCGACCATGCGGCAGACCCACGCGGCCGGCGAAAAGCTGTTCGTGGACTTCGCCGGCGATACCGTGCCGGTGTTCGACGGGCTTACCGGGGAGGTGCGCGCCGCCAAGATCTTCGTCGCGGTCATGGGAGCGTCGAACTACACATTCGTCCAAGCCCGGTTCAGCGAGGCGCTGCCCGACTGGATCGGCGCCCATGTGGATGCGCTCACCTTCCTGGGCGGAGTGCCGAAGGCGCTCGTCTGCGACAATCTGAAGGCCGGGGTGACGGTGGTGAGCCGCTACGAGCCAGGCGTCAACCGGACTTACCAGGATCTTGCCACCCATTACGGCACCACCATTATGCCGGCGCGGCCCCGCAAGCCGCGCGACAAAGCCAAGGTGGAGGCGGCGGTTCTTATCGTCCAGCGATGGATTTTGGCGCGGCTGCGCAACCGGCGCTTCTTCTCGCTCGCCGAGTTGAATGTTGCGATCCGCATCCTGGTCGACCAACTCAACGCCCGCCTGATGCGCAAGCTCGGTGCCAGCCGCCGCGAGTTCTTCGACACCATCGATCGTCCGGCCCTGATGCCGCTGCCGGCCGAACCCTATCAGTACGCCGAATGGCGTCGTGCCCGTGTAGCGCCGGATTACCATGTCGAGGTTCAGGGGCACTTCTACTCGGTGCCATCTCGCCTGATCCGCCAGGTCGTCGAGGTGCGGGCCACCGAGGCAACCATCGAGGTGTTCCATCGCGGCACCCGGATCGCCAGCCACGCACGCTCAGGCGTCAGGCGCCGCCACACCACGATCCCCGAGCACATGCCGAGCGCACATCGCCGATACGCCTTCTGGACGCCGGCACGTCTGCTGGCCGCCGCCGAGAAGATCGGTCCGTCCACGATCGCGCTGTGCCAGGCGATCATGCGGACAAAGCCCCATCCCGAGCAGGGCTTCCGATCCTGTCTCGGCATCCTGCGGTTGGAAAAGACCTATGGGACGCAACGTCTGGAAGCCGCGTGCCGCCGTGGGATCAGCATCGGCTCAGCGAGCTATCGGTCGATCGCCTCGATCCTCAAGACCGGCCTGGACAAAGCCTTCCTTCCCGACACCGCCCCCGAGGCCGATCCCATCCAGCACGGCAACATCCGTGGCCGCGGCTACTACCACTGACCACCAACAAGGAGACCTTATGCTCAGCAACCACACCCACGAACGTCTCGCTGCTCTCGGGCTCGCCGGCATGGCCAAGGCCTTCGACGATCAGCAACGCCAACCGGACGTTACCGCGCTGACCTTCGAGCAGCGCCTCGGCCTGATGATCGATCGCGAAGCAACCGAGCGAGAGAACAAAAGGCTCATCGTGCGCCTGAAGTTCGCCTCGCTACGGCAGGCCGCAATCGTCGAAGATGTCGATCTGCGCGCTCCGCGCGGCATCGACCGCGCCTTCTTTGCCAAGCTCGTCGATGGCGATTGGATCAGCCGCAAGCAAAATTTGCTCATCACCGGGCCGACCGGCGTCGGCAAGAGCTGGATCGCCTGCGCACTCGGCCACAAGGCATGCCGCGATAATCGATCCGTCTTATATCATCGCCTGCCAAGGCTGTTCGAAGCCCTTGCGCTCGCCCGCGGGGACGGACGCTATGCGCGGCTCCTCAAGACACTATCGAGGGTCGATTTGCTCATCCTCGATGATTGGGGCCTCGCACCGCTTACCGGCGAGCAGCGTCGCGATCTCCTCGAAGTCGTCGACGATCGACACCAGCGCGGATCGACCATCATCACCAGCCAGGTGCCGATCGAAAATTGGCATGAGGTCATCGCCGACCCGACCATCGCCGACGCCGTCCTGGATCGGCTCGTCCACAATGCTCACCGCCTCACACTCAAGGGAGACAGCATGCGAAAGATCACTGCGCAGCGCGCCAATCTTGACGCAGCCAAGAAAACCTGACCCAACTCCTCATGCCGGCAACGACACTCCGGCCGCCTTCGTCGGAACAGGTGGCCGCCTTCGATCGGAATGCATGGTCGCGTTCAATCGGAATCCCTGGCCGCAATCCCCGGAATCCGCAAATTACGCAACAAAACGCCCAAGCGCCGCGTCAAAGCCAAGCTGCGAGAAGATCGAACCGATGCCAACCAGATCAACGAGACCTGGGCCATGGACTTCGTTCACGACCAGCTGGCCACCGGCCGCAAACTCCGCGTGCTGACGATTGTCGACATCTTCAGCCGCTTCTCGCCGGCGGTCGATCCGCGGTTCAGCTATCGAGGCGAGGACGTTGTGCTGACTCTGGAGCGCATCTGCAAAACCGTCGGTTACCCGAAGAGCATTCGTGTGGATCAGGGATCGGAGTTCATCTCCCGCGATCTCGATATCTGGGCTTATCAAAGAGGCGTTGTGCTCGACTTCTCACGTCCCGGCAAGCCGACGGACAATAGCTTCATCGAATCCTTCAACGGCAAGTTCAGAACCGAATGCCTGAACATGCACTGGTTCCTGAGCCTTGACGACGCCCGGCAGAAAATGGAGGATTGGCGTAGAGACTACAACGAAGTCCGGCCCCATAGCGCGATCGGCAACAAGGCGCCGATATCGCTGTTGAATGGCTCATCGGCGCCCCCGCCGGCATGAGCTAAACCCCGGAAAATTCCAGCATCAGCTGGCCTAGTTTTGGGGAGCACTTCACAGAAGGCCGGACTCTAACTTCAACTGGAGGAAATCGGCAGGGGCAGGTCAGCATTCGGTTGGGCCAGCCGTTCGTCCATTTCGAGCAGGAATGCGGCCACCTTCTCCAGTGCTGTCTTCCGGCCCAGAAGAAGCACGTGATTTTCAGCGTGCTGAAGATTACGACTGACAAGGCCGAGAAGGTTCGTCGCCGCCGCCGCTCCATTTGAGACTTCGTCAAGGCAGGTATGCCGCCTCGTTAGAAGGACTTTGGTTTCGATGATGGCCTCGGCGGTGAAGCGATGAGTTGCCCCATTATCAAGCCCGAACATATCTCCAGGCAGATGAAACGAGTTGATTTGCCGCCGACCATCAGAGAGCAATTTGTAAGCCCGCACCGCTCCAGCGATGATCTGATAGATGTACTCTGGCTCCTCTCCCTCGCCGAATATCTCCGAGCCTTTACGGTACCTGAACTCACTACAGCCGGCGCGCTCACCAGCAATTGCTGCGAGATGACCGTCAATCGGCCGGCGGCTAGATGTATGGACCCGTACCAGCATCGACGCCTCCCTTGAATTTCGCAAATGTTAGGCTTGAGCCTCGCGAAGGAGATTGATCTGACGCAAATACTGGACCTACGTATTCTTACGCACCCCGAAGCGCTGTCCCACTTATTGTCCGTTCGGGCAGTGTCACGCGCCGTGCGGGACGCCATGCCCTTCATTAACACGGCGGATGCTGTGATCACCGTCACGGTCAATCTGTGCGATGTTTCCGTCGAAGCATCACCTGAACAGCTCGCAAGACACGTTACGCGTAGAGGTTTCCCGACCAGGACCGTCTACCTTCCGTCCGGGCGCCGCGACGGCACTAAAGAACGTACCAGCGTCTCGCACGTCGGGCATTCCGCGCCCGAAACGCTTGGTCGTTCCTGTCTTGCTGCTCCGCTCCATAATGATCGTCGCGCGCATGGTATCGGACGCTTACTACGCTCGAATGACCATACGAGAATGTAGGATGCGGCATGCCGCTGCGCCGCCGACTACCGCTGTCGATCTCCGCCTTCTTGACCCGGTCTGCGGAGTGGGCCGATCTTGGCCCATCGATGTCGCCGCTTCCCAGCGAGAAGAATGCTCGCTGGCGTGACCCAGAGCCATCCGAATCGCTCGGGCCCGGACGTCGGGTGAACACTTGATCGTGGTCTTGCTTGTCCTGGCTCTCCATCCTCTCAGGAGTGAGAGCCTCCGGCAAACCCGGGGCGGTTCACTCTCAGGGGAGCCGCACTCGCCGCCTGCATCGATCTATGCGACGGCGCCAGCCAGCGTTCCTTGAGGGCAACTTTCATTGGCCGCGATCAGGTGCTCATTGCATCCGTCCGGACAGGAGCGATCCCGATCGCCAGCGGACGTGCTCCAGATCATCGCGATAACTTAACTAGCGCCCCGGCGGCGCCGTTGCGCGGCAGCCCTTCCGAAAAACACCCATCTGTTCGAGAGAACCATTCCACGTCGTATCGCGGAACGTCTTAGAGTTCGAAACATGCGGCTTCATGTCGACGGGCTCGCAGACTGCGCAATCGGAATGGCACCCGGTCAACGAGCGCGCCCACACTCCAATGCCACGCTCCTGGTTGAGTTCCGGCAGGGTCCATCGGGACAGCAGCGGTCCACAGCGGCAGCCCTGCTTCCACCGTCATGCGGGCGCAGGAATGCCATATCGAGCGGTGGCGGGTCGAACGGATACAATGAGACCACCCGCCGATCGGCGATCAATGTGTTTGTGATGCTCCGGTGCGATGGAAGGACCCCACGGTGGCCAACGACGGCATCCGCGCGGCCGCGGCTTCTCATCTGCGTCACAAAACCCGACGCTGAGGCTGTCTGGCCTCTTCGGGCGTCTCCGCGTTGATTTCCGAGCGGCTTAGCGCCCTCCCCGGCGTTTCTGAAAGGTCGTGATTCACACGCGACGGCCCAAGCGATTACGCACGCGTCCCGCGAGCGATTGCCAGGCATACTGCTTCTTGAAACAAGACACCTAATTAATTTGGTGCATCTCTCCCACGACCCCCAACATGCGGGGAACCCAATGCACTCTTTCGATGCCCTCGAAATGATTTGTTCTATGGTCTCGCCATCAAGCGCTCGCCATGTCGAGTTTACTTACCGATCAAGGGGTTTTCGGCGGAGCCCAACATTGTTGCGCGGGATGGTCGTTCAACCAGGATGACAGAAACAGGCCGCGCAGATCCCAAGCACTCGCTCCAACCATATTCTTCATCATCGCGGACACCTGAACATTTATCAAGATCAACTCCAAAGCGGGCCAGCGCAGCTCATGAGCAGCCAGTGGCCGACGTAATATAGGCGCGCACCACTGCCCCATCCGCATGCTCTCGATCCTCGGATATTGTCAGCGGCGACCACCCTTCTGGCCCATCGACAAACACATGTGTTGCTTGCCCGAGGCACTTTAACTTTATGCGAGCTTCCGCAGTGTCTTGAGTTCGTGGTTCTCAAGTCGTCGGAGCCGCAGGCGGACTAAACGGGCAGGTGACGACTTGTCAGGCTCGGGGCAGATTGACGACGTTCGCCTTAAGCTCCTGGAGCATGTCCGCAATCCCGTCGACGAGCGCGTCGACCTGGTCCTTGTTAACAATCAGAGGTGGGCACATTACCAACGCATCGCCAACATTCCGCACAATGATTCCTCGCTCGTGCATCAACCGGCACGCGATCGCGCCGATCTCGCCCGGAGTGGTAGCGGGGACGTTCTCCTCCTTCTCCACCACCAGCTCGATCGCTGCCATAAGGCCAATGCCGCGGACTTCGCCAACGACCGGATGGTCGGCGAGGCCGCGCAGCCGTTCCTGCATGTAGCCGCCGATGCGGCTGGCGTTCGCAATCAGCTCCCGCTCGTCGATGACTTTGAGGTTTTCAATTGCAATGGCGGCTCCGACCGGGTGACCACCACCTGTGAAACCGTGGGCCAGCACTCCAATCTTATTGCTCTCTTCCGCGATTGGACCGAACATGCAATCATTCATAATGATTGCAGACAGCGGAAAATAGCTGGACGTGAGCTGCTTTGACACTACCATGACATCTGGCGTGATGTCATAGGTTTCGCAGCCGAACATTTTTCCCGTCCTGCCAAAGCCGCAAATTACCTCATCGGCGACCAAAAGAATACAATGCCGTTTTAGTACCTTTTGTATTTTCTCCCAGTAGGTCGGCGGCGGAACGATTACGCCACCCGCGCCCATTACAGGTTCGGCGAAGAAGGCTGCAATGGTATCAGGACCTTCTTGCTGAATCTGCGACTCGAGCTCCTCGGCCCGACGCGTCGCAAACGTCTCCTCTGATTCGCCAGGAAGACTGTCTTTGTAGAAATGAGGGGCGCCCGCGTGCAGAATGTTCGGCAGCGGCAGATCGAAGGAGCGATGGTTCTCGGGCAGCCCGGTCAGGCTTGCCGCAGCGATCGTGACCCCGTGATAGCCACGCAAACGGCTGATCACTTTCTTACGCTGAGGCTGGCCCAAGGCATTCGAGCGATAGGCGATCAGTTTCAGCACGGTGTCGTTCGCCTCCGAGCCGGAGTTTGTGAAAAATACCTTGCTCATAGGCACCGGGGACATCCTGACGAGCTTCTCGGCGAGCTCGATGGCGGGCCCATTCGATCGTGATGCGAAGGTATGATAGAACGGCAGGACTTGCATCTGACGATGGGCGGCTTCGATGAGCCGTTTCTCACTGAAGCCGAGTCCCGCACTCCAGAGACCGGCCATGGCATCGAGATAGCGGATACCGGCCGCGTCGAAGACATAGGGACCTTCGCCGCGTTCAATTATTATTGGACCAGCTTCTTGATGCGACCGTGCGTTAGTATAGGCGTGAAGCTGATAAGCCGCATCTCGGGCTTCTTGAGAATTGTATTGCACGGTCGACGTCATGGCATCCGTCCAACAGTTGCACTCGGGAAACATGATCGAGCGACAATATGACCAACTTTTTTCGGTAGTGCGAGCGAGTACCAACTTCCGGTGTTTGCTTGAGCATCTCCTGGATCGCTCTCCCTCGGCGAGGGCAGGCAAACGCCGACGTGAATGACAATTCGAACCTTCGTTCGGACGACGGTTGTTAGCACTGCCACCAACTTCTGCCTCGCACCCGGAGCCAAGCCCGTCGGGACAATCATCGCAGCGGCGCCATCGGCGAGGCAACCAGCTCTGTGCGCAGTTCTATTGACGCGTTTCCTGTACGCCATTCATGCTATCTTTCGTCTAGTCTCCGCACCGGGCGAGTCGTACGGCGATGCGCGACCTAGGAAGCATGACAGGCTAATCAGATTCATGCAGTTGGACACCTGCCAACGTTTATAGGCTCCTATTTCGTACAGTGTAGCATCTGAGGACAGATTGCTTTGTGTATCCGGCTTGGTGCGCCTGCCAACCCCTCCACCAGAGCAATCCGTTCGCGGAGGTAGACACTATCCGCCGATGACGACACGGCCACACTCGCGGCGCGGTGCGCCGTCTGAGATCGCCTCACCTGCCGTCGGCGCGGGATCCGGCGCAGCGCTCCAGGTATTTAGTCCCGAATTGATGTGGCTTGCAGTGTCTCAAGCGGCCAGGTTCGTCCGCCCAGGCGGTGCAAAGCGGTTCGTTGGGTGTGATGCCGCGGGGTCAAGTTGTCGGCTTCCCAGAAACACGGCGAGGTATTTCTTGAGCTGCTTGTGTGAGTGATATCGGCGTACGGTGGCTTCCTCGGGGGCTTCGGTTCATGCGTTCAACTTGACGATTGGTCACTGGTGATTGTCTTGGTGAGACGATGTTCGATTCCACGTGGTCGGCAAACGCGCTGAAATTTATGCAGCTTGTATCGCGCGGTCGGCCCGCGCCACGGTCACGCTCGCGGTCCGAGTTGCAATACAGCGCTCGACGGCTCCGCTCCAAGAGTTAGCCGCCCGGCAGGGTGCTAAAGCAGAGGACGGTCGCCAAGTGGCGCAAGCGAGCGTTCGTCCACGATGCGAAGATGGGCCCGCAATGCCTTCCATGTGTGAATCGGTCGTCCTTGCACCGCAGCCTTCTGTCGAAAGTCGCGGCGATTCCACGACAACGCCCGATTCGAACATACGCCGGTTTCTACAAGGGCGAGGTGATCCATCAGCGCGGACCGTTGCGCAGCTTCGACGCCGTCGAATTCGGAGCATTGGAGTGAGTGGACCGGTTAGCAGCCGACGTCTCTTGGTGCGCATCGACAACATACCGGCGGACGACTCCGAGCAACGCAACTACGCCCTGCTGGAACAGCGCCCGTCGGCCCATAGCTAGTCGTCCGTTAAGAAGCCGAATTGAGCGGGAGCGGACAGGCAAGCGTATGCGATAGCTGGATCAGGAAGAGGCACA
>NZ_JBVVPS010000073.1:0-10216 GCF_055811355.1 Bradyrhizobium sp. WSM4873 | reverse complement strand
GAACGGGTGGCCGCCTTCGATCGGAATGCATGGTCGCGTTCAATCGGAATCTCTGGCCGCAATCCCCGGAATCCGCACCGAGAATGGCGACGTCGCCGCATTGATGCCAAAAACAATGTGCGGTTTGTCTCCTATCCGCTCGGTGGGGCGGTGGCAACACAGCCAAGCAGGTTATAGGCTTCGTGGCGCTTGTTGCGGTGGCGGCGTTCGCCGGTCGATTGGGCCTCGCAATTACGGACTGTCAATTTTCAGTTCAAGGATTTTTATAGTGTCGGCAGCTAACCTTATCGTCGCCTCTGATGGCGCGCATCTCGTCTCGGACGGGCTTGTCTGGAACACAGCAGATCAAGCAATCACTGCGATTTGCAACAAGGCTGTCCTGTTGCCCCAGTTCAAAGCAGCCGCAACGGTCCGCGCTGAGCAATTTGTTGTTTTCCAGGCCGTGTCGCTCGCTTTGTCGACGATGGCGGCTAGCGGCTTTGACGACTTCAAGCAGGCAATCGGTCCCACGCTTATGGAGCTGAATGCCAGGATGGCCGCAATGGGTGCTGCGGGTCCACTTGAAGTTTCGGTCGCAGGAATCTCAGAACAGCACGGCCCGGCCGGTTTCCGGATGACGACGCTGCAGGCCGGCGGCGAGCACCTCGAACCATGGCGCGTGATCGATTTTCCGCGGGGCTTCAACCCATGTCCGTGCATCAGCGAGGCGGACGAGCGAGAGATCCGTGCGGCAATAGAGAAGGCGCCGGCAACGCTGGAAGCGCACGCAATTGCGGCGCTGAAAACACAGCGTGACATCGCTAGCCGAGACTACGCTGAGGGCCGGACGCCATGTTGGGTGGGCGGCTTCGCTCAGATCACTACCATTTCGGCAGAGACTATTGCCACGCGCATCATCCATCGTTGCAACGATGATGTTGTCCCGGCGAAGTTGGCAGCGTGAAACTCGCCCGCAGGGGCCGAGCCGAGGGAGTGCGCGCGTCCAGACGATAGCCTTGCTTTTGTCTGAGTTCCGGTACTAGTTTTCGTTTCTGCAAAATGGAGAAGTTGAAGTGGCTATGGGGACTGTGAAGTGGTTCAACCCGACGAAGGGTTACGGGTTCATTCAACCTGACAGCGGCGGCAAGGACGTCTTCGTCCATATCTCAGCGGTTGAGAAGGCTGGTTACACCTCCTTGGCAGAGGGAGCTAAGGTTAGCTTCGATGTCGTGAACAACCGCGGAAAAGACTCGGCGGAAAATCTGCGAGTCGGGTGAGGCGCCCGAGATCCGGTCCAGCGCGGACTTAAAGCGTTTCGGCAGGCAAGGAGCGCGAGTGCTCAATGTACTCCGGTGGCCGTGCCTTTTGAGATCGCACGCGTCACAGCCTCAAGACGGGCTGCGATGCCGCTCATCCG
This sequence comes from Bradyrhizobium sp. WSM4873, assembly GCF_055811355.1. Lineage (NCBI taxonomy): Bacteria > Pseudomonadati > Pseudomonadota > Alphaproteobacteria > Hyphomicrobiales > Nitrobacteraceae > Bradyrhizobium > Bradyrhizobium sp. WSM4873. The sequence goes on along the minus strand of NZ_JBVVPS010000073.1, from coordinate 8,820 downwards.
GCGTGCCGTATCTTGAAGCGCAGCTACATCGGTCCGCCCGGTGCCGGTCGCGAGACTGAGGTCCTTCTGCAGGTGCTCGAATTCTGCCTTGCACCGGTCCAACTCCGCGAGAAGCATTGCGAATTCGTCCATTAGCGTTCTCTCTAGTCAAGATGGACGGGTACCGGACGAACCCTTACCGGTCGTAGGTCCGGCCGCCAGTGCTAATGCCATAAAGTGTCGCTGAGTAAGGAAGTCGAGCCAGAATTGTCGCGTTCTTCGCTATCGCTCCTGCTGTGATGCCGCGGCACAGCAGCGTAACACCTCCGCTGTTTCGTGCGCAGAACGCGTCTGGGCTATCGATGAATGCCAGCCCTTTTGCGCTGGTCCAGGGTTTGCGCATCAAAATGACCGTGCGGCCTTCCGGTAGGGCGCCGATCGGTTGAATGACAAAGATCGATATGAATTGTGCGCCGATGATCAGCGCAACGATCGCAGCCAGAACAGATAGCCATGCTTTCATGATGTCGCCCCAAAATGCGTCAACAAGCTCATTTGCTCGGCTTCATTGAGCTCGACTTAGATGTCGTCCAGCGGCAGGTCACTGCGATCCGATTCCGTGCGGCTGTGACATCATTCAAGAGGAAAGTGCCGTCGCTGAAGCTGCCTTGAAAGCCAGTTGCTCTGATGAACAGCTTGCCTTGGTCCGGGAGCAAATTCATAAAGTCTCGAGCGCCGGGAATAAAAATCGCCCTTCCGTTCGTGCTGCCGATACCAGCCACTCTTGCGGGTGAATCTCCGTTGATCCGGATTAGAAGGTCGTAGCGGTTTGCGGTGCCAGAAATAACGAGATCGGGCGGGATAAAGACGGCCTCCGATTTGTTCTCCCAGCATCTGAGGATCAGCAACGATTCACCGGCTTCGCCCTGGAGCATTGCGACGAGCTGATCGCTGTCATCGATCGGGGATTTGCTCTCTCGGAACGTCCACTTACCTCTGACCGGAGTGGGCTCGGTGCTTGAGTCTTCATCCTCGCCTTTTTTCCCGATGGCATCGAAGCACTTCAATCTGTCTGCGTCGCCCGGGATCTTCTTGCAGACGGCGAATGCCAACAGTTCGAACTGAGCTTCAGCCGTCGGCGCCGAACTAGCCAATAGCAAGAGTGCCATCACGCCGGCTGCAATTATCGACCTCATTCTGATTCCCCCATCACCGGCCCGAATTCAATCGCAACCGGAGCGCGAACGCAAGCCGCAGTGCGTCGGCTTGACCCGGGCTCAAATCGAGGGATTCCCTTCCTCCACAAATCGCGTATGGTCATGTGATGGCACAGAACAGATCTCACGCTGTCATGGCGCAGCGTACCGAAGCCTCTGATAGTCGGGACGATTTTCCGACCCCGCCGTGGGCAACGCGGGCGCTCCTTGCTCATGTGCTGAAAGACTTCGGGCCCTTTAACCAGCAGTCTGTTTTGGAGCCCGCGTGCGGAGTTGGCTACATGGCGCGACCGTTGGCTGAAAGCTTCGGGCAGGTATTAGCCTCGGACATTCATGCCTATGGGTTCGGGGCGGTGCGGGACTATTTAGCGGTCCCATATGAAGCGAACGCAGTAGATTGGGTCATAACAAATCCACCGTTTCGGCTTGCGGAGGAGTTCGTCCTGCGGTCGCTAATCGTGGCAAGGAAGGGGGTAGCGATCCTTGCAAGGACGGTATTCATCGAGAGCGTCGGCCGCTATCGTAATCTCTTTGTCCAACATCCGCCCTGCAGATTTGCGCAATTCTCGGAACGCGTGCCGATGATTAAGGGCAGAGTGGACCGGTTGGCTTCCACCGCAACCGGCTACGCATGGCTTGTCTGGTCGAAAGAAATGCAGCGTGAAAATCCGGCGCTCGTCTGGATCCCACCTTGCCGCAAGGCTCTTGAGCGCGACAGCGACTATTCTGATCGATCGTAGCGATCCATACCGTCTTTCAGGCTCTGGAGAGCGGAAGCATTATCGCTCGCCTCAAGTGCTTTTATTGCCTTTTCGACAAAGGCGTGCAGGCGGCGCCCCTTGATGCCGGGTGGACCTTTAGGTGGCAATTCGGCAGCTGGCGCCGCTTCGTTCGTGCCGAACTTTCCTTGAGATGCCTCGACAATGCGCGCTTGGTTTTCTCCGAACCAAGCTGCTACGTCGTGTTGATTATCTCCGCGGGCCAACATCCCGATCGCGATTTTTGCATCGTGGATTGTCATTGCCATGAGTAGTTCCCCCCAGCCTTTCCTTGAGCTAAGCGCAACCAGGGCGATAGCGCAAGAGGCAGCGCAACAATATGAGCTTGGCGGTGTGGCCGTGAGGGTGCAGTCTAGTCCCCTACCGGGTGGCGGGAGGTATAAGTGTCATTCAAGGTTATCGACGGCGACGGGCCGGGCAGGGAAGAGAGCGATCGTAAGCAGGATCAGCAGTTTTCCCGCGACGAATTTTCGTGGGCGATCCGAGATTGTGCTGCCAACATGCTTCGTATCATCCGGGGCGCAGGAAAGCCTTACGAGCTCATGAGACAGATGCAGATGGCGCTCAGTACTTCTGCAAAGTTTTAGGAGGTCCACGGCTACTGGCCGCAGGAGGTCATTGTGAATGATCTCCGGATCGAGGACGAGGCCGCGAATGGTTTAGCAAAGCTCGAGAAGGCGCCCTCGATCAAGACTCAGTCGATCGTTGGCACGAAGACGGTACTTTCGATAGGATGGCAGCTGAACACACAATGTTTTGCGGAGCGCTGCAGCTCATAACGTCCGAAATGATCGGACAAAGCACGCAGAAGGCTGCCGGCAGCCGCGAATTTCACGACGGACTTCGCGAATACCAACAGGTGCGCGAAGCACAGCTTGAAAAGCGCCGTCGGGAGGAGAAGGCTCGTCCGTCATCTAAGAGACCAAAGGTCAAAAAGAAAATCGTTCTGTAGAAAGCATCTGAGATCCATGCCAGCCTACCTCGTCCGCCTAATAAAGAATCAGGATATCGTCGGTTTCTTCTCGTCGCCGACTTAGAGGAGCTCGCCGAGGCGGTCGACGAGTGCACCGACGTTCCTTATTGCGAATACCTGGAGCTGCCCTCAGGCGGCATCATGTGGACAAGTCCGGCCACCGCCCTTCCGCTGAAACGCGGCAATGAGGATGAGGGGAAAGAAGCTGAGCAGATCCCTTGGGTATCTGCAGAGTTGTCTGAAGGCTGGTGGGATGGGGTTTACGGCTATCGTGAGGAGGACTGGATAGCTTTTGATCCACACTTCACCGAGCAGCCGGATCCGCCGTTTGTGGGTCGACAAATGGGACCTGGACATGTGATCCCTTTGAAGGGTCGAAAGCGCGGACAATCTTAGAAGCCGAACTCTCGCTCTCGCTTTTCTAGCACCTTCGGCAACTCCAGCATAGCAACCGGCCATCTACCAGCCGCCAGCTGTCGATTGATCTCGACGATTGCTTTTCCCTTGTCGGACATGCTTCGCACCTTACCACGCTGAGCTGACGAAATATCAGCCCGAACTGGTTAAGAGCACCAGCAGGTTAGCGAGCTATGAACTAGCGGGCTGCCATCACCCACTGATGGATAAAACCTTCGCGCTGATCAGGTTTGTTCCAGTCGACGATCTCCGAAGCATGCATGCGAGCGATCGCCAAGGCCTCATCGATTCTCGCCTTGGGTCCCTTTGCCCGGTATGCGAAAACTCGCTGCTCTGCCTGTATTTCCTGCTGCGCGACGTCGAGTGTTATAACCCCCTCGAAGAGTGCCGGAGGGGGCGGTCCATCCTCGATCAAGTCGAGGTCGACCAGTTCACAGACGCGCATCACACTATTGCGGAGCGCCAAATCAGCTCGAATGCTGGGCGGCTCGGTATGGGCCATTCCGGAGGGATCTTATGCTCAGAGATGGCTCCAACGTCGCGGATAGCGGCGAGCACCTTCTCGTTGCGGAAACTTTCGAACTTCCGTCGCCAAGCGTGACGGGCCTTTTGCTCTTACAATCGCCGAGCGCGGTGCAACAACGAACGTTGCCAACAGCATGTCCATTTGGGATTGGTAGCTCTCGGGCTTTTCGTCATTGACGGTAAACGATCCGAGATCCCCAAGGGTGAATGCTCCAACGCTTGAGAGCGCGCTGTGTCGCTCCCGAGACGAGAGGGCAACACTACCCAACCGGCTTAGAATTCCCACCGCGCTTTCAAGATCAGTGTCGGTGATCTCTGGAAACAGCATACGGGCTCGGGTGAGAACTTCCCCCAGGCGAACGTCTATCTCGCCATCTCGAAATACGACCACACCCAAGTTGACACTCTCGCCGCGCGCGATATCCGGGACGAGGCGGAGAACGGCAAAGTCAAATGTATGTGCCATTTTTCAAGCCCTGCAAAAGCAACTTAGCCCGCGCGTCACGACCACCATCTCGCCATCAGACAACGATTCCGTCTCGATCGGCTGGTGACTGCCAATCCAGCGGTATCGAGGTTAATATGGCCTCAATTTCGGCGACCGGTAGCTTTGCCAGACGATCAACTGTTCCCGCGGCAGATGCCACGTCTTGTCTGAATGGGGCAACGACAGTCTTAAACCACACTCGCGTGGCAGAGTTGAGAAGAATTAGCGGGTCAAGGCCCGGGATCGCGCATCCTTGGCCGGTGCGGCCGTGTTGGCACGTGTCCTATGTGCCTATGTTGGCACGGAGAGCCACTCCGACAACAAGAATTGGGGTGTGACGATCCTGGGCAAGCCGCTTGCGGAGACCGTCGCTCGCCTCGCATAAAGCACTGCCCGCCGGTGACGAACCGGCGGCACTTCCCAATAAGGGAGAACCGATGACCCTGCCGGCAACGATTGATGAAGAACAGGCAGTCCAACACGTCGTGGACTGGCTTGCGTGGGCTCGATCGAACAAGGTCGACATTTTCGGCGTGAGCATCGGCTTCGCGAGTGAAGGCGGCGGACGGCGCTTTGCGAAAGAGCAAATGAAGCGTTTCGCAGCGGCTCACGTCGACCACCGCCTTGTAATGATGACGGCCGCCATGGAGGGCGATGGGCTCGCCCAGGACGCTTTGCTGGAGCTCTGGCGAGAGATGGAAAGCAGGCGAGCTGCTGACGAAGCACGCCGCTCAGATTTCGATTGCGCCCCCGCGCCGCAAAAGCCGGTGATAGCCAGCAGACCTATCTCTTCCGCGATATCGCCATTGTCGCCCTTGTGGACGCGCTCTGTAAACCGCCCTTCAGCCTTAAGTCGACACGTGGGGCGGCGGTGCGAGCCAAGGGAGGTCCTGCCAGCGCCTGCTCCATCGTTGCAGGCCAATTTGGGCTTGGCGAGGACTCGGTCTGGAAGCGCCTTAAGTCCCATCTCTAACTGTAGGTAAAAGTTCGCCCCCGAAGAATTCCTATGACTGCCCGCGCCTCCGCAGGCATGTTCCGAGCAAATGCAGCGGAAAGGGACTTTTGATGCCTCGCGCCCCGAGCACGTTCAGAAAGAACGACGTCAAGCGAGCGATCGTGGCGGCAACGGCGGCCGGCATGCAGATCGGCTCCGTCATGATCGACAAGAGCGGAAGGATCGTCATACAGCCGGCCGGCACGGCGTCAGGCCTAGATGATCTCGACAAACAGCTAGCGGAGTTCGAGGCGCGACATGGTGCGGGTTGATCTCAAGGTCGCGAGGGCCGTCATCGAACTGATGGCGCATGACCTCCTGCTCCAGGGCGTTCAGCGTGTTATCGACGAGGCAAAGCTGGCTCGCCTGAATGCCTAGGCGCTCGGTCCATTTCACGAGCCGCCGCGTCGGTAAGCATGAAGGTTGGGCAAGCGGGATCGCCGCAGCCGCAAGGCCGGATTTCGCCAGAGGAAAGTAGCGCCTTGAACCGGCGTCGGAGCTGATCCAGTTCACGGACCGTTAGTTCCAGGGCGCTGCGGATGCCGGCATCGCGGATGTGGTGAAGCGAGGGAAGTCGGTGGATTCGGCACCCTCTCGCGTTTGCCATATCCCCGTGCTGAGCACCCGGATTGTGTCGTCGATGGCCTGTTGGAATGCGCGGAGATTGCTCTCTTGTTGAAACGGCATCCGAAACGCCGGTTGATCGAAGGCGCGGACGAACATCGACAGGGCCTAGTCGTCATCGACGTCCTGCAACTTATCGACGAAACTGCGCAGCTCGACCTCGCTATCAGGAAATGGAACGCCCTCGACTAGGCGCCGTAGGAGAAATTCGGCTCGAAGCCGCAGATGCTCCTCGAACTCCGCGCCGGACCAGATCACCAGCCCAGTTTCGCGGCTGCCGAGCGAACCTCGTCGCGACGCTGGGCCGAGATACAGCTGCGGCATACAAACTTGAAAGCGTCAGGTTTGCCCGTCGCGGCGTTGACCGCTGCCATATCCTTCTCAGCCTTCGCTTGGGTCAGGCTGCCTCGATTGACGCATTGAATCACTGTGCGCTCGCCCGGTTGGTCGTCGAACGGACGTGCACCGATGATGTCGCGCCCTTGGTCGCTTCCCGTCTGGCCGAACCAAGCAAGATCAGTCCAGCCGTCGCAAAGGTGGTAGGCGAACACAAGGCGCTCGAACTCGCTGCCGCCGAAATCCTTGAAATGAATCGGCCGGACCGTTCGAGCTATCGTCACCTGCCTGCCTCCTGGCCTCCAAAGCTACGGAGCGGGTTGATGATCTGAACGCCCTCGAAATCCTTTTCATTGTCGGTCACGACAACGCAGTCGTTAGCTTCGGCTACGGCGGCAATGATTGTGTCTAGGACGCTTCGCGAACGGCCTTTGGCTTTGCCATTGACCATCAGCCGCGCCCAGACGAGGCCAGCTTTCTCGTCGAACGATAGGACGCGGCCGGCGAACAGGGCTTGCGGGCCTTCGGGGCCGGCGAACCAAGTTTCAAGGCTGCTCCGCTTCTTGCCCTTCGGCTTCTCCAAGATACCTCGACAGATTTCGGCGACGGTAAGCGAAGCAATGAAGAGGTCGTTGTCCTTCTGCGCGCCCATCCAAGCCAGCAGCGAGCCCGACGGCTCCGGCTTTATGACGTTGCTGATGATGTTTGTGTCAAGGAGATAGCGGGTCACAGATCGACCTTACGTCCCTCTTCTCGCGGCCGGCCGAGGTCGAGATCCGCGCCAACCAGAGGTGAGCGACGCAAAGCGGCGAGAATGCCGCCCGCTTTCGCAGGCTCGCCCGCCACTGCCTGCTGTATGGTGCGGCGAAGCTGCCCGGCTTCCGGACCTTCCTCCGTCAATTTCCGGGCAAGGGATCGGAGTAGATCGCGGTCGGCGTCGAGCGCCTGGATCTCGAACCGCGCGATGCCGCGCTCAGTCAGACGAGACCGATAATTCTCGAGGGCTCTCTTCTGCGCACTGTTGCTCATCGCCTGCCTCCGTGCTATATCCAGATATATAGCCACGTTTTCCTTGGAGTGCAAGGCTGGTGGAATTGTTATCGGTGCCGGCAAATGAAGACGGCCTCTCCAAGGTGCTGGGGAGTGCCATCATAGCAAGACGTCCCCCTTTGAAGGGAGGCGATCACAAAATATGATCGCTACGACGGACGGTCGACCCGTGCCTCGCCGCTACGCTGCCACCCTCCAGCATTCGCTCCGTTTCCATTCAAGTCATTGATTTACAAGATCTTTCTATCTTGCCAACGCGCTATCAGTTGGCATCATTGTCACGAAGCGGAGTGTTCCGCACGAGGACAAGGACGCGATCGTGGCGCGACCGAGACGTACAACAGCCGAAAAGCTTCGTGTGGTCGCCGATGCGTCCCACGAACCGCCTGTGCTTGCGTCATCGAAGCCCGATCCACGCCTCGGCCAATCTGGTCCGACTGCTGGCGCCACAGGCCGCGCGGGACTTCGTTCAAGCCGAAGCAGACAGCCGGACGCGAGACCGCCTCTCGGAGTAAGGAGGTCGCCTCATGAAGGTCGCGCTCTATGCCCGCTACTCATCGGACAATCAACGAGACGCCTCGATGGAGGATCAGTTGCGGCTCTGCCGCCTGCATGCCGAGAAGCAAGGCTGGACTGTCGTTGACAGCTGTACCGACCGGGCGATCTCCGGCGCGTCGCTCTTGCGCCCCGGTATTCAAGAGCTGATCGGTGACCAGCTGCGCAATGTAGTCGTGAGCCGCTTCGAACGCCATCTTGCGGATGATCCACTGTCCGTCATGATTGTAGACCTGATCGATTCCCCTTGGTTTTTGCCCAACACACAGCCGCTGAATTTCGTTGTCGTAGCCGCAGCGTGACATGATGGTGCGCAAGCTGCGCCTTAAGTCATGCATGGTGAACTTGGCGACGCTCGCTTCCTTGACCAGTCGGTCGACCATCTTGGTGAAGCCGGACATCTGGCCGCCTGTCTTTGGTGACGGGAAGACATAGTCCGAGGTTGCCCGCTCGAAGTGTTTCGCGGCGGTAAGCACCTCGTCAACAAGATGGGTGCGCGGCACGTCGTGGTGTAGGCCCATTTTGGTCCATGCCGCATCGAAGGTGATGCGATCATCCATGATGTGCTTTTGCCACTCGATCATGGTTGGTTCGCTGCGACGCGGGCCACCGAGTAGGCACATGCGTGCCAGGAGCCCGAAAGTCCCGAGCTTGCCGGATGCATCCCAAACCTTGATGATTTCCTCATCGGTCAGCGCGCGACCCTTCGTTCGGCGTCCGACCCTTTGCGCGCGCGTTTCCTTGGGCGCGCGATAGCCAGCGAGTACGTTGTGCTCGACATAGCCCTCGCCGACGCACCATTCTAGCAAGGTATGCACGTGCTTGCGCAAGTCCTTGGCTGCGCCGCGCTTGCCGGTCTTGGCGATCTTGTCGACCGCAGCCAT
>NZ_JBVVPS010000072.1:0-10616 GCF_055811355.1 Bradyrhizobium sp. WSM4873 | reverse complement strand
TGCGCGCGGCACGCAGAGATGTTGGGAAAGACCAGGAAGCGCACCTCGTCCCCGCCATGGCCGGTGACGACGATGTCCTGCGCGAGCGGCGCCAGCGCGGCGATGCCGGCGACGCGCAGCGTGCCGACATTGACCCAGGTGCCCGAATTGAGCTTGAAGTCCTCCGCGACGCGGCCGTTGAAGAACAGGCCGCGCTCCGGCTGCTTCGCATCGGCGAACTTCACGGCGTCACCGATAAGATAAAAGCCCTCGTCGTCAAACGCCTGCCTGGTCAGCTCCGGCGCCTTCCAGTAGCCCGGCGTGACGTTGGGGCCGCGCACACGCACCTCCAGCTTGTCGCCGGAGGTGACGAGTTTCAATTCGGTGCCGGGTATGGGCACGCCGATATTGCCCGAGCGCTCCGCGAGGAAATGGCAGTCGGTCGCCAGCGGCGATGTCTCGGTCGAGCCCCACGCCGAGACCATCGGCATCGCGCGGCCAACGGTCTTGATGGAGAGCTGTTCGAGCGCGTCCCAGAGATTCTGCGGCAGCGCAGCCCCTGCGTAGAAGGCGAATTTCACCTCGCTGAAGAAGCGGCGACACAACTCCTCGTCGTCGCGCAGCGCCGCAATCAACATGTCGAAGCCGCGCGGCACGTTGAAATAGACCGTCGGCATCACGCTTCTGAGATTGCCGAGTGACGTCGCAAACAGGCCGGGCGCCGGCTTGCCGCCGTCGATATAGAGCGAGCCGCCATTGCGCAGCACCAGATTGAAATTGTGGTTGGCGCCGAACGTGTGACTCCAGGGCAGCCAGTCGAGAATGACGAGATCTTCGCGCGCCTGTTCGAGAAAGGTCCACGTCTGGGCCTTGGCCTGCTGGCTGGACGTGAGCATGCGGTGGGTGTTGATCACGGCTTTCGGCGTGCCGGTCGAGCCGGAGGTAAACAGGAATTTCGCGATCGTATCGGACGTCACTGCGGAGAAAGCCGTTGCGACGTCGGGGCTCTCCGGCGTTGCCGCGATGGTGCGGAAGGCCAGCGCATCGGTATCGTCGGCATTGCCGCTGATGATCTGCGCGCTATGCAGGGGCTTGATCGCGGCCAGCGCCGCCGCAAACGGCCTCGTCGCGGAGACATAGATCGCGGCGGGCTCAAGCAGCGTAATCATGCTCTTGAGCTTGTCAAAATCCTTCGACATCAGCGAATAGGCCGGGGAGATCGCCGCCGAGGGCACGCCGACATGCTGGGCCGCGAGTGCCAGCAGCGCATGATCGACGCTGTTGTCGGAGAGGATCGCGAGCGGGCGCTCCGGACTGAGACCTTGCGCCAGAATCCATGACGCTGCCGCGCGCACCTGGCCCAGCGCCTGCGCATAGGTGACGGTGGTCCATGGCGCTTCGGCGCTGCCGCGCTCCGCGAGGAAAATCGCATCGGGCCTCTGCCTCGCCCATTGCTCTAGCCAGTCGCCGACGCAACGCGCGCCATTGCCCAGGGGCTCGGGCGAGCGCAGCACGATGCTGCCGTCGGCGCGATGGTCAGCTACGGTTCTGGGTGTCGCGAACAAGCTCGAAGCATCACCGCGAGGGGCGGCTGTCATGGTTTCCTCCTCGCCCGGGAGCCGGGACCGGCCGCAGCCTCGTCCGGACCGCGTTGGCCGGCATGTTGGCCACGACAATTGTTGGGGCGCAAGCTCGGGCAGGGCGAGCTGCCCATTATTTGCGCAAATGCCCGTAACAGGGCGCTGACACGCAGGCCCGCCGGCGCTCGAATTATCCCACAAGCCACTGATCTCTCGATAATATCCGGAGCACTTGTCCTGCCCGAATTCTGTACACAATGGCACATCGCTTGCTTCGATCCGGCTGAAGAGACGTAGCCGGAGTTTGTCGACATGAGGGCTGAAATGGGGGCTGAGCAGCCTGAAACGATCGCCGCGATCGTGGCCGCGCATCGCGCGGGCACGATCACCCCGGCGCAGACGGTCGCGCGCACCTATCAGCGCATCCGCGACCACAACGATCCCGCCGTCTTCATCAGCCTGCGCGACGAGAAGGACGCAATCGCGGAAGCCGAGAAGCTCGCCACCAAGGAGGCAGCCACCCTGCCGCTCTATGGCGTACCGGTCGTGGTGAAGGACAATATCGACGCGCTGGGATTTCCGACCACTGCGGCGTGCCCGGCTTTCTCGTACACCCCGACACACGACTCGACCGCGGTGCAGCGGCTGCGTGCCGCGGGCGCCATCATCATCGGCAAGACCAATCTCGACCAGTTCGCGACCGGCCTGGTCGGCGTGCGCTCACCCTACGGCATCCCCCGAAACGCGATCCGCGAGGACCTCATTCCCGGCGGATCGAGCTCGGGATCGGCCACCGCCGTCGGCGCCGGGCTGGTGCCGCTGTCGCTCGGCACCGATACCGCCGGCAGCGGGCGCGTGCCGGCAATGCTCAACAACATCGTCGGCCTCAAGCCGAGCCTCGGCATGATCTCGACCGCTGGCCTGGTGCCGGCCTGCCGGACGCTCGACTGCATCTCGGTATTCGCTTTGACGGTCGACGACGCCGCGCTCGCACTGTCGGTGATGGCAGGTCCCGACCAGGCCGATCCGTTCTCGCGCGACCGGCCGCTTGGCGCGCTCACCCCGCTCCCGGCAAACCTGCGCCTCGGCGTGCCGCGCAGCGGGCAGCTGATCTTCTTCGGCGACAAGAAGGCGGAAGCCGCTTACGCCGATGCCTTGAAGCGCTGGACCGCGCTTGGGGCAACGCTGGTCGAGTTCGACCTCGAGCCGTTCTACGAGACGGCGCGGCTGCTCTATGAAGGACCCTGGGTCGCCGAGCGCTATCTCGTGATCCGCGACCTGCTGGCGTCCGCGCCGGATGCGATCCATCCCGTGACGCGCGAGATCACCGCCGCCGGCGCGCGGCTGACGGCGGCGGACACCTTTTCCGCGCTCTATCGCCTGCAGGGCCTGCGCAAGATCGCCGAGCGCACCTTCACCAATATCGACGCGATGGTGTTGCCGACGGCGCCAACGGCCTACACGACCGCGCAGGTGCTGGCCAATCCGATCGAGCTCAACAGCCGGCTCGGCACCTACACCAACTTTGTCAATCTGCTCGACCTCTGCGGTCTCGCGCTGCCTGCGGCAATGCGCGCCGACGGCATCCCGTTCGGCATCACGCTGCTTGCGCCCACGGGCCACGACGCGCTGCTCGCGAGCATCGGCCGCGTGTTCCATGCGGACACCAAGTTGACGCTTGGCGCAAAGGGCGTAGCGCAACCCGCGCTGGCGTCGCTTGCCGCAAGTGGCAGCGACGAGATTCCCATCGCCGTGGTCGGCGCGCATCTCTCCGGCATGGCGCTGAACGGCGAATTGAAAGCGCTGAACGGGCGTCTGATCGAGGCGACCAGGACCGCGGCGGACTACAGGCTCTACGCATTGACGACCACGCCGCCGAAGCCGGGCATGCTGCGCGTCGAAACCGGCAAGGGCGCGTCGATCGAGCTGGAGATCTGGTCGCTGTCGTCGTCCGCCTTCGGCAAATTCGTCAACGCGATTCCCGCGCCGATGGCGATCGGCACGGTGCGGCTCGCCGATGGCCGCAGCGTGAAGGGATTTCTCGTCGAGCCCGAGGTGCTGGGTGAGGCGCGAGATATCACCGCGTATGGTGGATGGCGGAAATATATGGCGGAAGCAGCGAGGGCCTGAGCTCAATACCACGGTCGTCCCGGACAAGCGAAGCGCAGATCCGGGACCCATAACCACAGGACGAAGTTTGGCGAAGACTCGGAGTTACCATCTCGCGCCACAACCACTCCCTGGGGTTATGGGTCCCGGCCTTCGCCGGGACGACAGCGAGTAAATTGACCCGCCGTTGCCCTACACCGACACCGCGTAGATCTCGTACTCCCCGCGCACGAGCTCGATATGCGCGCGCATCGCGGCGGCGGCGCCCTGCTTGTCGCCGCGCATGATGGCGACGACGACGCGGTCGTGCTCGGCTTGCGACTTGGCGAGGCGGCCGAGGTTGCGGAACTGGGCGCGGCGGAACGGCTGCACGCGCACCCGCGTCGCCAGCGTGATCTCGGCGATGTAGCCGTTCTGCGATCCCGCATAGATCGCGTTGTGGAAGCGCTCGTTGACCTCGTGGAAACGCTCGGGATTGCCGGCGTAGCTCAACACCCGCAGCTCTTCGTGGATGGCTTCCAGACCGTGACGCTCGGCAGCCGACATGCGTTCCGCGGCAAGGCCCGCGCACAGCGCTTCCAGCTCCGCCATCGCCTCGAACATGCCCGTCAGCCGTTCGAACGAAGGCTGTGCCACCACCGCGCCGCGATGGGCGCGTGCTTCGACGAGGCCGCTTGCTACGAGCTGGCGCAGCGCTTCCCGGACCGGGGTACGCGAAACGCTGAAGCGGCGCGCGATATCGGTCTCATCAAGCGGCGCGCCGGGCGGCAGAGCTCCGCGTACGATCTCATCGGCGAGCTGCAGGCGCAGCTCCTCGGCGCGCGTGATTTTGTGGGCTGATGGCGACGCCCGGTCGACACGCGGCACCGCCGGTTCGGCCGGCAGCGTTCCGGGCGGAAGATCGTCAAGCATCATACGGTCAGGTCTCTTTCGACTCGTCGATGATGCTGACATGAGCGGCGACGACGCGCCAGCCCTCCGGGAATTTTACCCAGGTCTGCATCTGCCGGCCGACCTTGCCCGGCATCGTGTCGCGATAGAACAGGGTGGAGGCGACCGCCGTGTCGCGCCCATAGCTGGTGATCACGGTTTTCGCGGTGCGGCGGTTGAGGCCGACCGGCGAGCGCCCGGCGCGAAAGCCGGAGATCGCTTCATAGCCGTAGAGGTTCTCGCCGATGCCATAGCGCAGCGTGCGAGGATCGTTCCGGAAGAGCTCGCCGAGCACCGCGACGTCGTTTGTGATCAGGGCCTGCTCATAGCGCTCGAACGCGGCTTTGACGTCCGCGATCACGTCGGGGAGATCAATCTCCATCTCAAAATCCTTTTGGGCTGGGCGCGGCGGCGACGCCCATCTTCTCCAACGCATACGCGACGCGCAGCGCGATGTCCTCGCGCCAGGGCGCGGCGATGATCTGCACGCCGATCGGCAGCGGCTCGAGCGGCACCGGCACGGCGACCACGGGCAGGCCGATAAACGAGATCGGCTGAGTGTGGATGCCGATATTGGCGCGCACCGGCAGCTCGACGCCGCCAAGATTGAAATTGAGCTGGCCGAGCTTCGGCGCAGTGCATGGCGTCGCGGGCGCGATCAACACGTCGACGGATTTGAAAATCTCGGCGAGTTGCGCGCGATACCAGCGGCGGAATTTTTGCGCGCGGTCGACCAGCGGGGCCGGCACCATGGCACCCGCGATCAGCCGGTCGCGCACCGCGGGATCGAAATCGTTCGGCCGCTTGCGAAGCCGGTCGAGATGCAGCGAGGCGCCCTCGGTGGTGGTGATGACATAGGCCGCCGCGCGGGCCCGCGCGGCTTCGGGCACGTCCACCACGCGCGTTGCGCCCAGCGCCTTCGCGACGCGGCTGACGGCTTCGACGGCTTCCGGAAACAAATTGGTCTGGAAGTATCCGCCGGCGATGGCGATGCGCAGGTCCGAAACCGGATTGGCAAGCAGCGGCAGCGTCGGCTCCAGACCACGTGTGGTGGTGCAGGCGGCGTCGTCCGCATCCGGGCCCTGCATGGCGTCATAGGCGAGCGCGAGATCGGTGACGGAGCGCGCCAACGGACCGAGATGATCGAGGCTCGCGACGAACGGGAAAGAGCGCGCGCGAGAGAGCCGGCCATAGGTCGGCTTCAGGCCGAAGATGCCGCAGAACGAGGACGGCACGCGGATCGAACCGTTGGTGTCGGAGCCGAGCGCGATCGGCACCAGCGCGCCACCGACGGCGCTCCCCGAGCCGCCCGAGGAGCCGCCGCTCATCCGCGTCGTGTCATGCGAATTGCGCGAGGGACCGTCATGGACGTTCTCCCCGGTGAAGTCGTAGGCGTATTCGCCCATGTTGAGCGCGCCGACCAGCACGGCGCCGGCCGCTTCCATCCGCTCGATCAGCGTGGCGTCGCGCGTGGCGGGCACGCGGTCGCGGTTGATCTTCGAGCCTGCGCGCGTGGCGAGGCCTGCGACGTCGAATAAATTCTTCACCGCGAAGGGCACGCCGGCAAGCGGGCCGACGGTCTTGCCGGCGGCGATATCGGCATCGATCGCGCGCGCTTTGGCACGGGCGCGATCGGCGGTGACGTCGGTGAATGCGTTGAGGGTGGTGTCATGCTGCTTGATGCGCGCAAGCGCCGCTTCGGTCGCATCGAGCGCCGACATCTTGCGGCCCGCAACCGCACTCGCGATCTCGGAGGCCGTCATCTCTGGCTTGGTCGTCATCGCGGCGTCAGACCGTGAACACGGGCGCCGGCTCGGTCTCGTCCGGCAGCGCGAATTCGTCGACGAGGCGGCCGAGCCGCAGCGAGACCTCGAGATTGGCGCGGATGGACGACCTCCATGCTTCCTCGACCGGCAACGCCAGCGCTTTCGTGACAGCGTCGATATAATCGTCCAGCGGCTCGGCCATCACGCTCCCAAACAAGCTCTCAGTGTGCGCCCAGTGTCTGCAGCGGCGGATGCGGGATCGCCGTCAGCAGCTCCTTGGTGTAATCGTCCTGCGGATCGCTCAAGACCCTCTCGGAAGACCCTTCCTCGACGATTCGACCCGATCGCATGACAATGACACGATCGCACAACAAGCGCACTACGTTCAAATCATGCGAGACGAACAGATAACTCATACCTAGCCGCGCCTTGAGGTCCTGGAGCAGATTGAGGACCACCGCCTGGACCGAAACGTCGAGCGCGGCGGTTGGCTCGTCCAGGATGACGAGTTTTGGGTGCAGGGCGATGGCGCGGGCGATGCCGACGCGGGCCTTCTGGCCGCCCGACAATTGGTGCGGGAAGCGATCCAGCAGATTGTGCGGCAGGCCCACCATGGTGGCGAGCTCCTCGCAGCGGGCGCGGAGCGCGTCGCGCCCCCTGATGTCACCGAGCTGCATGATGGGATCGGCGATGGCGCGCACGGCGGTGAAGCGCGGGTTGAGGCTGTCGGTCGGATCCTGGAACACCATCTGGATGCGGCTGCGCTGCGGCAGCCGGGCAAAGCCGGCGGGCGCGATGCCGCCGATGTCCTCGCCGTCGAACTGGATCAGGCCCGAGGTCTGGTCCAGCAGCCGCATCACCATCATCGACGTGGTCGATTTGCCGCAGCCGGACTCGCCGACCAGGCCGACGCTCTCGCCGTGACCGACCGAGAAGCTGATGCCGTCGACCGCGCGGAACACATCCGGTTCCACCGGCGGCTTGCGGCCGAACAATTTGCCGAGCGTGGCGGTCGCGCCCTGGCGGGGATATTCCTTGACCAGCTTGTCGATGAGGAGAAGTGGCGTCTTGCCCGCCGCGGCGGTCGGAGCCAATTCCGCAGATACCGCGCTCGTGGCGGCGAGTGCTGAGCCTTCCTCCTCCGGCAACAGCTCCCGCAGGCTCACACCGAGCCGCGGCGTCGCGCGCATCAGCTTCTTCGTGTAGGGGTGCTGCGGGTTGGCGAAGATGTCGGCGGCCTTGGCGGTCTCGACCACCCGGCCCTTTTCCATCACCACGACGCGGTCGCAATAGGCTGCGGCAAGGCCGAGGTCGTGCGTGATCAGGATGGTCGACATCGCCTTGCGCTTGGTCAGCTCGACGATCAGATCCATCACCGCCTTCTGCGTGGTGACGTCCAATCCCGTCGTCGGCTCGTCGGCGATCAGCAGCTGCGGATTGCAGGCGAGCGCGAGCGCGATGACGACGCGCTGGCACATGCCGCCGGACAATTCGAACGGATAGGCGTGATAGCGCTCGCGCGGGCGGGCGATCTTGACCTGCTCCAGCGCCTCGATCGCCTTTTCGCCGCGGTCCGAAACCATGGCCTGCTGCACGTGGGTGCGCAGCACGTCCTCGATCTGGTCGCCTACCTTCCGGATCGGGTTGAGCGCGGCGCGCGGGTTCTGGAAGATCATCGAGACTTCGCGACCACGCAAATCGCGCATCTGGTCTTCGGTCGCGGCCTTAACGTCGATGCCGGAGAACATCACCGAGCCCTCGGCGATCCGCCCTGCACGATCGAGGATGCGCATCACCGCATACGACGTCACCGATTTACCGGAGCCGGACTCGCCGACGATCGCCAGCGTCTCGCCCTTGGCAACGGAGATGTTGACGTGCTGCACCGCCTTGACGATGCCGCGGCGGGTGGTGAATTCGACGGTGAGGTCCTGGACGTCGAGCAGGGGCTGGGCGGTCATGGATGCCTCCCGACACTCAAAAGCTCGAAAACAACCCCATGCACAGTAGGGAAGAAGTTGAATTTATTGAATAATTTCTGAGTGGAATTTGCGTGTGAGGCGGGCACCGCTCTCTCATTCCCTCCCCCCTTGTGGGGTCCGAGGCGAGCGAAGCTCGCTCTTGGGGGCAGGGAGGGGGCTAGCCACGAACTCAGACCTCTCCCGGGGCTACCCCCCTCCCCAACCCTCCCCCACAAGGGGGGAGGGAGCGATACAGCGGAATTCGTAATCATCATCACGTCCTCCGCTGGGGGTCGACGATGTCGCGCAGGCCGTCGCCGAGGAGGTTGAAGCAGAACACGGCGATCATCAAAGCGAGGCCCGGGAATAGCGCGATCCACCATTCGCCTGACACCATGAAGCCGGCACCTTCGGCGACCATGATGCCCCATTCGGCTGTCGGCGGACGCACGCCGAGGCCGATGAACGAGAGACCGGCGGCATTGAGGATGGCGTAGCCCATGGTCAGAGACATCTGCACGATCATGATCGGCATGATGTTCGGCAGGATATGCACCAGAAGAATGCGGAATTCGCCATTGCCAGACAGACGCGCGGCCTGCACGAAGCCGGCGTTGCGGCGGACATTGGCTTCGGCGCGCGCGACGCGGGCGTAGAGCGGAAAGTTCACGATGGCCGTGGCCAGGATGATGTTCTGCACGGTGTTGCCGAGCGCGGCAACGATGCCCATCGCGAGCACGAACAACGGGAACGCCATGATGGTGTCGGCGATGCGGCCGACGATGCGATCGGTCCAGCCGCCGAAATAGCCGGCCGCGATGCCGGCGAGTCCGCCCATCAAAAACACCAGCACGACGGAGGCGACCGCGATGAACGTATCGAGCCGCGTCGCCACCACGACCCGGCTGAAGATGTCACGGCCCAGTTGGTCGGTGCCGAACCAGTGCGCGGCCGAGGGTGGCTTCAGCGACGCCGCGGTGTCGGACGCCAGCGGGTCATACGGCACCACATAGGGGCCGAAGATCGCGGCAAGGAGGATCACGATCAGCAACGCGAAGGCAAAACCGGTGACCTTGTTCTCGCCGAGCACATAGCGGGTCTGTTCGAGGAGCGCGACGAACCCTGACGTCCGCGCGGGACTGACGGGTTCAACAGCAGGCGCAACGGAGCTCATTGTGTTCCCCTACCCTTCCAAGCGCACGCGCGGATCGATCACCCCATAAAGAATGTCGATCACGAGATTGAGCAGCACGTACATGACCGCCATGGTCAGCACGAAACCCTGCACTGGAGCGAAGTCCGACGAGATCAGCGCTTCGACCGCATAGGAGCCGATGCCGGGCCAGGCGAACACTTTTTCCACGAGCACGTTGGCGCCGAGCAGGAACGAGAACACCATGCTCAGCGTGGTGATGACGGGTAGCATCGCGTTGCGGAAGGCGTAGGTGACGATGACGGTCGCCGGCGACAGGCCGCTGGCGCGCGCGGTGCGCACAAATTCCGACGACAGCACCGCCAGCATCGAGGCGCGCGTCATGCGCGCGATCGGCGCCAGCGAGAAGATCGCAAGCGTCGTCGCCGGCAGGATGAGCTGGCTGCATGCCGAACGGAACGCCTCGAAGTCGCGCGCGATCAGGGTGTCGATGAGATAGAAGCCTGTGACCGTCGGCGGCGCGCTGTAGAACACATCGAGCCGGCCGAGCGGCGCGGGCGACCAGCCGAGCCGGAAATAGAAGACATAGACCAGCACCAGGCCGGTGAAGAACACCGGCAGGGACACGCCGGCCGTCGTCGTCACACGACAGAGATGATCGACCCACGATCCCGGCCGCGTCGCCGCCAGCACGCCGAGCGGGATGGCGATCACGATCGAGACGATGAGGCCGAGCAGCGTCAGCTCGGCGGAGGCTGGCAGGCGATTGCGGATTTCGGCCGCGACCGGCTGGCCCGTCGTGAGCGAGTTGCCGAAATCACCATGGGCGAGATCGTTGGTGTAGCGGAAGAACTGCTCGATCAGCGGCTTGTCGAGGCCGAGCTTTTTACGGATTTGCTCGACGGCTTCTTTCGTTGCGGCGGGGCCGGCGAAGTACGCAGCGGGATCACCCGGCAGCGCGCGTGTGAGCAGGAAAGTGACGATGACGACCCCGATCAGCGAGGGAATCGCGAACATCAGGCGCTTGCCGATCATGGTCAGCATGGGGTGCTCCTCCTTCTGCCTTGCAATTGGGAGCAAACTTGAACGGCCTGCGCCGCTGCGTTCCCTCCCCCCTTGTGGGGGAGGGGCAGGGAGG
>NZ_JBVVPS010000071.1:8616-11436 GCF_055811355.1 Bradyrhizobium sp. WSM4873 | reverse complement strand
GTCTGGCGCCCCTCGGCGGCCCGGCCCCCCCCCCCCCCCCCCCCCTCCCCCCCCCCCCCCCCCCCGCCCCCCTTTTTTCCCCCCCCCGGGGGGCCCCCCCCCCCCCCCCAAACACCCCCCCCCCCCCCCCGCCCGCCCCCCCGGGCCCCCCCCCCCCCCCCCCCCCCCCGCCCCCCCCCCCCCCCCCCACGGTGGAGTATGTGCGTCGCCTGCGTCGCACCCACGATTGTGGCGAGATCGCATCGGTTCGATAAAAATCCCTTGTCGACGGTCGTTCGCCGCACCTTGATGAATCAACCCCGATTGGTCCATAAGCGGCGTCCCGCAGCCGGTGGTTCGCCTCCGCGATGCGTGCTTGGATAGAGGGGTTCTCGCGTGGCAAATATCAACCAGAAAATTGCGCAGGAGCTTGGGGTTCGGGCGGAGCAGGTCGAGGCGACGGTGGCGCTGCTCGACGGCGGCGCCACGGTTCCCTTCATCGCCCGCTACCGCAAGGAAGCGACCGGTGCGCTCGACGACGCGCAATTGCGCACGCTGGAGGAACGCCTGGGCTACCTGCGCGAGCTCGAGGACCGCCGCAAGGCCATCCTCGAATCGGTCCGCGAGCAGGGCAAGCTCGATGCCGCGCTGGAAGCCTCCATTCTCGCCGCCGACAGCAAGGCGCGCCTCGAAGACATCTATCTTCCGTTCAAGCCGAAGCGCCGCACCAAGGCCGAGATCGCCAAGGAAGCTGGCCTGGAGCCGCTCGCCAATCAGCTCATGGCCGAGCCCACCAACGATCCGAAGGTCGTCGCCGAAGCCTTCGTCAATGCCGAGAAGGGCGTTGCCGATGCCGCTGCGGCACTCGATGGCGCCCGCGCCATCCTGGTCGAGCGTTTCGACGAAGACGCCGATTTGATCGGTGCGCTTCGCGAGGAGGTGTGGACCAATGCGCGCATGAGCTCCAAGGTGCGCGACGGCAAGAAGACCGAGGGCGAAAAGTTCGCCGACTATTTCGAGTTCTCCGAGCCGCTGACGAAGCTACCCTCGCACCGCATCCTCGCGATGTTCCGCGGCGAGAAGGAAGAGATCCTCGATCTCCAGATCCAGGCCGAGGCCGAACCATCGCCGCCGGGCGTGCCGAGCGTCTATGAGTTGAAGATCATGAAGCGGTTCGGCATCGCCGACCTCAAGCGCGCCGGCGACCGCTGGATGATCGACACCGTGCGCTGGGCCTGGCGCACCAAGATCCAGGTGCATCTCAACATTGACCTGCGCATGCGACTGTGGAATGCCGCCGAGACCGAGGCCGTGCGCGTGTTCGCCTCGAACCTGCGCGACTTGCTGCTCGCGGCGCCCGCCGGCACCCGCGTCACCATGGGTCTGGATCCCGGCTTCCGAACCGGCGTCAAGGTTGCCGTCACCGATGCGACCGGCAAGGTGGTGGACACTGCCGTGATCTATCCGCACGAGCCGCAGCGGCAGTGGAATGAGGCGCTGGCGATCCTCGGAAAGCTCGCGCTGAAACATCGCGTCGAGCTGATCGCGATCGGCAACGGCACCGCCTCGCGCGAGACCGACAAGCTCGCGGCCGACCTCGTCAAGGGCTTGCCCGACTTGAAAATGACCAAGATCGTTGTGTCGGAAGCCGGCGCGTCGGTCTATTCGGCCTCGGCTTTTGCCTCGGAGGAGTTGCCGGGCCTCGACGTCACCCTACGCGGCGCGGTGTCGATCGCGCGGCGGCTCCAGGATCCGCTCGCCGAGCTCGTCAAGATCGAACCCAAGGCGATCGGCGTCGGCCAGTACCAGCACGACCTCGGCCAGGCCAAGCTCGCCAAATCGCTCGACGCGGTGGTCGAAGACTGCGTGAACGCGGTCGGCGTCGACGTCAACACCGCCTCGGCACCACTGCTCGCGCGCGTGTCGGGCGTCGGTTCCGGCCTTGCCTCGAGCATCGTGGCACACCGCGACGCCAACGGTCCGTTCAAGTCGCGCAAGGCGCTGAAGGACGTGCCGCGGCTCGGTCCGAAGGCGTTCGAGCAGTGCGCGGGCTTCCTGCGCATCCTCGGCGGCGAGGACCCGCTCGACGCCTCCGGCGTGCATCCGGAAGCTTATCCGGTGGTGCGCCGGATTCTCAGCGCCACCAAGAGCGACATCAAGGCGCTGATCGGCAGCAGCGACATCGTCCGCACGCTGAAGCCGAAAGACTTCGTGGACGAGACGTTTGGTCTGCCGACCGTCACCGACATCCTGCGCGAGCTCGAGAAGCCTGGTCGCGATCCGCGTCCGGCGTTCAAGGCCGCGGTGTTCATGGACGGCGTCGAGGAGATCAAGCACCTCAAGAAGGGCATGATCCTCGAGGGCACCGTGACCAACGTCGCCGCGTTCGGCGCCTTCGTCGACATCGGCGTACACCAGGACGGGCTCGTGCACATCTCGGCGATGTCCAGGACCTACATCAAGGATCCGCGCGAGGTGGTGAAGCCCGGCGACATCGTCAAGGTGAAGGTGCTCGACTTCGAGGTCGCGCGCAAGCGCATCTCGCTGACATTGCGGCTCGACGACGAGGTCGGTGCCAAGAAGGACGCGCCCGGCATGCAGCGCGACAACAGCTCACGCAACCCCTCCCGCATGACGTCGTCGACCCCGCGCCAGCAGGAGTCTTCCGGCGGCGGTGCGCTCGCCGAAGCGCTGCGCCGCGCGGCGGAGAAGAATGGCGGCAAGCGGGCGTGATCTTCAACCTCGCCCCGCTCTTTGCGGGGAGAGGTGGGGGGGGGGGGCGGGGCGGGCGTTACGGGGGTGGGGGGGGGGGCCCGGGGAGCCGGAGAAAAAACGCACCAC
>NZ_JBVVPS010000071.1:0-8606 GCF_055811355.1 Bradyrhizobium sp. WSM4873 | reverse complement strand
TGTCTGCGGGGGGGGGGGCGCCCGCCTACGGGGGGGGCGGCGGGGGGTATAATATGGGCGGCACGGGGGCTTTATCTCCACCCCCGCCCCGCTTTTTGGGGGTTGTGGTCGTATTTCGCGCCACGCGCCAATTCCGGGTGAGGGGCAGGGCAACCTGCGAACCGGATCAAAGATCCCTCCGAGTCCCCACGCGTTGCACCCTCCAATTCAAAATCGAATTCGTGGATGCAGCCCCTCACCCCACCCTCTCCCCGTAAGAACGGGGCGAGGGAGTGAGAGAGCGATTCCTCCCTGACACCCGCGTCAGAATCTGGCGCGTTTGTAAGTTGAAGGTGCTGGTCCCTTGCTTTCATCTGAGCCTCCTCGCGCGGCAGGTATCGCTGCGCAGCACGGAGGACGCTTCGATGGACAACAGGATTCTCAAAGGCCTCACTGCGGTGTCGATCGCCGCGGTGATGGCGCTCGCTTCGCCTGTGCTCGCCCGTGGCGGCGGTGGCGGAGGTCACGGCGGTGGCGGCTTTGGCGGTGGCGGGCATTTCGGTGGCGGCGGCATGCACGCCGGTGGCTTTGGTGGTATGCACGTTGGCGGCATCGGCGGCGCCCGTTTCGCCCATGTCGGCGGCCCGGGCTTCGGCGGCGCCGGCTTCGCGCATGCGGCGATCGGGCCGCGCTTCGCTGGCTCCGGCTGGCACGGCAGGCCCTTCGTCGGCCGCCACGCCTTCTTCCGGCACCACCATCGCTTCTTCTTCGGAGCACCTTTCATCTATGCCGGTTACAATGACGGCTGTTGGCGCAGGAGCTGGACGCCCTATGGGTGGCAATGGGTCAATGTGTGCGGAGACTCTTGGTACTAGCATCGCCGTACCGCACCATTGTCGCGATCGTCATCGGACGGTTCCGCTCAGCCCCGGAACGGGATAGTCTGGTGGCGATCGTCGCGCGGAGTTTGTCATGACCGGAGGTCACCGCCGCATTCTGGTCGTCGAGGACGATGCGGAAACCGCAGGCCAGCTCGTCGAGGAGCTGACGATTTCCGGCTACGACGTCGATCTCGCCGCCACCGGGCGCGAGGCCCTCAGCCACGGCGCCGCCCGCGACTATGCCGTGATCACCATCGACCGCATGCTGCCCGACATCGACGGCATCAGCGTGATGCGCCAGTTGCGCGACGACGGCATCGCCGCGCCGTTCCTTATCATCTCCGCACTTGGCGAAGTCGACGACCGCGTGCGCGGCTTGCGGGCCGGCGGAGACGATTATCTCGTCAAGCCGTTCTCCTTCACCGAATTGCTGGCGCGGCTGGAGGCACTGGGCCGGCGCAGCGACACTGTTGCCAAGGAGACGATCCTGCGGGTCGGCGATCTCGCCATCGACCTGATCGCGCGCAGCGCGAGCCGCCGCGGCCGGAAGATTCCGCTGTTGCCGCGGGAATTCCAATTGCTCGAATATCTCGTCCGCAACGAGGGCCGCGTCGTCTCGCGTGCGATGCTGCTCCAGCATGTCTGGGATCTGCACTTCGATCCCTCCACCAACATCATCGATGTCTATGTCGGGCGCGTCCGTCGCAAGGTCGATGATGCCCAGGCCTATCCGCTGATCCACACCATCCGCGGCATCGGATATTGTCTCCGTGCTCCTGGCTAAAACGCTCCGCTCCTCGACCTTTCGCCTTGCGCTGATCGCGATCGCGGCATTCGGGCTGATCGTCGCGGCGATCATGGCCTATGTCTATTTCGGCACGATCGCCTACGTGCGGAGCCGTGTCGGCGATGCTGGCGATCACGGCGGCTTCACCGCGATGATCGAGCTCGCAATGGCCGCTGTCGCCGTGCTGATGCTGGTGCTCGCCGGGCTCGCCGCGGTGCTGGTGACGCGCCGCACGGTCGGGCGAATCGAGGAGATCAACGCCACCAGCCGCGCCATCATGATGTCGGGCCTCGACCAGCGCATTCCCTTGCGCGGCAGTCACGACGAGTGGGACCGCGTCGCCGAAAACCTCAACCAGATGCTCGACCGCATCGAGACTTTGATGGGCGAGGTCAAGCAGGTCAGCGACAATGTCGCCCATGATTTGCGCACGCCGCTGACGCGCATGCGGGGTCGGCTGGAAAAAGCTTATCACGCCTCGCGCAATGGCGAGGCCGACGCGGCGCTGATTGGTGACACTATCGCCGATCTCGACGCGGTGCTCGGCATGTTTGCCTCCATCACCCGCATCTCGGAGATCGAGACCCGCGCCCGGCGCAGCGCCTTTCGCACCCTCAACCTCGCCGAAATTGCTGGCGAGGTCGTCGAGCTCTACGATGCCGCCGCCGAACAGGTTGCGACGCGGCTCAGCCTCGGCGGCGACCGCGAGGTGGCGATTATTGGCGATCGCGACCTGCTGTTCGACGCCATCGCCAATCTCGTCGACAACGCGATCAAGCACGGCTGCAAAGGCGGGCAGGTGATCGTCACCTGCCGTAGCACCGACGGCGGTGCGACGATCGCGATCGCCGACGATGGTCCGGGCATTCCCACTGATGAGCGCGATCATGTGTTCAAGCGCTTCTACCGGCTCGAACAGAGCCGCTACACCCCGGGTAACGGCCTTGGTTTAAGCCTGGTCGCCGCGGTCGCCCGCCTCCATGGTGCCGAGATTGCCCTGCACGACAACGCGCCGGGCCTGACGGTCCAGCTCAGTTTCCCGCCGCATCCGCCCTAGAGTTCGATCACGCCGCGGCGTGCTGCATGTGCCACCGCATCGGTTCGGCCGGTGGCGTCGAGTTTGTCGAGCAGCGAGCCGACATGGAATTTCACGGTGTGGACGGAAATGCCGAGCTGACGCGCGATCATCTTGTTGGAGCCACCTTCCGCCATCAACGCCAGCACATCGAGCTCGCGCTGTGTCAGCGCGATGTCCTCAGGCATGATGCGCGGATCGCGGGTGACGATCGCCGCTGCCGCCTTCTCGCCGGGTTCGGCGAGGCGAAGCCCGGCGATATTGCCGAGCAGGGCCGCCAGTCGGTCGGCGAGGACCGGATCGTCGATCTCCAGGGACAGCACGATCTCGGGCGCGATGTCCTCGCTCACGCCGCCGGCCTCTCGCCGATCGTGACCTTGAAGCTGACCGGCTCGCCGCCGCGGCGCGCCGCGATATCGACCACCGCGCCCACACTCGCCGGACCCAGCGTCCGCGACAGTGCACGCACGCCGGACAGTTTCTGGTCGTTGACGGCGACGATGACGTCGCCCTGGCGGATGCCGGCCGCCGCCGAAGGGCCGGCCTTGTCGACATTCATCACCATCGCGCCGACACCGTCGTCGAGCCGGACCGGCTGGAGCCCGAGGCCGAGATATCCGCGTGCGATGCGGCCGCGCGCCTCTAACTGTGCCGCGACCCGCTCGATTGTGGCCGTCGGGATCACCAGCACACGCCTCGGGCCGAGCACGGCCATGCCGAAGGCTTCGCACGATGCATCGAGGGCGAGGCCGCCCTGCTGGCTAGAGCGCAAGCGGACGTCGAGCTCGATCCGCGCGTCGATGTCGCCGCCGCGCAAGGAGCGCCAGCTCTTGCCGGACAGCGATACCATGCCGAGCGCGGCGCTCGGCGCGTCGCGGTTGGTGGCGACGACCACCGACAACGCGCCGAGGGGCGGGACCGTTGTGGCCAGCTTGACCGGGATCAGCGCCGTATCGACGCGCAGCAGGGCGATATCCGTCGTATGGTCGCGGCCTGCGATCGTGGCGGCCGCGGTGCTGCCGTCGGGGAGGCCGATCTCGACGCCCCCCTCGTCGGCCAGCGCCTCGTCGGCGGTGACGATCAGGCCGGGCTTCCAGACGAAGCCGGTGGCGCGGGAGCGATGCGAATGCACGGCGACGACGGACGGCGCGGTGCGCGCCACGACGTCTGCGAGCGCGGACGACAGTGAGGACAGGGGAGTGGGTTCGGTCATGGGAGGCTCCTGTAAGCTGTCTTCAATCTGGGATGTCGCGGGCGATCGCGTAACTGGCCGCATGGCCAGGAAATAGGCAGGGAAGCTGGTCCGTAAGACCACGGCCGACGAACATGTGATTGGGAGCCGCTCACGGCAACGTGTAGCAATCGCGAAATTGCGCCGCCTTCACGATTTCAGCGAGCCTGACCGATGACCAACGACCTCACCCGCCGCACCCTGCTTCAACTCGCCGGCGCCAGTTCGCTTGCAATGGCGGCTGCGGGCGCGGCGCGCGCCGAGGGTGCACCGCAGGGCGGCGGGCCGACCTATGCCAGCCGCACCCCGATGCGGGTCGGCATGGTGACGTTGCGCGTGAAAAATCTAGACAAGGTTGCGGACTACTACCGGGACGTCATCGGGCTCACCGTGATGGAGCGCTCGGCAACTGCCGCAAGGCTCGGCACGGCCGGTATCACCCTGCTGGTGCTGGAGGCCCGTCCTGATGCCGAGATCGAGCCGCGCAACGCCGCCGGCCTCTATCACACCGCCTTCCTGATGCCCACGCGCAAGGACCTCGCGCGCTGGCTGGTAGCAGCCGCCTCGCATCGCGTGCCGCTGTCGGGCTTTGCCGATCATCTCGTCAGCGAGTCCGTCTATCTCGACGACCCCGAAGGCAACGGCATCGAGGTCTATGCCGACCGCGATCCCTCGCAATGGCAGTGGAGCGAGGGCAGCGTCAAGATGGCGGCCGACGAGCTCAACATTCCCGACCTGCTGTCGCTGACCAATACGCGCGTGCCTGATTATGCCAAGGCGCCGGACGGAATGCGCATCGGCCACATGCATCTGCGCGTCGGCGACCTCGCGCAGGCCGAGCGCTTCTATCACGGTGCCATCGGCCTGGACCCGACCCGCAGCCGCAACGGTGCCGCGTTCCTGTCGTCGGGGCGCTATCATCATCACCTCGGCATGAATGTCTGGCAGAGCCAGGGCGCCGGCCAGCGCGACGATCAGGCAACCGGGCTCGCCTGGTTCTCGCTGGTGACGGAGAAGCCGGACCTGCTTGCCGCGCAGGACGAGCGCCTGCGCAAGGGCGGCGCGAAAGTCACCGCGCTTGCCAATGGCGTGGAGGCGATCGATCCCTGGGGCACCCGGGTGCGGCTGATCAGGGTTTGATCGCCGGCGCCAGCGTTGGTAAGACCGGTCAGGCGCTGGCCAGTTTCCGGGATTCACACCTGACATGTCCGATTTTCGCGGCGTCTTCCCCTATCTCGTCTCGCCCATCGCTGCCGATGGCGCGGTGCGGACGAACGTGCTCGCAAAGCTCTGCGACGATCTGATCGGCGCCGGCGTCCACGGTCTGACCCCGCTCGGCTCGACCGGCGAGTTCGCCTATCTCAACGCCGCCCAACGCACCGCGGTGGTGCAGACCACGATCGAGGCGGCCAAGGGACGTGTGCCTGTGGTTGCGGGCGTCGCCTCCACCTCGACGGCGGACGCGGTGGCGCAGGCGAAAGCGTATCAGAAGCTCGGCGCCGACGGCATTCTGGCGATCCTGGAAGCGTATTTCCCGCTCGCCGATGCCCAAATCGAAGCCTATTTCCGCGCCATCGCCGATGCCGTGGACATCCCGGTCGTCATCTATACCAATCCGCAATTCCAGCGCTCTGATCTGACGCTCGACGTCATCGCGCGCCTCGCCGAGCATCCGCGCATCGGCTACATCAAGGACGCCTCGACCAACACCGGCCGGCTGCTCTCGATCATGAACCGCTGCGGCGATGCCTTGCGGGTGTTCTCGGCCTCCGCCCACATCCCGGCCGCGGTGATGCTGATCGGCGGGCTCGGCTGGATGGCGGGCCCGGCCTGCATCATCCCGCGCCAGAGCGTCGCGCTGTACGACCTCTGCAAGGCCGGTCGCTGGGACGAGGCGATGGCGCTCCAGCGCAGGCTGTGGCGCATCAACGAGGCTTTTGCCCGTTTCAACCTGGCCGCCTGCATCAAGGCCGGATTGGCCTTCCAGGGCTACGACGTCGGCGATCCCGTGCCGCCGCAAGCCGCACTCACCGCCGATGCGCGCAAGGTCGTGGAAGCGGCCCTGCGGGAGCTGGGCTAGGCGCCGATAGGACGGCTTCGCTTCCGCTCGCCTATGCCCCGGGATGACGAAATCGTGGATATAGCGCCCAAAACCGCGGCTGGCCTCGCATGCCTCGATCCGCTAAAAGGCGGCCGCATTTGAGAGATTAAGGGACCCCACGGAATGAACATTCTTCCCGGCAATTTGCGTTTCGGAGCGGGGCAACCCGTCAAGCGTTTGGAAGATCAGCGACTGCTCACCGGGAAGGGGCAGTTCATCGACGACAAGCCGGAAGACGGCGCGCTGTGGTTGTACCTGCTGCGCTCGCCGCATGCGCACGCGAAGATCGTCTCGATCGACACGGCCGCCGCCACTGCGATGCCCGGCGTGACCGCGGTCTACACTGGCGCCGACCTCGTCAAGGACGACATCGGCGTCATCCCGACCTTGAGCATCTTCAAGCGCCCTGACGGCAAGCCGATGACGGTGCCGCCACGCCGCCTGCTGGCGCACGACATCGTGCGCTATGCCGGCGAGGCCGTGGCCGCCGTGGTGGCCTCCTCGCGCGCCGACGCGCAGAGCGCGGCCGAAGCGATCGTGGTCGAATATGACGTGCAGCCGGCCGTGGTCGATCCGGTCGAGGCGGTCAAGCCCGGCGCGCCATTGGTGTGGCCGGAGGCGCCCGACAACATCGTCGGCGCGATGGCTTACGGCAATGCTGCCAAGGTGGACGAGGCTTTTGCCAAGGCGGCGCATACCGTCGAGCTCGATCTCGTCAGCCAGCGCCTGGTGCCGTCGGCCATGGAGCCGCGCTCGACCATTGCCGAGATCGACAAGAAATCCGGCCGCCTTCTGCTGCATGTGCAGTCGCAGACGCCTGCCTCGACTCGCGACGTGCTGGCCGAGGCCGTGCTGAAGCGTCCGAAGGACAGCGTTCGCGTGCTGGTCGGCGATATCGGCGGCGGCTTTGGCCAGAAGACCAACCTCTATCCCGAGGACGGCATCGTCGCCTATGCCGCAACCAAGCTGAACAGGAAGATCCGCTGGCGCGGCGATCGCACCGATGAGTTCGTCGGCGGCACTCATGGCCGCGATCTCACCTCGACCGCATCCTTCGCGCTCAACGACAAGGGCAAGGTGCTGGCCTATCGCGTCAGCTCGATCGGCTGTACCGGCGCGTATTCCTCGGGCGCGGCGAACATCATACCGCTGGTGCTGGGGCCATTCGTGCAAACCGGCGTCTACGATCTGCCGCTGGTGCATTTCGAGGTGAAGTCGGTGATGACCCACACCGCGCCGGTCGGTGCCTATCGTGGTGCGGGCCGGCCCGAGGCCGTGTTCATCGTCGAGCGCCTGTTCGACGCGGCCGCGCGAAAAATCGGCATGGATCCGCGCGCGATCCGGAAGGCGAATTACATCAAGCCGGCGCAACTGCCCTACACCAATGCTGCCGGGCAGGTTTACGATTCCGGCGCTTTCGCGCACATGCTCGATCGCGCCGTGAAGCTCGCCGACTGGGACGGCTTTGCCGCGCGCAAGAAGGCGGCGAAGAGGAAGGGCCTGCTCTATGGCCGCGGGCTCACTTCCTATATCGAATGGACCGGCGGCCGCGCCCACACCGAAAAAGTCAGCCTGCACGCGACTTCGGAAGGCCGCGTCGTCCTGCATTCCGGCACCATGGCGATGGGACAGGGGCTGCAGACCACCTACACCCAGATGATTTCCGACACGCTCGGCATCCCCATGGACAAGATCGATGTCGTGCAAGGCGACACCGATCTGGCCATGGGCTTCGGCAGCGTCGGATCGCGTTCGCTGTTCGTCGGCGGTACGGCGGTCGCTGTCTCCTCCAACGATCTGATCCAGAAGGCGCGCGAGAAGGCGGCGAACGTGCTGGAGACCTCGGTCGAGGACATCGAATACCAGGGCGGCATGCTCACCGTGGTCGGCACCGACCGACGCATCAGCCTGTTCGATATTGCAGAGAAGGAGAGCGGCGCAAAACTCAGCGTCGATTCCGAGGGCGAGGTCGATGGTCCGAGCTGGCCGAACGGCACGCATATTTGCGAGGTCGAGATCGACCCCGAGACCGGCGTCTCCAAGGTCGTGCGCTATACCACCGTCGACGACGTCGGTGTCGCCGTGAACCCGATGCTGGTCACCGGCCAGATCCATGGCGGCGTCGCGCAGGGTATCGGCCAGGCGCTGTATGAGGGCGTGTCCTACGATGCCGATGGCCAGCTGCTCACCGCGAGCTACCAGGACTATTGCATCCCGCGCGCGGACGACGTTCCGCCGATCGTGGTGACGCTGGACGATTCCGCGCCCTGCCGCACCAATCCGCTCGGCGCCAAGGGCTGCGGCGAATCCGGCGCCATCGGCGGTCCCCCCTGCGTCACCAACGGCGTGATGGATGCGCTCGCCGAACTCGGCATCACCCAGCTCAACACGCCCCTGACGCCGCAGAAGATCTGGCAGGCGATCCGGGATGCGAAGGTGGGGTAGGCGTAGCCCGCGCTGTGGCGGCGATCTCCGCCGTCGTCCCGGCGAAGGCCCTAGGGCATGCACATATCTCTAAGGCTCCATCCTGCTGCAACGGCGTGGAAGTATTC
>NZ_JBVVPS010000070.1:0-11765 GCF_055811355.1 Bradyrhizobium sp. WSM4873 | reverse complement strand
CCTCTCCCCAACCCTCCCCCACAAGGGGGGAGGGAGCCTGAAGAGCGTGCTCACCTCACTCTGAAGGACAGCGCCCGCCACGCCCCCTCACCCCTTCGCCATCGCGCGGTAATCCAGCCTGCGGTGGAACCAGTATTGGTAGCCGCTGATGTTCTTCTGCATCGCGACGTTGACGAAGGGCTGGTACAGCGGGATGCGCGGGATGTCGCTGTAGGCGAGATCGACGAACCCCTTCACGTCGGTGTCGTAGGTCGCGGTGTCACCGGTGGCGGCAGCATTGCGCGCCCCGTCGATCAGCTTGTCCATCTCCGCCGACTTGTAGCTCATGGTGTTGAAGACGGAATTGTTGCCGTGATAGCACCAGTAGAAGAAGTATTCGGGGTAATCGAGCCAGCCCGAGAATACGTTGGTGAAGAGCGGCATCTCCTTCTTGTTTAATTCGGTGCGCCAGTTGGCGCCGGGCACCTTGTTGATGGTGGTCTTGATGCCGATCTGGGCCAGGCTCTCCTGCACCAGCACGCAGAGCGGCTCATTCACGCCGGCGAAGTTGAGGTCGAACGAGATCGTGGTCTCGAAGCCGTTGGGATAACCAGCTTCAGCGAGCAGCGCCTTCGCCTTGTCCATGTCGGTGTTGTATTTGTGCGGCTGCGGCCAGGCGACTTCGGTCGGCTTGTCCTTGGGCGCGCCGAACATCGGGTTTGCCAGCCCGAACATCACCGCGTCCATGATCTTCTGGTAGGGAATCGCGTAGGCGACCGCCTGACGCACTTTGGGATTGTCGAACGGCGGCTTGGTCACGTTCATGCCGATATACTGGATGCCGTTGGAGAACGGCAGCGACACCACGTTGAGCTTGCCGCTCGCCTTCATCTCCTGGAAATCCTTGAACGGCAGCTCGTAGGAAATGTCGGCGTCGCCGCGCTCCAGCAGCGCGCGGCGATTGCCGGCCTGCGGCACCATGCGCCAGATCACGCGCTTGATCTTCGGCAGCGGGCCGCCGACCCAATCGTCATTGCGCTCCATCACGACTTCGGTGCCGGCTGTCCACTTCGTCACCTTGTAGGCGCCGGAGCCCGCGGTCTGCTGCTTGGTGTACTCAAGACCCCAGGGATCCTTCTCGCTGGCGTTCTTCTTCACCAGTTCGGAATTGATGATGCAGGGCACGATCACCGCGAGATCGGGGATCGTCAGCCTGTCCTTCTTCAGGAAGTCGACACGCACCGTGTAGTCGTCGATCACGACGAACTGCTCGGGCTTGGTGAGCGAGCCCGCGCTCATCTGGAAGGTGGGGAAGCCGCCGACGCTGACGGCGCGGTCGAGCGACCACTTCACGTCCTTGGCGGTGACAGGCGCGCCGTCGTGGAATTTGGCGTTCTTCTTTAGCTTGAAGGTGACCGACATGTCGTCGATCTTGAAGCTCTCGGCGAGCTCGCCCTTGAACTTGTCGCGGTCGTAATAGGGCACGCCGCCGGGACCGGTCTTCATCTCGTGGCTGATCAGGCGGTCGTAGCAATTCCAGGACACCTCATAGCCGGGCACATTGGTGCCGACGCCGTGGATATCGAGATTGTTGGGGCCGCCTTCGGAGACGATCAGCAGCGTCTCCGAGCGCGCATCGGCATAGGCCGAAGAAACCACGGAGGGCATGGCCGGAAGCGCCGCGCCTGCGGCCAATCCGGAAACGGACTTGAGGAAATCGCGGCGCTTCATGAAATCGCTCCAACACAAAGTTTTCTGGTTGGAACTCGATTCGCAAGGTTCGTGCCAAGGCTTAATGAGAGTTTAAACCGGCATAAGACTTTGAAATATCTAAATGAAATAGCTATTGATCGAACCATCGATCAGAAACCAAGTCTTGGGACATTGCATACAAAGATGCGCATTTGCTCATAAAATAAGCTGAATGGAGTCTCGCTTGTTTGGCAGGCGGCCTATTGGACCACCGTCGTCCTGGCGAAAGCCAGGACCCATTACCCCAAGCAGGAGTTGCGGCGCGAAGCTGGCAACTACGAATCTTCGCAAAACCCCTCCCTGGGGTAATGGGTCCTGGATCTGCGCTTCGCTTGTCCAGGACGACTGTGGGGATCGCCGGCAATCACCCCGGCCAGATCAGCTCCTGGAGTTCGACCAGATCATTCGCCTGGCCCTGCCAGCCGTCGATGCAGATGTGGCTGTTGAGGTCGCTGGCGCGATGCAGCAGCATCAGCGCCATCAGGCGGCGCTTGAGCGCGAAGTCGAGCTTCGCATAGCCAAAGCCTTCGAGCAGGCTGCGCACCCTCCCCGGCCGGCCCGCTGCCATGAAGGCGCTGGGGCCGAGCAGATCGTAGTCGCGCCATCCCGCCAGCACGTCGCCGAAGTCGAACAGGCCGGCGAGCGACCATTGGCCGTCGTCGCAGGCGAGCAGGAAGTTCTCCGGAATGTATTCGCCGATCAGGATCACCGGCGCATCCATCGGAATGAGCGCGGGCGCATCGCGCAGGAGATCGTCGAGGCCGGCGAGGAATTTTGGCGCAAGGCCGAGACGCGTGTGCCGCGCCTTGCAGCCCTGCATCTGGGCGCGCATGAAGTCTCCCCAGCGCGGCTCGATCTGCGCGAGCGGCCCGAGCGGCGCGCGCTGTACGGACGCGATGGTCTCGCCGATCTGGCGCAGCACGCGCTCCTTCTGCGCTTCCGGCAATGACGGCCAGACCTCCGAGCCGAGCGTGCCGGCAAGGCGCGTGATGACGAGATAAGGCCAGCCGTCGCGCTCGCCTTCCGCGACAATCTCGGGGATCGGCAAATGGAGGCGGCCGGCAAGCTGCGTCAGCGAGCCGCGCTCGGAGACGAATTGCGCGCGGAGCAGCGGCGGGAAGATTTTCAGGATCAGGTGATCGCCGAAGCCGACGACGAGATTGGTGCCGGTGGCAAACACATGCGGCGCGCTGACATCAAGGCCGTGACTGCGCGCGATGTCGAGCGCGATCGGCAGCCATCGCGGAGGGTCGGCGCGAAAGGCGCGAAAACTCTCGGCGTCGGCGAACTGAGGGAGTGGCATCGACATCGTAAACCAACTGCATGTGAGTTCGTCATGCCCGGGCTTGTCCCGGGCATCCACGTTCTTCGTGCTGCGGCCAAGGCGTGGATGGCCGGGACAAGCCCGGCCATGACGCTGTGGAACGGTCTTGCCCTAACGCCGAGCTACCATCCCGCCCCCTACCTATCCGGGCTGGCGCGCTCGAACTGGCGCAGGATCTTATTGCCGCGCTCGACCGCGGCATCGAGCGCGGCTTGCGCGCTCTTGCGGCCGGCAAAGGCCTGCTCCAGCTCGTCCTCGATCGCGCCGCGGATCAGCACGAAGGAGCCGAGCCGGATGCCTTTCGAATTCTCCGTCGGCGGATGCAGCGTGATTTCTTCGAACGAGATCGCCGAGCCCGGATTGCGCTCGTAAAAGCCTTGCGCGCGCGTCAGCTCGAAGGCGGCGCGGGTGACAGGCAGATAGCCGGTGTTCTGGTGCCAGGCGGCCTGCACGCCGGGCTGCGACAGATAGGCGAAGAATCGCGCCACGCCCTTGTATTCCTCGCGCGGGCGGTCGCGCAGCACCCACAGCGTGGCGCCGCCGATGATCGAGTTCTGCGGCGCGCCCTTCACGTCGGGCCAATACGGCATCATGCCGTAGCCGATCTCGAACTTCGAATTCGCCTTGATGTCGGCGCGCGTCGCCGAGGAGCCGATGAAGATGCCGCATTCGCCGTTCTGGAAGCGCGGCTCGGCCGACTGGCCGCGGCCGCTATAGTCGAACACCTTGGTCTTCTGCCACTCGCTGAGCTCGGCGACATGGCGCACCAGAGACGGATTGTTGATGGTCAATTCCGCATCGAGCGCGGCGAAGCCGTTGGTCCGCGTCGCCAGCGGCAGATTGTGGAAGGCTGAAAAATTCTCGACATGGATCCAGGACGGCCAGGACGTGGTGAAGCCGCACGCCGCGCCGCGATCGCGCAGGCGCTTTGCCGCAGCGCCGAGCTCCGGCCAGGTCTTCGGCGGCGCGTCCGGATCGAGCCCTGCGTCGCGGAACATGGTCTTGTTGTAATAGAGGATCGGCGTCGACGAATTGAACGGGAACGACAACAGATTGCCGGCCGCATCGGTGTAGTAGCCGGAAACGGCGGGAAGATAGTCATTGAGCGAGAACGGCTCGTTCATGTCCCGCATCAGGCTGAACACGGGATAGATCGCGCCCTTGGCCGCGGTCATGGTGGCGGTGGCGACCTCGTTGACCTGGACGATCGCGGGCTGGC
The DNA here is from genome assembly GCF_055811355.1 of Bradyrhizobium sp. WSM4873. Taxonomy (NCBI): domain Bacteria; kingdom Pseudomonadati; phylum Pseudomonadota; class Alphaproteobacteria; order Hyphomicrobiales; family Nitrobacteraceae; genus Bradyrhizobium; species Bradyrhizobium sp. WSM4873. The sequence goes on along the minus strand of NZ_JBVVPS010000070.1, from coordinate 7,491 downwards.
TGCGCGAGCGGAAGGCGAAGATCGCGGCCGTCACCGTCTCGGTGTAACTGCCCTTGTAAGTCGGTAAGACGCGATAATCCGTCTGCGAGGCGTTGAAGTCGGAGGCGAGCTTCTCGAGCTGCCTGCCGAGTTCGCCGGACATCGCGTGCCACCAGGCGATGTCGGTCGCGGCACGCACCGGCGCGGCCAATGAGAGGGCCGCAAAGGCGGCGGCGACCTGCAAAAGGCGCGATGCTGAAGTCACGATGGCTCTTTCCATGCCGCACGACGAAAGCGGCTGTCCCTGCTTAAGGCGCGGCATTTGCGGTTTCAACCGAGAATGAGCGCCGGCCGCGCCGCACAATCACGCCGAAGCCCCGGGCGGGATGGCCTTCCCACGACCATCTGCTAGATTGCATTGAACCTTTTCCTCCCGCCATAGACTCCACCACTGAGGGGTTGAGTGTGCCAGTGTTGAACCGTGCCGAACGCACGCGGACCGGGGTGGTTTTCGTCGCGCTTCTGATCGCCATCTGCGCGACGGGAGCCGCTGCGCGCGAATTCCGCGCCGCCGACACCCAGACCGAGGATTATCCGACCGTGCAGGCGCTGCGCTACATGGGCGCCCTGATCGCCGAGCGCAGCGGCGGCCGGCACGAGGTCAAGGTGTTCCACTCCCGCCAACTCGGCGAGGAGAAGGAGACCATCGAGCAGACCCGGGTCGGCGCGATCGATCTCAACCGGACCAATGTGGCGCTGATCGGCAACTTCGTTCCGGCGATGAACGTGCTGGCGATGCCGTTCCTGTTCCGGTCCATCGAGCACATGCAGAAGGTGCTGGACGGGCCGGTCGGCAGCGAGATCCTCGGCAGCTTCGAGCCCTATGGCTTCGTTGGCCTCGCCTTCTACGATTCCGGCGCGCGGTCGATCTATAACGGCGCCCGGCCTGTGCGGAGTGTCGCGGACCTCAAGGGATTGCGGATCCGGGTGCAGCAGTCGGAGTTGATGAGCCAGATGATCCGCGCGCTCGGCGCGGAGCCGGTCGAGATGCCCTATGGGCAGGTGCTTGCCGGGCTTGCCAACCATTTGATCGACGGCGCCGAGAACAACTGGCCATCCTACGTGACGACGGACCATTACAAGCATGCCGGCTATCTCGCGCTCACCGAGCACACGATGAGCCCCGAAGTGCTGGTGATCTCGCTGAAGGCCTGGAAAAGCCTCTCAGTCGACGATCAGACCATCTTCAGGGAAGCCGCGCAGCGCTCCAGCCGATTCATGCGCGAGAAATGGCGCGACCTCGAGGAGCAGTCGCAGCGCAAGGCGGAAGCAGCGGGCGTCACCATCGTCAGAGATATCGACCGCAAGCCGTTCGAGGACGCGATGGTCGCGATCTACGCCAAGGCCGGGCAAGATCCGGCCGCGGCCGCGCTGATCGAACGCATTCGCAAGGTGGAGTGAGGCCTCTTGCCCGGGCTTGGACACAGCGAGCATGCAGACAGGTCGCCCGGCCCGATGGGGCGGCTACGCGCGCGGCTGGTCGGCGTGCTCCGGGCGGTGCCGATCCGCTGGCGCATCCTGTCGATCGCGGCGCTGAACTCCGCCGTGGTCATCGTGCTGGTCGGGCTGATCTGGAACGGCTCGCAGGTGCTCGGCTCGGCCTGGGACGACGTGCGCCAGGTGCGCGAGTCCGACCGGATTTTGGCGCTGCTCGAAAGTGAGACCGGGCGGCTGCACAATCTGATCCACCGCTACATCAACCAGCCGAGCCCCGACCTGTTCGCCGAGATCCTGCTGCTGCGCGAGGCGGTGCTGGGGACGCTGGCCAACCGTGCCGCCAAGGACCCGATGCTGTCGGGTTCGGTCGAGGAGCTGGAGCGCACCACCGACCGCTTCCTCAACGGCTTCGGCGAGCTGCGCGGCGTGCAGGCCACCATCGCCAAAACCTATGAGGATCAGGTGCAGGGACCGGCCAGGGACATGGCCGGGCTTTACTCGATCATCGAAGGCGCCACCGGCCATCGCGACGCGCTGATCTGGCCTTCGCTGGGCAAGTCGCGCGAGGCCTTCACCGCGATGCTGGTCGCGGCCAATTCCTACTATCTGTCGCTGTCATCGGGTGCGGCCGACGACGCCCGCCGCAACACCGAGACGATCGAGAAGACCATCCCCGTGATGATCGACCTCGCCGACAACGACCTCCAGCGCATGGCGCTGCGGCGGCTCGCGGCCCGGACCGCCGCGCTGCGCGAAGGCTTTGCAAAGCTCTCCGAGCAGCTCACGAACCGTACCGAGCTGCTGCGCAACACCATCGACGCCAACCAGGCCGAGGCGATCGGTGCCATCGACGACCTCTCCACCAAGATGCGCCAGCGCGAGCAGAAGGCGCAGGAGACGTTCGACCGCACGCTGGCGGACATCTCCCGTCGCGTTCTTTCCATCGCGGTGATCTTCCTCGGCATCATCCTCACCGCCGGCGTGCTGATCGCACTGTCGATCCGGCTGCCGCTGCAGCAGATCATGGCGGCGATGCGCGCGATCACGCTCGGCGACCTCGGCCGCGAGGTGCAGGGCACGCGCGCGCGCGACGAAGTCGGCGCCATGGCGCGCGCGGTGGAAGTGTTCCGCGAGAACGCGATCGCCAAGCGCCAGACCGAGGACGAGCTGCGCGCGTCCAAGGAGAAGGCCGAGAGCGCGCTGCTCGAGCTCAATGCCGCGCAGCAGAATCTGATCGATGCCGAGAGGCTCGCAGCCCTCGGCGGCCTCGTCGCCGGCGTTGCGCACGAGGTCAACAACCCGATCGGCATCAGCCTCACCGTTGCGTCGAGCTTTGCCCGGCGCACCGAGATTTTCGAGGCCCAGCTCAAGGGCGACGGCGGCCTGCGCCGCTCGCAGCTGGAAGAATTCGTGCAATCCTCGCGCGACGCCTCGCAGCAACTCGTCGCCAACCTCCAGCGCGCCGGCGAACTGATCCAGTCTTTCAAGCAGGTCGCGGTCGACCGCTCCCATGCCGAGCGGCGGCAGTTCTCACTGAGCGAAGCCACCGACCAGATCATCGCGAGCCTGCGCCCGGTGCTGAAGCGCTCGCCGATCACGCTCCATGTCGACATGCCCGAGGGGCTGCTGCTCGACGGCTATCCCGGCTCCTACGGCCAGATCCTGACCAACCTCTTCCTCAATGCCGCCAACCACGCCTTTGCCGATGGTCGCGCCGGCACGATCACGATCTCGGCACGGCCCCGCGGGGCCGATGACGTCGAGATCATCTTCACCGATGACGGGGCCGGCATGACCTCCGACGTGCAGCGCCAGGCCTTTGACCCATTCTTTACCACCAGGCGCAATGAAGGTGGCACGGGACTCGGCCTCCATATCGTCTATAACCTCGTCACCCAGCAGCTTGGCGGTCGCATGATGCTGGAATCCAAGCTGGGACAAGGCACTACATTTCGCATTATCATGCCCCGGGTCGCCAGGGGCGGCGCGCAAAGCACAGAGACTGACGGGACTTCTCAATGGCCGAACAGGACGATGTCCTCCACCTGATCGACGACACCGGTACTGCATCGGAGGATGTTGACGCCCGGAAATGGAAGATCGCCGTCATCGACGACGATCCGGCCGTGCATGACGGCACGCGTTTTGCGCTCTCGGACTATTCGCTCAACGGCCAGGGCCTGGAGATCCTCTCTGCCCATTCCGCGGCGGAAGGTCGCAAGCTGATGGCCGCGCACAACGACATCGCCGCCGTTCTGCTCGACGTCATCATGGAAACGGACGTCGCCGGCCTGGAGCTGGTCGAGTACATCCGCAACGAGCTCAAGAACGAGACCGTCCGCATCATCCTGCGCACCGGACAGCCCGGCCAGGCGCCCGAGCGGCGCGTGATCGTGCAGTACGACATCAACGACTACAAGGCCAAGACCGAGCTCACCGCCGACAAGCTGTTCACCTCGCTGACCGCGGCGCTGCGCTCCTACCAGCAGCTCGAGCGCATGCTGCAGACAAGGCGCGGACTCGAGATCATCATCGACGCGGCTTCCACGCTGTACGACTTCAAGTCGATGCAGCGGCTCGCCGAGGGCGTGCTGACCCAGCTCGCCTCGCTGCTCAACGTCGATTGCGCCGGCATCCTGGTCTTGCGCGACAATGGCGGCATCGACCCCGAACTTTCGGTGCTCGCCGGCAGCGGCTGCTACAGCCGCTTCATCGGCACGACCTCGTCGAAGGCGCTCGATCCCGATCTGCGCGCGATGGTGGAAGCCGCTTTCCAGGGCCGCAAGAACGAGTTCGCCGACCACCGCAGCGTGATCTATTTGCGCACCGGAAGCGGCCGCGAGGTCGTGGTGCTGCTGCAGGCCGAGCGCGAGCTGTCGGAAACCGACCGCTCGCTGGTCGAGATCTTCTCCAGCCGGCTCTCGATCGCCTTCGACAACGTCATCCTCTACCAGCAGCTCCAGGCCGCCAACACCCAGCTGGAAGACCGTGTCGCCCAGCGCACCCGCGCGCTGATGCAGGCCAACCGCCGGCTCTCGGCGCAATGGCTGCGGCTGCAGCGCGCCAACGGCTTCAAGAACGAAATCCTCGGCACCGTTGCGCACGATCTGAAGAACCCGCTCGGCGTCATCCTCGGCCGCACCGAGATGCTGAAGGAGCTGATCTCGACCGGCGCGTCGTCAGGCGGCGTGGTCGCCCAGGTCGATCACATCCGCGATGCGACCAAGCGCCTGACCACGATGGTCGACCATCTGATCTCGGACGCGATGGCCGACGCCTTCGACATCACCATCCGCCGCGAGCCCGTCGACGTCGCGGCCCTGGTCAAGGAGGTTGCAGAGGCCAACCAGCCGCTCGCCGTCAACAAGCAGCAGGCGATCAGCGTCACCGCGCCCGTCAACATCGTCACCATGTGCGACACCGACCGCATCCGCGAGGCGATCGACAATCTAATCAGCAACGCCATCAAATACTCGCCGATCGGCGGCAAGATCGGTGTCATCGTCAGCCATGAGGGCGGCGACACCATCATCCGCGTCAGCGACGAGGGCGCCGGCCTCTCGCCGGAGGATCTCGGCCGCCTGTTCGGGCGGTTCCAGCGGCTGTCGGCAAAACCGACCGCCGGCGAGAGCTCGACCGGGCTTGGGTTATCCATCGTCAAGCGTATCATCGACATGCACGGCGGCGAGGTGACCGCCGAGAGCGAGGGCCCCGGCAAGGGCTCGACCTTCACCATCACCCTCCCCGCGACCGAAATCCCGTGATCTCAGGACCATGACCCAAAGCCAGCACATCATGATCGTCGACGACGAGGCCCCGGCCCGGGAGATGGTCGGCGATTACCTCAAGATGCACGGCTTCACCGTGACGCTGTGCGACGGCGGCAAGTCCTTGCGCACGGCGATCGACGGCAGCATGCCCGACCTCGTCGTGCTCGACCTCAACATGCCGGAGGAAGACGGGCTCTCGATCATCCGCGACCTGAAGAGCCGCATCAACGTGCCGGTGATCATGCTGACGGCGACGGCGAGCCCGATCGACCGCGTCGTCGGCCTCGAGCTCGGCGCCGACGATTACGTGGCCAAGCCGTGCGAGCTGCGTGAGCTGATGGCGCGCATCCGCTCGGTGCTGCGCCGGAGCGCGCCGGCGAAAGCCGTGGCGGAAACGGCGGCTGCGAAATCGGACAAGGAGCAATTGGTACGGTTCGGGACAAAGTGGCTCGATCTCGAAGCGCAGGCCCTGCGCGACGACGAGGGCAACGAGCACCCGCTGACCGCATCCGAGTTCGGGCTCTTGAAAGTGTTCGCGGCCAATCCGAAGCGCGTGCTGTCGCGCGAGCGCCTGCTGGAATTGGCCAATGCGCGCGACGCCGAAGCCTTCGACCGCGCCGTCGATCTGCGCATCATGCGCATCCGCCGCAAGATCGAGCCCGATCCGGCAAAGCCGGCCGTGATCCGCACCATCCGCGGCGGCGGCTATTTGTTCTCGCCGGCGGGCGAGAAGGCGTAGGGGCCCCATTGTCGTCCTGGCGAAAGCCAGGACCCATTACCCCGAGCAGAAGTTGCTGCGCGAGGCTGGTCCCTCGTGTCTTCGCCGAACCCACTCCGTGTTTATGGGTCCCGGCCCCCCGTGCGCAATTGCGCACTAGGCCAAGACGACAGCTGGGATTGGGCGACATCGAACGCAAGCCCCGGAAATATGTTCCCGGCGCCTCCGCTCGTCGCCTAATCCCCATCCCCGTATTTTCCGTACATTGAAATTCCACGCTTTTTTGCCTCGAATGTTTCGTCGCGGCTAATCCGACGAAACAATTTGATGGCGCACGAAACCATTTTCTCCTTTTCGTGCAGACGTCCCGAAACGTTGGCTCATTAACACTTTGGTCCAAGGAAACGCCGCTCGGTTGCGGCGCTACGGGGAGCCAAGTCAATGCCGAACGTCATCGCCATCAACGCCCAAGCCAGCCAGAGCATCATTGCCGCTCAGGCGACCTCGGACGACATGCTTCTCGAAAGCATTGCCGACGGCAACCGGACGTCCATGCACATCCTTTATTGCCGACACAATGTGCGCGTGTACCGCTTCATCCTGCGGATCGTGCGCGACGCTACCACGGCGGAAGACCTCGTCAGCCAGGTGTTTCTGGACGTGTGGCGGACCGCCGGCCAATTCCAGGGCCGCTCGCAGGTTTCGACCTGGCTGCTCTCGATCGCCCGCTTCAAGGCGCTGACCGCGATGCGCCAGCGCCGTTTCGAGGACATCGACCAGGAAGACGTGCGCCAGATCGCCGATGGCTGCGACACGCCGGAGACCTCGCTCGACCGCAGCGACACCAGCGCGATCCTGCGCGCCTGCGTTCAGAAGCTGTCACCCGCGCATCGCGAAATCATCAACCTCGTCTACTACCATGAGAAGTCGGTGGAGGAGGTCGGACAGATCATCGGCATCCCGCAGAGCACGGTGAAGACCCGGATGTTCTATGCCCGCAAGCAACTCGCCGAATTGCTTAAGGGCGCCGGCGTCGAGCGCTTTGCCGCCTGAAGCTTAGACATTTCAAGGGGATAGGACGCAAGCTTTGGCCCTATCCCGGACACGGAAGTGTTACCGCCCACGAAACAATTGAAACAAAGCACAACATCAGGCGGAAAAACTTCCCTCCTATAAAGCTCACATACGGTTTCGTTAAACCTCCCAAGACCTCCAGCGACCCGGACGGGATGCCCCCCTCCGGGTCGTTTTGTATTTGGGGGTGGGCTGCGGCGCTGCGCTTGAGTGAGGCGGGCACGTCTCTCTCATTCCCTCTCCCTTGTGGGGGAGGGGCAGGGAGAGGGGGCCACACGGGGACTCTCTCGACTTGCAGGCGCGGCATGATGCCAGACGGGTAGACCATCTCCTGGGCTAGGGGGGGGGGCGCCCCCCCCCCCCCCCCCCCCCCCCGCCCCCCCCCCCCCCCCCCCCCCCCCCCCCCCCCCCCCCCCCCCCCGCCCCCCCCCCCCCCCCCCCCCCCCCCCCCCC
>NZ_JBVVPS010000069.1:0-11976 GCF_055811355.1 Bradyrhizobium sp. WSM4873 | reverse complement strand
ACCCGGTCCATCCGGGCAACCCTCGTCGCAACATCGAGGGTGAGTCGCCTCATTTTGTGGGGGGACATACAGTCTAGCGGCGTGGCGGCTCGTTCACCGTTCAACAGACCGGCGCCCCGCCACACGTTGGGGATGGAATTCTTAACAAGATGCAAGACTCTTAACGGAACACGACGCAAATTTTGGAATAAAACAGCGCCGCGATTGCAATCAGTTCTCTTTTTGTTCTATGGTGATAAATGTCCTTCCTTACTGAGCAGGAACTCGAAAGCCTGCGCATCGATCAGAGCGTTTTTCATATTGTCGGCCCGGGAGAGGAACATTTTCAGCTACTGACTGCGTTCGATGCCGGTCGACACGCAGCTTTTTTCCTGGGCCGCGTCCGATCGGTCAACAGCGGAAACCGATACGAGTTTCTCGCGGACGCGCCGGTGCGGGCGCAACTGGCGCGGATCAGCCGGGATAGGGCAACTTTCCAGGAGCAAAGCGAGAAACTCGCGACAGCGTTCAATGAGGCTCACGGAGGCAGCACGGCTGTCGGTGCCTTCTTGATCTTCTCGCTGTCTTGTTCAGGTGGCCGGTTATATGCACTTCTGAAATTCGAGGACGAAAAGGTTCTCAGCTACGACTACGACGTCAGCCGCGGCCGTTCGGGCAAGCCGAAGCCGACCTTCGGCGAGATTGAGCGGACTTTTGTCCAGAACCGCAATGCCCTGCAGAAGGCCGCGCTGATCAAGCTCGGCAAAGAGCGCGACGAAATCTGCGTTGTCGATCGTCAAAATCCGCAGCGGCCTGCGGCCTATTTCGAACAGTTCTTGCTCGTGCGACGCCAGCGAACGGAAGAGGAGCTGACAAGGACAATCGTCGAGGTCACGCGCAACATTGCGCACAAGCACAAAGACATACTTCCGCAGGACACGATGAAAAATCTGGCGCAACGCCTCTACGACGCCAGCCAATCAGGCGGTTCCGTCGACGGCGAAAGTGCTGAAAATTGGCTGAAGAGCATTTTCGGGCCGCTGCCTGATGATAGCCCCGTGCTGACCGACTTCAAGGCAAAGCTGAAGCGCGAAGGAATGGCGGGCGAATCGTTCGTGCTCCAAAAGAACGCAATTCAGGCTCCCAAGAACCGTCGCGTTGAGACGGCAAGCGGGGTCAAATTGACCTTCCCTGTCGGTTTGATGTCTTCAGTCATTTCGGTGAACCGCGACAGGGGCGAGATTATCATCAGGGACAAGATCACACTCGATGACTTCGAGATCAACACATCTGGTCGAACGCGTACGTGAGCTTGTCGCGAACGGCGCCGTGGCGGACGAACGTATTGACGCCCTCGTGTTGCGAGGCCGGCTACCGTCCGTCGATGCGCAGGTCGCCTGGCTCGGCTTCGTCGACGATGTCCCACCGCCGTTCTCGTCCTTGCAAGTCTATAATCCGGGTCTCGGTGGTGATCTCGTTGGGAGTGATATCTTTGATTCGACCCGCGAGATCGTGATCACGCTCGGAAAGCCAACTGCCGACGGCTGCGCCTTCTTTATCTTCCAGTCCGACATCCCACAATACTTGGCGCAGCGAACTGTCCTTCCGCGCCTCGCGATCGCCGACTTCAATTCCACTCAGGCATTTCGCGCACGAGGATTGGAGTTCGCTTCATGGGATTTCGCGCAAACGCCACCGCGAGCCGAGCCTTTGCTTGGGTCTATCGACCCCACTCGCTATGTTCGTGACTTTGTCCCCGACCGTGAAATCGTTACCGATCTCAATCCCTGGCTATTATTGGCCGCGCCAGCGGTTTCATCGCCGGCGTATCAAGCTTGGGAAACGGTTTCTGCCCGCAGACTGTTGGGCGGTCTCGTCTCCCGCGCCTGGCTCGAGGATGGCCAGGTCTGGCTGCAAGCGGCGGCGACGCCTCCGATCTATCGCATTAGAGCCGATGATCCTGCCCTGCCCGGCGCTCGTTCTCGATTGACTGAATCCGCCAACTGGGTTTTTCTTTCGGGGACAGATGTCGAGGCACGCCACCTGCTCTTTTCCGGTGAGTTGGCTCGGGCGAGCCGTCCTCAGCAAGATCTCGCCACGACATTGGAGCAGGCGCTTGAGGCGGCCAAAGCTGCCTATGAAGCTCACGTCCAATCATCGAGCCGCGAGACTCTGAAGGCGCTCGCCGATCTCCGCAAGACCGTGATTGATGAAACTCAGAAGGTAGCGCAACGGGCGCAGGATCTTGCGGCTACGCTCTGGCGCGACCTGGCCGTCTCGGCTGCGCCTTTTATACTGAAGATCCTGGGAGATGCGGCCAAGACACCGGGTCCTCTCATCTCTTCCTTATTCTACTTTGCGGCCGCCGTATTCATCGGTCTGTCGTTTGCGTTGCAGTGGCGGATCAATGGCGCGTTCTTCCAAAGCCAAGCCTCGTCCCGACGGAGCTGGATGCAAAGTCTTTTTAGTTACATCTCCGTTCGCGAGCGGGAAGAAATCGCTGAAACGCCGATCGAACAAGCGATGAAGAACTATCGGGAGACCCGCGGCGTACTGCTTGTGGTCTATGGACTGTTGATCGGAGCTCTCGTTGCCGCCGGTGTCCACACTCTACACGATGTAACGCCGTCACCTTCGAGCCCCGTTACAGGCGTCGCGCCCAGCCCAGTACCAGTTCCGCCGCCTCCGGCAAAGCCGCCGTAAATTTGAGCGGTTAAGATTTCTACTAGCCGCGTATCCGCGATCGAGATCCAACAGGGCTTGATAATAGTCGAATGCAACTGCGATAGCGTAATCGCCCCGTCACATTTCGGCACCAAATTCCGTCGAAACTCTCGAGCGCGTAGCTGAATCTCATGCCCGCAGTCGATCAGACCGCCATTCCAGCCCAACCGAAGCGGTTTCAGCACCATATGCGGTGGTTGTCGGGACGCTTGGCCGGCGTCGGAGCAATCAAGATCGTGGCGATCGGCTCGCCGACCACGGCGGGTGAAGGCGACATCGTGCCCTATCCGCAGCGTCTCGAGCGGGCGCTGCGCGCAAGCTTTCCGGGCAGGAACTTCGATATTCTCAACCGCGGCGTCGGCGGTGAAGAAGCTCCAGACGAGCTACGAAGGATTCAAGGCGACGTACTCGGCGAGCAACCATCGGTCGTGGTCTGGCAGGTTGGTACCAACGCGGTTTGGAAGAACCAGGATCTGGACGCCACCGCCGGCGCGATCCAACGCGGTCTCGCGATGTTCGCAAATGAATTGATGGACATCGTGCTCATGGACCTTCAGTACGTGCCGGCCGTGCTCACTCCGATCATGGAGGAGCGAGCACACCGAATGGTGGCATTGATTGAGACGGCAGCCGGCCGGGCCGGCTTCCCGGTCAACGTGTTCCACCGCTTCGCATTGATGAAGCAGTGGCATGAGGCAGAACGGGTCTCCTTTGACCGGATGGTCGATCCCACCGATCCTGACCGCCTCCACCACAGTGACTGGAGCGCCCGCCGGATGGCAGAGGCGCTCGCCAACACGATCGCGATCGGCGCCACTGGAGGCTCATAAATGAAACGAAGTGTTGAAGTTTTTCCTACGCGAGGATCCGTCATGGCTAGAATTGCTGCCAGCGTCATTGTGCTCTTGAGCCTCTTCTTGGCAAAGCCCGCGTCCGCTTGGGGACCCGACGGACACCGCTTGGTCGGGTCGATTGCTGACCAACTACTGACCCGGAATGCCAAGCAGCAGGTGAAGACCTTGCTGGGCGTCGACCTACGGCAAGCCGGGCCATGGCTCGATTGCGTGAAGAGCGTCCACAGGCAAAACGATGGCAGCCTCGCCTACGTCGTGGATCCCCAGTACGAACCTCCCTGCACCCCCTTCGCGAACGACCGTAACGCCATGGTCGATTACGCCGGCCGAAACTGGATCGATTGCGTCTATCCGGAAGGAGCGAGCGCGACCGCCAATCTTGGCTGTCACAATACGTACCATTTCGACGACGTGGCCGTTCAGCGCGACAAGTTCGATCGAAACTATGCGGGTACCAATGATCATGATTTGGTCGCGACTACCAACGCCGCGATCGCCGTGCTGCTTGGCCGGCCGGCTCCGCCGCCCTTCGACATCAAGGACAAGAAGGAGGCTCTGTTCATACTCGCTCATCTCGTGGGCGACATGGCACAGCCCCTTCATGTCGCTGCGCCGTACCTCGATCCCAACGGAAGCCTGGTCGATCCGGACGTCACGCACACGATCGACCCGTCGACCGAAACCGCGGGCGGCAACTGGATCCACGATAAAGCCGTCACCGTCGGAAACGACACTTTCCATCATGCCTGGGACGACACCCCATCCGATCTGGGAGACACCGCCCCGCTGGCTTTGGTGAACGTCGCAAAGGCCGTTCCGGCCGATACGGACCGCATCGAGAACTGGTCAGCAATTTGGGCCACGGACACGATCGTGGTGGCGAAACAGACGATGTCGAATGTGACTTACACGAAGATAGGTCCCAGGAAATGGACGATCTCCTTCTCGGATCGAGCTGCGTACCTTCAGTCGGCGGATACTATCAAGCGACAGCAGCTTGCCAAGGCGGGAGCCCGTCTCGCCGAGATCGTGAACCACGTTTGGCCCTAGTCAGAAAAGCACTCTCGCGGAAACGATCCGTCAATCTTCGTGCTCGGCAGCCGCGGGCGGCTCTTTGGGGGACAGCCCGGGCGTCGCGTATTCTGTTTCTTGATCCGCATCGCCAGGATAGTCGCATAAAGATCACGCGGAGAGGCCTTGTCGAGGTCCTGCAGATCACGATAGTTGGCCAAGAAATCCAGGATGCTCGGCCTCAGTGGCCGTGTGTCTGTCGGCGCTCGAGTTTTGAGCTTGCGGTCGAGGTCGAGCTTGGTGAGCTCGATTGCATGCTTACGCCATTCGACCTCTCTATCTTGTCTGTCGCGCGCGCCTACGACAAATTTGGTGATCACCCCGGTAATGACGCCAACGATCACGGCGCCGGTCGCACCTACGACGGCCGTTACGGCCGTCAACGTAGCCGGCTGCAGCTTAGACAGCTCTTGAAAAAACTCTTGAAGCGCGCTCATGGAGAGGATCTCAGGCTGACATGGCTCCGCCCGCCTGACCTTCCGTTTTGCCGACAATGAATTTCCGTTCTAGGACCTTTCCGGTCGAATCCTTGGCGATCACGACCAATTCCGTCCCGCCCGCGCCCTGCGGCATCCGCATCTCTTCGTGACACGGCGGGTCGGGACAATCGCTCTCGTGCACCACCTTCCCGCTCAGCCGGACGGTAATGCGGGTCACGCCGATGCCACCCAGGATCGTGAAACGGAAATTCCTGCCTTCGACGGGCGGCTTTGCATCCAATTCCATTCGTGAAACCATTCGCTAGTGAAAGGATATCGCACCACTCACCGTCGCAGTGCCTTATTGAACGCTACTGTGGACACCATACTGCCAAGTGCTTCTTGCGCGAAGCGGATAGATAGCGGCCCTGCGACGCGGGATCGTCCGACAAGTGCGACCACGGTACCTTGCCCCGATCGAACTGCCGCTTGACGTAGGCACGCCAGGAATAGTGCTCATAGGTGGCAAGACAGGCGACACTGTACGCCTCCGCCAGAGATCGATTGCCGTGCACCACGACAAAATTGTCGTCGTTCTGCTCGCTGGCGGACCCGGAAAAGTTGTGGGATCCGGTGACCACCTTGCAGTCGTCTGAAAAGGGGTCGATCACGATCATCTTTGAGTGCGTGATCGCATGGCCGATGCCCGGGTTCTGGTTGGGAAACAGAAACTGGCTGCGCGTCACTTCCCCAATCCAGTCCGAAAAGGACTTCACGACGCCTTCGGGCTGCACCAGAGCCGTCTCAAACTCATGGGACTCGGTATCGAGACCTCTCAGCGAGAATTTTTCGCGGTTATCCGACGTGACGGTGCTGACGACACCCCTGACGTAGATCTCTGAGGCCCTTGCGACAATATCAGCGAGTGGATCGGGACCGGGCCGGAACATCACATAGAGGATCACGTCCTTGGCGCCCGTCACGAGCTCGATGAGCGCCTCGATGTCGATACCTTTCCGGACATTCTTCTTCGACTTGCTTCGGACCCGGGTGAACCAGACGTCTGTCCCGTTCGCCGGACGCGGCGATTTGGCGTTGTCGCCCACGAGATCCGGCGTGAAGTCGCTGCCAGCATCTCTCAGGCGGCCCCACTGCTCGAAATACAATCCGGCGATCTTTGGGTCGACAAACAGAATTCCATTATTGGCCTGCGTGCAGAGGCCGGTCGGCGCCCAATTCGTGCTTCCGGTCCACACCTTCGTTGCGACGTCGCCTTTGGTGGACACAACGACGGCGAACTTGTTGTGACCCAGGCCCTTTGAGCCGAGGATCCTGTCGTGGACGTCAACGCCGGCCGCCTTCAGCTCCTCGCGGACATCCGCGTTGCCGTCGCCCCCCTTGTCGGAGCCATTCGATAGCACCAGGTGCGCGCGCCGCTTCAAAAGCTTCAGCCGCGCGATCAGTTCCTCATCTGAGAGCTCGTAAATCGCCAGATAAAGCTCCAGCCTGGGATCCCCAATGACTTCATCGAGCAAGCGCAGGAGCGCCAAGCGAAGTTCACCCGAGAGAAATCGCCTCAAAGGCTCTTCGAGGTCGGCTATGTGATCCTTGATGTCGCGCGGCTTCCAGTTCTTCTCACGCGCGATGCGTGCGACGAATTGAGACATGACGAAGCCGCGATTGAAATACGCCTCTATGCCGTTGCCGGCTTGGCCATTCACGTGGATGGCTTCGGTCCAGCCGGAATCCGCCAAGGACAGCAGCGTGTTTTCTCCGACAATGCCCTCCCCGGACGATCCTACCGCATTGATGCGATAGCGGACCGTCTGGCCGTTGTTGGCGCCGTGATCCGTCCATTCGTATCTTTGGAAAGGCCATACATTCGACGGCCTTGAGCTATTTGCGTCATCAGCGCCATCGGCGGGCGGCTGATCGGTAAAGCCCACGCGATTGCGCAGGATCTCCGTGGGCGACCAATTCCCACCCACCTGGCGCTGGCGCTCAATCATGAAGCCCAGGCATCCGGGGATCGGTACGTCCGAAGCAGCACCGCTGGAGACGCGCCAAAAGAGCTGGACATCGTCGCAATCATGATAGGCAGTTGCTCGTATCTGAGTTCCATTGACCGTATTCGAAACCGCACCCGGCATGGCGATGCCTCCTCCCCTCGATGGGCATGTGACCCTTTGTCAGGCTCGGCTCAAGAAGCTGGTCGACACCTTCATCGGCTCGTCGGCCAGCGCAAACATCAAGTTCTGCAGCGCTATGCCAGAATGAAGCCGCAGCACATCGCCTATCTCCTTCGCGTCTACCGTGAATCTGACCTTGAGCAGACAGGCCGCGCCATCTTTCTTGCGAGCTCTCGCCAAGGTGAACAGGTTGCGGACGGTGTCGTCGACCTTGACGCCCTTCTTTGACGGAATGGGATCACCATTCGCGTCGTATTCGGCATCGCGTTGCCAGTAGCGGTTCTCGTCGAAGAAAATCATTGGCGTGAACGATTTTGCGTCAGGGACGTAGCAGTTTCGCTCGGCGTCTTCGAAGATTTCGCGCATCGTGCCGCCGCTACCCCGGGCGTAGACGATGCCGGTGCGCGAGTTGGTGATGAGTGTCTCCTCGCGAATGCTATTGAGGAAGAACTTGGCGTAATGCGTCGCAAAGGGCGTGGTCGGCTCCTGACCATAGAGCCAGGTGGGCACACCGAGGCTGAGGCTCGGCTTGGCCGGTGCACGCGTCCTGGCGTCCAGAGCGGCGTTGATCCAGCGCCTCGCGTCGTCGAATTGGGTCTCGTGGCCCGGCGCGACCCCTCCGTCGCTGGTCACGAGCTGATCCAGCACAGGAAGCAGGGGCTCCTTCCCGAGGATGAACAGCGCCGCCGAGAAGGCCGCATCGTCGGCGCCCGCGAAAGTTGCGCCGACGTGAGCGGCCTCCATCGCACCGGGGCCGCCGCCCGTAACGATCATAAAGCCCTGTTCGGTCAGTTGACGCGCCAGCCTTGCTAGCGTCGCATAGGCAGGTTCCGCCCTCGACAGCTCGTGCCCACCCATAATGCCGACGAGCTTTGGCGTCTCCTGCGTCAGGAAGCGTCTGAGCGCGTCAGAAATGTTGGCATCGTGGTCGGCCTGCTTCCTCCGCACGTCCAGAGTCGCCGGGTTGTCAGCGCCGTCAGCGACATATTGCCGGAAGACCCGGAAATCCCACGCCTCCGCCAGTCCCATCTTCGAAGTCGGATCGTAGCCGCGTAGAAGATCTTCGGAAGAATACAAATCGGTGGGCAATTCGTAATCCAAGGGATGCTCCTAAAAACTCAGGTCAGATCGAAGGGACGGGGAATCCGCCCAGCGGACGCCGGCCGGCCAACCACGGCAAACATTCTCGGTGCAAGGTCAAATGCCTTAAACTACAGGTAGAGTGTGACATTCACTTCTCAGGTAGGCAAGGCCAAATTCCTTTCGTTCCGCCACGGCCATCCGGAGGGATCTCAGCCACCGCTCGTTTGCTCGCTGAAATCGTCAAGCCCATGCCGGCACTGAGCTCCCTGCAATTGGAAGTGCGGACAACGGCGAGGCTGACGAGAAGCAAACAAAGCTAAGTCGTTGGGTTGTTCGCACCATCCCACTCAAAAGCCAATTGAAGGAGACGCCCCTCGATGAGCTCCTCGCCGAATCCATCGAGCAGGGCAAGAATGAACCCAATCGATGACATCCTCGATATGTTCGAGACTCTGCATGAGCGGCTGGTGCGGGCGGAGGGCATGGTCGCTGACGAGATCCGGCGGCGTACGCGATGACTCCTCATGCCGCAGTCAGCGCGGTTCAGTGCCGTAAAGCCAGCTTGTACCAACGCGAGCACCGCGACCGCGCGCGGCCGACACCCGGACCGGTCGATGAAAACATAGAAAATCGACGACCGGGCCGCGATCCGACTACTCTTAAGCTTCGCCCGAGCCGGAAAACAGCACCGTCGGTGGCGCCGCGCGCGACGGCGGGAGAGTCCGACCGCCCGGGGCTCCCGGTCTGCTCTTGAGATCGTATCGCTGGGCCAGGTCGAGTAGCCGCCGCTTGGTGAATGGGTCCGCGTTTTCCGCCAGATCGCGCGCCCGCTGTGCGAAGCCCCTATAAAATTCTTCCACGACGCCACCCCGCAACATCACTGAAAATCGGATTTCAACGTGAGACGCGCTCCGCGTCAAGCGGCCTGGTACATAAGAACAATTTTCGGCGATTGACTTGGGCTCGCGGCAGGAGGGGAACTAAGCTGCTCCCAGCAGGCAAAAAACATGACTCGGCTCTACCTCAGCCGGAAGCTGTGCCCGAAGTGCGGTAAGCCGATGACGGCCGTACCCGACGACGTCGCGCCCGGCCGGCCGCGCTACGTCTGCGTGGTCTGCGAGGACGATCCGCTGCGATCCCGCCGCCCGGAAGCGGGCGGAAGCCGCAGGGCTCTTCCTCGGAGGTCGCGCAAAATGTGCGTGATCCATCAGATCGAGTATGCTGTCGCGCAGAAGCCCGCTGATTAATCCTCATTGTCTAGCAAGGAAGTAGCCTACGACTTGCTGCTCCTCAGACTTTGCGTCCGGAGCGACGGTTCACGAGCCGTCTTCAGCGACTACGCGATCGGCTCCAGCTCAGAAAGGCACTTTTCCAGATTGGCCTTTGCTTGAGAGAGATAGGTCCTCATGGAAGAAAGCTGACCGACATCCGGCTTGGCTCGTCCAGAACTGGCAGCGCCCAAATGCTGACAAACCTTGACCAGGTCGCTTGTCATGTCTTCCAGAACAAACGTCAGGTTCTCAAGCGTCATCAATTGATAGAATAGTGGGCTTGAAATTGCTGCATCTTCCGCAAGCGGTCCATTTAGCCTCACGTCTACCAAAGGGACAAGCACATCGGGCGCGTCCTGACTTACTTTGCCCATGCAAGTGAGCAATGTGGTGTAGGTAGAGGGAACATAGATGACACGATCGACTACCGATTGGCTATAGAGAACGAGCGTTTCCTCGGTGAGGCCTTCGGTCGGCGTTAGATCAGACTGATCCTCAGTCGACATGATTTTCGCTTTCCTCGCTGTAGGCGTGCATTATAAAGTGCGACACTTTTGGCTGCACCGGCTCGACGAGCACGTGCGTTCTTTGCGCTTCCGACTTCTTTTCGTTTGCCGTTACCACCTGGGCACCTCGATAGGAGCGCTTTCCTACTACCTTCACATGATGCGCTTGCGCCGGCACGGGCGCGGGTGGCGCCATCGTCGGCGGCTCATGATTTGCCAGCATTTGCAGCACGTCAAACATGTTTAGTCGGGGAGGTCTATTGAACGGCAAGCCTCCGATCTGCACCAGGTGATCATAATCTGACTTCAATACCGGATCATGAACTGCCTTTCTGAGAATGTTGAGATAGAGTTCTCCGGCGTCCGCAGCGATCTGGGCCGGTGCATGCGGGAGAAGAGGCTGCACATGACGGCCGAACAGCGCCGGACGAGCCGGCTGCACGGCGCGCGGGGGTTGCACAGCGCGAGCGGGTTGCGCAGCGTTAATGGGTCGTGCAGGACGCGCGGCAGAAGCTTCCTTTTTTGAAAGCGCAATCGCGCCATCTCGTGTCATGCAAAAATGAGCTTCTTTCCCATAAGTCGTTCGCTCCACAAGACGGGCATTCGCCATCATGTGCAGTATCCGGCTCAGATTGGCCGGTTTGAGTCCGAGTTTTCGAGCGATCGCGGCCTTTTCCAGAGGCTTCCCGTCAGCGGAGCGAAGAAGCCTTAGTATCGCTAGGACGTGTTGCCGACTGAGAATTTCACTGACGTTCGCGACTTTGGATGTCGCAATCGACATCTCCAATAGATCGTAGAACGCACGCAAACGCTCCGCATAGGCCGCGTTCTTCGTCAAGAGGGCGGCGCTCGAACGGCGAAAGATATCAAACCACTGACGCAACTCGTCGTCGCGGCGCCTTCCGTCAAGCGCCTTCCAGAGCCAAGCGCCAAGCGCAGAATACAGGCGTGCGTAACTTGCCTCGGACCCCTCCTTCAGGAGCGCAGACACGGCAAGCCTAGCTTCCGAAGCCGAAGCGTCGCCTAATTCGATTCTTTCGAGCGCGGCATCCATGACCATGTCCATACATCATAACGGTTAATAACGCTTTAGTACGCTTTACCGTGATTTTGCCTCTTGAATCTAGGTGGCCTGAGGCCAGCGATAAGAGTTCCAAACGGTTTTTTGTCCCAGTTGCTCAACGGGAACCTTATTGGGGCGCTTGGGCATAGGTAATATAGCACCTATGCGCCCGTCTTTGAACTCGGTGTCCGTCATGTGTTGAACGACGAAGGTTCGGGTGCCGAACTTCACTCCCATTTGGGCCGCAGTCGTCTGATGTCCCTCCATGGTTTGATCGTTTCCCATCGAGGGAATGAGCATCAGGTCGATATCCATTTTGGTGAACGGGTTCGTCTCGGCATCTGCGTCGCAGAAGTCCAAACAGATCGCGAAGCCGATAATTGCGGCCTCCGTTGCGAGAACGCACAACTTGGTACCCGGCGTGATGTCTTCCTTGCCCCAGCCCCCACCCGAGAAGGGAGCAATCTTATCGTAAACCAGCCGCTCGATCCCGTAGCCGTCGAAAACGAGCGCGCGATTGACGACCCACTCTTTCGTAGCTTCGTGCCAGGTCCCCGCAACTACGACTTCGGGTGGCAACCGATCATCAGCCACGTCACGATCTTGAAGAAGAGCCTTAATCCGACCGCGTAGCTTTGGAGGTACAGCCAGTTCAGGCCAGACCACGGCAACGCACTCTTCGTCCAAACACTTCGTGATCTGCTCTTCGACGACCGCATCCGCATAGGGAGAATTCGGGAGATGTCCCGATCGGTGTTGAACTACGTCGGGCCGACGTTGCCGGGATGAATGTTACGCGGCCCTCGAGACGTGGGCA
>NZ_JBVVPS010000068.1:0-12703 GCF_055811355.1 Bradyrhizobium sp. WSM4873 | reverse complement strand
TCAGCACCCCGAGCCTACCGGCTCAAGGTGGGCAACGCCGACCTCTTCAGAAATTCAACAGAACCCGGGACATCCCCGGGTGCGAGGCCCCTCGCAACGGAGGCACCTCACGTTCCTGGATAGCGCATCGGGCGACGCGGTACTCGGGCAGCATTCGTATGTGACGTGCGATCCCTTCTGGGCTTATATGATTGCGGACGGGAAAGCTATTTTGCAACGGAGAGACCATTGTGGGTGATCCGAGGGTTGGCACTTCGCGCTCTGCTAGTGACAGCGCTCTGGGACAGGGCGATCATGGCTCTTGCCCATCGCAATCAAGCGACATACGGCGTGCAGTTCCATCCGGAGTCGATACTCGCATCGCAAGGGGACGCACTATTCGCAAACTACCTGCGGCTTGCAGAGCTTTCTTAAACGCGGCCGTATAGATCGGTGTCACAAATGCGGGCGGCGAGGCATCGGAGCGTTACGTTCAGGCACCGGTCATTGCCCCATCCGGGTTCACCCAATGCGAAGCCGGCGCGCCATTGTATTCGGCGCGGCGGCTTCGTTGCCCGGCCACGCGCGTGCGTTTGATCTTGATGCGGGCGTCAAGAGAGGGAGCGCTCGAGCTCATCGAGATGCGACGGCAAATCCCTGCTTCTGCGAAGCTAGCACCCTGAGGTATCTTTCGGGCAGGCTAACAATCGCATATCTCAATGACCCACCGAGCCCTGCTCACGGAGGCAGTTGCGCGAGGCGTTCACGCGAAACAATGGCAAGTGTTGAGATCATCAGCAGAGGACCACTCGCGCCCGGTAAGGCTAACAAGTGGATCACATTGCAGAAGGCGATCGCTGGGTTGAGGCTTACCTGTAGCCGCGGAGCTGCCGATGTATCGCGTAAACGGTGCCTTCGCGGCTAGGGGCTGCCACTGTCACAGGCGGAGGCCCCGCCCATGAGCGGACTAGTAAGTACGCCGTACTACTCGGGGCAGGACGGGCGGTCTCGGACAAACCGGTTGGCAAGCGCGAGCACTGCGGCTTCGTCGGTCTCGAGCGCGATCTTCTGAGCAAGCATCACGTCGCCGGCTACCAGCGCTTGTTCGAGAACGAAACACCACCCGATCTTAGGCTGCATTTTTCATCAAGCTCCAAAACTATGGTGCCCGCGCGCAAACGCGCTAGTTGCGACACCGCTACGTCTAAACAAAAACATTTGCCGCGCCGCGAGTCTGGCTAGTCCCGATAAGGCACGAACAGAGCAGCGTCTCATCTGCAGTCGGATCAAATGCCCGTACGGGTCTAAGATCACCCGCCGCCGTCCGGTTGACAGCGATAATCCGCGGCCTGTCAGCTTGTTGAAGCGCGGCTCGGCCTGGCCAGGCCCTTCAGGTCGCTTTGGTCAAAACAATGTCGGTTGTCGCCTGTATGGTCCATCACGATCTGAATAGCTATGGAAGAGAACTCCGCAAGCCCTAACCCTGACGCAGAAGAACCTCGCGGGCACCTAGTGTTCCTAGTCGCGGAGAAATTTGCCGTGTTTTCCGTTGGGCGGCCCGCCTGCAATCGGCGAGGCTCCGGCGTGTCGACTTAGAGTGGGTGCGCCACCGAGCCTGGTCAGCTCACAAGGGGCGTCATGCGGATCGTGACGGGGCGACTTGCTAGCATTGGTGTGGTGATTTCACTCTGCTGTTGGCAGGCGACGGACGAAACAGAACTCGCGGCAGGTCCCGCGGCCTCACTCGGATAGCGCGCTGGTGGGGAGAGGAAGCCCGGGCCAATACTGTCCGTCCTTGGTCGGCCGAGGTCCGAATATCGCCTGACCAACTCTTATGACATCGGCACCTTCCTCGATTGCTATCTCGAAGTCGCTTGTCATCCCCATTGAAAGGAGATCAAGTCGCGTCGATGTTCTATCGCGGAGTGCGTCTCGAAGCCCCCGCAGCAACTTGAAACATTCGCGAACCTTGTCCGCCTCTCCGCTCAGGACGGCGAGAGTCATCAAGCCGCGAGGGACAAGGGCTGGATAGTCGGACAGCCGAAGAACAAAATCCTCTACCTCGTGGGGCGGCAAACCGTATTTGCTCACCTCACCCGAGGTGTTGACTTGGACGAACACGTCGAGATGCCGGCCTTCGGCGCTCAGGCGGGCCTGGAGCGCTTCGGCCAATCTCAAGGTATCCAACGCATGAAACTCGTTCGCGAACTTGACCATCGATTTCACTTTGTTCGTCTGGAGGTGACCGATGACACTCCAGTTCAACGACAGGTCGGCCAAATCGCGGACCTTGCTCTCCGCCTCTTGGACCTTGTTCTCGCCGAACTCGCAAAGGCCGAGTTCGGATGCGATACGGATAATCGCGGCGGGTACGGTCTTGCTGACAGGCAAAACACGAACTTCTGAACGCCTGCGGCGAGCCCGCATACAAGCCCGATTTATGCGCTGCTCAAGCTCATCAAGATTGGCGCGCAATAACGAGCGCGGATCGTCCGTGAATCGGACGCTATTCATTTGCGACATCGCGAATTCCTCGCTTCCACGTCCATAGTGTTTGACATGGCAAAGGCCAATGATTTCGGTAGCACATAAAGCAGAGTCGAGTCCGGCTAGTTCGTCAGAACCTCTCCCATCGACGCATAATCGAGGCCGTATCCCCCATAGGGACGATCCTAATCCCAGACAAGATGCTCCGGATCTCGCGATCCGCCATCGCCCAACTCGCCGCTCTGGCTCAGGGAGGACAGCACGGAAACTTCTGTGCTGCTCGGGAGAGACAACTCACGCCGCTCCATTCACGAGTAAGGTTCATATTCGTTCAAATCGGGGCAGTTCTGGTCTGACGATGAGCGCCTCACCATCAACGATGCAGAAACGTGCGCTTGCCGGCAGGAACACCCACTACAATGGCGTCGAGAGCGGCCTTTATCGGTGCAGCCGTCACACGCGGACGGCAATCGAGTATCTATCCGAGAGCCGCACTTTTTTCGGACGCAACATTTTCAGAAGCGGCCAGCCCGAGGGCAAAAAGGTCAGCAGCGCGCCGATCGCCGCTCCATACTGCACCGCATCGGCCTGCGCCATCACGCTCGTGCTGCGAATTGTTGGCAGGACCTGGATGCGATCACCGAGTTTCGATAGGTTTCTCCGTGGAAAGCAGTTCGGGGATGTAGGCCGACAAAACGTGACCCGCTAGATCCGCCAAGGATTTGGGCCAGCGGCGGTGCTTGACTTATAGTTCCGCCCTTTAGAGATCGAGCGTGTAGTCAGTCCGCTTTTGCGACGTCACCTGACCCGTGGCGGGCGTGTCCAGGGTCATCGCGATGTCGACTTCGCGCGTCGAGAGTGAATAGAGGCGCGGGAGATAACAAGCTTGGTCTCAATGTGGAGTGGTGGATCCGAAGGCCGCGACTGTCATCTGACTGCTGCGCGCAAGTTGGAGATGGTCGACGGTGCCGAAGATGCTGGGAGCTGAGACGGCTTGCTTCTCGAGCGAACTAGCCGCGAATTCCGCAGAAGCACCGGGCGCGCACGCCATTTACTACGGTAGCCTTTGGCGACGCCGGGCTCAATCGGACCGGCCCACGTCCACACTGAGTCCGTTCAGGGACAAAACGGCGATGAGTCCGGCGCTGAGCGGCTTGAACTTTGCGCACCCAGCCCTTCATCGCTAAATCCATGTCCGACCCACATCCAGATGCTAAGGTTTGCGCTGCGTCGGCGGAACAAGGGTCGCGGAGTGCCCGATACGCTCAAATTCCGGAGGCGCAACACCCGATTGTTGCGATTGATTGAGCAAGAGATTCCTGCGCTTGTTGCCTGAGTGGACTGACCAGGCCACTGATTGAGAGTTATCTGCGCACTGAGCATTATCAATTACTTGCTGGTCGCAGGCCGTGTTTTTTCAGGCGGTAAATGGAGATTCGTCGCACGTTCACGATACTTCATTGAGCTGCGTATCGTGGGAGTGGCTGAAGCTAAAGAGCATAGCGTCGGGTGGGCATGGGCGACCTCAGCCCGCTGGCCGGGGCAAGCCGAGCGAATCGCGCAAGGTCGAGCCGTCGTACTCAGTGCGGAACAGACCTCGATGTTGCAGCTCCGGCACGAGGCCGTGGACCAGCTCCTCCAAGCCGCCTGGAAGATATGGGACCTGCAACATGAAGCCGTCGCAAGCACCCGCCTCGAACCACTCCTGCATGCGATCAGCCACCGTGCTGGGAGTGCTGGCGAAGCCGCTGGTGGTTCTCCCCGCGCCGTAGCGCTGTCCTAGCTCAGCAAGGCTCAAGCCTGAGCGCCGCGTCAGTTCGGAGGCCTCGCGATAGTGCCCTTCGACGCCGGGAACGTCGAGATTCTCAGGCAACGCCGAGATGATAGGACAAAGTCGAGAGACCGGACTGCGGATGCGACAATTCGTGGAGCTGGTCGTTTAGCGCCTTGGCCTGCTTCTCCGTGTCGCCAATGACCGGGACGATGCCGGGCAACACCTTGACCGTATCAGGGTCGCGGCCGAAACGGACCGCCCGGGCGCGCAAGTCGTTGCGAAATTCGACGGCGACATCGATGAGGCCCGGCGTCACGAAGATGATCTGGGCCCATCGCGCAGCGAAATCGCGGCCACGATCCGAAGCGCCGGCTTGGATGAAGACCGGACGTCCCTGCGGGGGCCGGCTGACATTGAGCGGGCCGCGCACATTGAACCATTTGCCGGAATGATCGATCCGGTGCACCCGCGCAGCGTCGGCGAACAGCGGCGTCTGGCGATCCCGGACCAGCGCACCATCCTCCCACGAATTCCACAGCTTGCTCACGACCTCGAGAAATTCGACGGCGTTCGTAGTGCCCCTCGCGCGAGAGCTGCTCGGTCAAATCAAAATTGCGCGCTTCCGCCTCCTGGAACTAGGTGACGATATTCCAGGCGGCGCGGCCACCGCTGAGATGATCGAGCGTCGCGAGCGCGCGCCAGCACATAGGGTTGGGCGTAGGATGTCAAATGGTCGCGCCGAGACGAGGTGCTTGATTGCACCCGTGATAATCGAGAGCACCACCAGCGGGTCGAGCCGCAGCGGGCCCAGCGCGCCATAGCGAAGCTGGCTATGCAGGCTGCCGCCCAGCGCGTCCGGGGTCGCGAGTATGTCCGCAATGAACAGAAGATCGAACCGCCCCTGCTCCAGCAGCCAGCCGATATTCTGGTAGTAAGCCGCTGACAGCAGGTCGCCACCCGCCTTCGGATGCCGCCAACCGGCATGGCTGCCGGAAACCGGCCCCGCGGAGACAAAGGCGGCAAGATGCAGTTTCTTGTCAGGCATGGGGCAGCTCACTTTCCATGAGATCTCGACGGGGCCGCCGCGCTTCAGCGTGTTATAGATCGGGCAGTTGGCAGTGAATCTGTCAATCGGCGCTTTAATTGCGGTTTGTTGTCAAGCTACCATTCTTCCTCTCTCCAGTGACACGCCGGTAGCGATTGCTCCGTCGGAGCTGGTCAGGTTGCAGAGACGGAGCGATCGCGGATGGCGAGACGATTGCCTAGCGGGCTTGGCAATCGACGTCGTTCGCGGCTTCGTCGGGTTGGGTTGATGTCGTAGCTGGGGTCTTGGTCCTTTCCGAGGTCGCGAGCGCCTCATGATGATGTCCGGATCGGGGCGCCTCAACGTTTGCAGCGGAGTGCGGGCGAACCGCCACCAGCCGATTGACCGAGGTCACCACGACCATCGTCCCAGCGGGACATCGCCAGTCCGGCGGACCGGACCAGGAACTTGCGAGCAAATATCAGATTGGCTTCGGCTGGCCCCAGTCGAACGACGTGCCATCGACCCAGATGCAGTGGAGAATTACGGCGATCTTTCGGGCGATGGCGACCTTTGCCTTCTTCATACCGATCCGCTTGGCGAGCTTCATGCCCCACGCCTTTAGGGAACACCACTTTTGGGTTCGATAAAGAAGGACAGTGGCGGCCTCGAACAAGTAAGTTCGGAGAAGCCGGTCGCCCCATCGAGATATCTTTCCGTTGGTGTCGGTTTCGCCGGATTGGCTGCGCCTCGGCGTAAGGCCGAGATAGGCGCCGACCGTCGAAGCCGATCGGAAGCGCGAGGGGTCATCGATCGTGTGGCGGAACGTTAGGGCCGTCACGACACCGACCCCCGGGACCGTCATCAGGCGACGCGTCGTGTCGTCCAGCTTTGCCAACCGGCGGACCTCGTTGTCGAACTTACCTTGTTGTTGACAAACGTTCTCATGGATCGAGAGCAGCGGCGATATCACGCTGAGAAGCAAATGATCGACGCCCAAGAGTTCGCTGACCTGGTTGCGGAATTTGTTGGCCGATCGCGCGAGGGAACAGAAATCCACATTCCTTGATCAAACTGCGAACCTGGTTCTCGATGTCTCGAGCAGGAAGCACCGCCGCAACGGACAGTGATCGCCGTCACGAGAGGATGGTCCCACGGACCTTGAAGGGGCGCACGGCGAAGCCCAAGGGTGAGCAGGACTCGCGGCGCGGTGCGCCGTTCTTGCCAAGAACTGCTCGCGCGGTAAGCGCGATCGTGCCGCTCACGGTGGCAGACCTGGATGTGGCGATGTGCGTGGCGACAGTAACCCGGCCGCGATCCGCAATTCGATCCAATCCGACCAGGCCGACCGCGTGGCGACAATGTGCACGAATCCCGGCACCGAACCCTTTTCGTTGTCGAGAGGGTATCGCGCAATCCGCGGCGAATAAGTGTCTTTTGGCGCTCTTTCGGGCATGGCTGATCTGTCTCTTCGAGGCGATCTATGCAGTTTGTGCCATGCCGCTGCCGTGCCCGCGCGGCCCTCTGACGATGGCGCCCCTCCGAATGATGGTCGGCGGGATCCTTTTGAGGGCGTGGGTTTGTGCGGGGAACGGCGCGACGGCCCGCTACAAATACATTTCACTTCGCGTATCCCCGTTTATTTTGTGCGAGTTGGCACAGTCTGGCGAGATACCGGCGAACCTGTGAAGCTTGATCTCTTCTTCAGGCAGCATGGAAGCACTCCTAGACATACAGCCTGAGCCGCTCGCCGAGCGTATCGTTCTTCGGGTACATCGCGATGACCGCCATCATGGTCGCGCCGCTGGTGGCGTGATCGTTGGCGGTTGGGCCACCCTCTCAGGGAGAAGGACAGCGACATGACAGATCGCGAATTGCTGCGGGACGTGACGGCCATACAAAAAGGGAGGCCGCCTGCGTTGCCACAAGCGGCCCAAGTCTAGGGAGGAACGCCCAAGGAGGGCAACGATAGCAGGGAGCTACCGCATACCCTTAGCTAGACGATCGCGATCAGCGGCTCAATTGAACGTAAGGGGTGATGGAACGATACAAAGGTTTATGGTCCTGTCGGGCCTACTTGCTCTGCTGCTTGAGCACCCACAGCCGGTAGGCTCCATATCGCGCACCAGCCTTTGTGTGCGAGATGGTACGAAAGGAAGTTCGAAATCAGAAACCCCAAATACTCCAAATACCCTCAAAGGTCGCGGTCGCGCGGCCCTGCGGAGGTTGACACGCCCAGAGGGACCCGGACGACCCGACTGTGCGGAGGGTGGCCGCGACGGTCCGCGCAGCGTGTTATCACCTCGACTCACGATCACTATGTCCGCCCGGGGCAAAGCAGACATCCCGCCGCAAGGCCGCGATTTCCGATTTCGTTCGTTGACCCGATGCGGAAGTGGGGCCGACGCTTGAGCCTTTGTGATGCGTCGTCCTCACCTGAGCGTGCACGCGCAGGGTCAACGTGCAACCGAAAACCCATCGCGTGCAAAACGCTCAAGACGGTGCTGAATTCGGATGCGCCTTGCCGCCTGCGAACGCGCGGTAAAGGCTTGTTCGTGTGATTCCCAGAACGTCGCGCGAGCTCCGAAATGTCGTGCAGACGGACAGCATCCTCAATCGCACGACACCTATCGGCGATGTCGCCAGTCTCGAATGCGGCATTGAGGCATTCCGCAACTTCTCGGCGGTTCAGTCTGGATCTGATGCGCGCTTTGTATCTTTCTCAGACATGGCTTTAAACAAAAGGCCGGGCAAAATGCCCGGCCCACTGTCCTGACAAAGCGTCTAGATGAATTCAGTATCTCGCGGCGACAGGAACTGTTCCCAAGCCGCCGAAGCGATAGTTAAAGCGCACCGTGACCAAGTCCACGTCCTGCTTGACGCCGTTCCCTAAGAGGGTGACGCCACCGGGCGTGACCACGCCTGCGAAGGAGGAGTTGTCACGCCCCATCCAGAGATGGTCATATTCAACACCGACCGACCAGTTCGGTGCGAAACCATATTCCCAGCCCACGCCAAGGGCGCCGCCCCAGCGCGTGTGACTTGCCGAGGCGAGGCCGACCCCGGTGATGTTGTTGAACACGTCAAAGCGATTGTGAGTGACGGCCGCGCCGCCCTTCACGTAGAGCAGCGATGCGTTCCATGCCCAACCGAGTTGGGCCGTGAAGAGGCCAACGCCATCGGTTTTCCCTGTGGTTGAAATCAGCGGATCGATCAGGCTGACGCGCGTGTTCTTGATGTCAGCCCAATCGCCCTGTGCTTCCAGTCCGAACACAAACTGATTGGTTTGCCAGCGATACCCGATCTGTCCGCCAACAAGGCCGCCGGAGCGATCCGCGCAACCGCCTGCGACTGTCCCTGCGAGCGTAACGAAATCCACACAGCTGTGGGTTTGGCCCCAGCCGCCGTTGGCGCCGATGTAGAAACCGGTCCAGTCATAGATCGGAGCGACCACCGGCGGCGGCGCCTTAGTGTATGGGCGAGCCGCCAAATCAGCCGCCGACGCAGGGGCGGATAGAGCTACGGCCATCATCCCGGCTGCGACAATCAGAAGCTTTTTCATTACGAGAAATCTCCCCAGAAGAAGTTCAAAAAAGGCACGAAGCCCACCTAGGGAATCAATGCTATCCCGTTCGCCTGCAGGTTGATGTAGCCAAGCCGCAACACCCGGCTCAGATGTTTCGTTGCAATCCTTATTTCTAATGAGAATTGCCGGGAACCAAATGCCCGCCAACGTGCATTAAATCGCGAGCGGGGGCTCTGGTCGACCGTTGGACTGCAGCATGGGAGCCCTCGCGCGAACCGGCGTCACAAACTTGTGGCATGACCATTGCATAATTCAGGACAACTGGGATTTCAGCGCTCAGTTAGAGAATAAGCGCTGCCGGGACGCTTATTTCGAGCCCGGCGACGCTTCACTTCCTTTCCCTTGCGCCACCGCTACGGCGCATATTGTTTCGACAGAGGGGGTATTGGCGCATGGCATACGACACGGCAACGGTACATTTGCTCCGCGACGTTCTAGACGAGGTTCTTTCCAGTCCGTCATTCACTCGTCAGCAGCAGCGATCTGCTCTGGAAGTTGCCGAGCGCGTTCTCTTGCTCGCTTCCCAAGGCGAGCGTGAACCGATCAGGATCAAGCGACACCTGCTAAATGAGTTTTTGGCATCCGCTGCCGGCGAAGCCAACCGGGTCGCCCCTTCGCCTGATCGACGGTGAGCCTGCATGGCGACCAAGTGCCGCTGGCAATGCCCTGCGGGTTCGATCGTGTCTACCATGTCACCACTGCCGCTCATCGGAGCATTCCCTGCCCATTGGCATGTCGCCTTGTGTTGTGCACAAAGCGGACTTGCTGAAGGCCAGCCCGAATGTCCGCTTCTGTGAAGGGTTTCGGATGCCGGCCGCATGATTGACGGCGCGGCACATTCGGGCGGCCGGCGTCCGAAAGCCTCCAAGGGAGGAAACCGCGCATGGTGGGCAGGACTGGTGCGGCAGGCTCTATGGGGATTTGGGCGCTGCAGGCGAGCTGGGTGATGGAGTTTGAGGCGATGCAGCGAGCTGCGTGACGGTGGCGCGGTCGGTGATTGGGCGGTGGGCGTTGTCGAACGCGATCAATGCTCGACGGATGGGCGACGACCGATGAGCGTTCGGGTGCGCTCTGCCGTGGCCGGTCGATGAGCGGCGGGCATGACGAGCAGGTTTGCGGAATGGCCGATGCGCGGTCATGAGGTGTCGATCCTGATGGCGCTGATTGGCGCGGTCGATTGACGGTGCGGCATTGCACCTCGCTCAAAAACCTCGATGACGATCATGCGGCCGCCGCAGCATGGACACGGCGGCTTGCCGCTGTCGACGATGGTCTCGGTCGGTTCATCCTCACGATCGCTGACGGCGAGCAGTTCGCGCGCGCGTGCGACATTGTCGGCGCAGACGCCCCGTGCCAGCAGGCCGTAATGGCGGATGCGGTGAAGGCCTTTTGGCAGCACGTGGATGAGGAAGCGGCGGATGAACTCGTCTGTCGCAAGCGTCATCCGCTTTTGACGGTCACGGCTCTCGACGCGGTAATCCTTCCATCTGAAGGTGACGCTGTGCCGGTCGAAGGCGATCAGGCGGCTGTTGGCGATGGCCACGCGGTGGGTATAGCGCGACAGATAGGCCAGCACGGCGTCGGGACCGCCGAACGGACGCTTGGCGTAGACGACCCAATCCGTCTTGCGCGACTCTGCGAGCAAAGCGGCGAATGACTGCGCCGCGGCGAGATGAGCGTCGTTGCCGAAGAAGCTCAGGCGCCCGGCCTGGTGGAGGGCGGCGAGGCGCTCCAGGAACAGCCGCCGGAACAGGCGTGAGAGCACGCGCACCGGCAGGAAGAACCCCGGCCGGCAGGACACCCAGCGCTGTCCGTCGGGCGAGATGCCGCCGCCCGGCACGATCATGTGCACATGCGGGTGGTGGGTCATGGCCGAGCCCCAGGTGTGCAGCACGGACGTGATGCCGATCCTGGCGCCCAGATGCTTCGGGTCTGCGGCGATCGTCAGCATCGTCTCGGCCGAGACCTTGAACAGCAGATCGTAGATGGCAGCCCTGTTGTGGTAGGCGATGTCGGCCATCCGAGCCGGCAGCGTGAACACGACGTGATAATATGGCACCGGCAGCAGCTCGGCTTGGCGGTCGGCGAGCCACTGCTTCGCCGCGGCGCCCTGGCACTTCGGGCAGTGCCGGTTGCGGCAGGAATTGTAGGCGATGGACGTGTAGGCGCAGTCCTCGCAGCGGGCGACATGGCCGCCGAGGGCTGCCGTGCGGCAGCTCTCGATCGCCGACATCACCTTCAACTGGTCGAGGCTGACATGGCCGGCATGGGCCTGACGCCATGCCGGACCATGGCCGCGGAAGATATCCGCAACCTCCAGAGCCGGACGAGACACGCCGGCCCGCGTCAGCCGGGCGGCCGGGCCTCCTTCAGCTTGATCGCGATGTGCTCCAGCGGGCTCATGACCTCGCTGATCGTCTTGGTGGCGACCCGGGTGTAGAGCGCCGTGGTGTCGAGCTTGGCGTGACCGAGCAGCACCTGGATGACGCGGACATCGATGTTCTGCTCCAAGAGGTGGGTGGCGAAGCTGTGCCGCAAGGTGTGCAGCGAGACGCGCTTGTTGATCTCCGCCATCTGCGCGGCGGCGTGACAGGCGCGATTGAGCTGGCGCGTGGTCATCGGCTGCGCCGGATCGCGGCCCGGGAATAGCCAGCCCTGCGGTCGCGCCACCTTCCACCAGGCGCGTAGCAGCTCAAGCAGGCTGGGCGACAGCATGACGTTGCGGTCCTTGCCGCCTTTGCCCTGTTCGACGCGGATGATCATCCGCTTGCTGTCGATGTCGGAGACCTTGAGCGAGACCACCTCGGCGGCGCGCAGACCGGCGCCATAGGCCACGCTCAACGCCGCCTTGTACTTGAGCCCCGGTGCGGCATCGAGCAGCCGCGCCACCTCCTCGACGCTCAGCACCACCGGCAGCTTGCGCGGCTCGTGAATGACGTGGGTGTGCTCGACGATCTCGTGGCGCTTGAGCGTGACCCGGAAGAAGAACCGCAATGTCGAGACGGTCTGGTTGATGGTCGGCACGCCAACGCCGCTCGATGCCAGATGCAGCTGGTAGCGCCGTACGTCTTCAAAACTCGCCGTATCGGGTGATCGCCCGAGGAACGCAGCGAAGTTCTTGACCCTTTGCACGTAGTCATGTTGGGTCTTCGGCGCGAACTTGCGGATCGTCATGTCTTCGATCATGCGCCGGCGCAGCGGGCTCACTGCCTCGTCGGTCATGGGGATGCTCCTGTCTTGGGTGAAGGTTGCGAACCCCTCATCTCAAGACAGGACGCCTCGTTGCGCTATCCTCTCAGCCGTGCTGCCGGCCGTCGCGCCCTACCGCGCGAGCGGTTTAGTCCTGTGGGCGGAACTCCGACATCGCAGGTCTCACGGTGAGACCTTGGCCGCGTCGTCGCCTCCGTTGTGCCCGCCATGCCAACCACAGCAATCTGTAGCGGCTTGCCTGTCCATCGTGGACGGTGACCTTGCCCCTCGGGCTTAATCCAGTTTGAAGTTCGTTCTGGCCCAAGACGAGGACCAGAGCATGAAGCGCAAGCGATTTACGGAAGAACAGATCATCGGGATTTTGAAGGAGCACGAAGCCGGGGTTCCGGTCGCCGATCTCTGCCACAAGCATGGTGTCAGCGACGCCAGCATCTACAAATGGAAGGCCCGGTTCGGCGGGATGGACGTCTCGGAGGCCAAGCGACTGCGATCGCTGGAGGACGAGAACACGAAGCTAAAGCGGCTTCTGGCAAGACGCCATGTTGGACAATGCGGCGCTGAAGGATCTCGTGGGAAAGAATGTATGACCCGCCCCGCCCGTGCAAGGTCGTTTAATGAGGACGATGCAGTCTGCACAAATGTA
>NZ_JBVVPS010000067.1:0-13006 GCF_055811355.1 Bradyrhizobium sp. WSM4873 | reverse complement strand
TTCTTGCCAATGTCGATCCCAAACACCGTTGCCGGCCTGGGCTTGTTCCGTGTCCTCATTGCTTCCTCCTTTCAAAAGCCAACTCAGTCTGACTGAGAGGACGGGGCGGGTCATCCCATTAATGGTGACGCCCCCGGCCAAGCGGAAAGCTGTCGCCCATCTCCGAGACGCCTTCGGGATGAGCGAACGGCGGGCGTGTAAAGCCATCGGCTGCTGTCGCATGACCATGAGATACCAGACGATCCGGGCGGACGATGCCGGCCTTCGCCAACGCATGAGGGCGATCGCCCAGGAGCGCCGCCGGTTTGGCTATCGGCGCCTCCACGTTCTGCTCAAACGGGAGGGCTATGTGATCAACCACAAGAAGCTGTTCCGGCTCTACCGGGAAGAGAAGCTTGCGGTGCGCCGCCGTGGCGGCCGCAAGCGGGCGATCGGGACCCGGGCGCCGAAGACGGTGCCGATGGCGCCGAACGACCGCTGGTCGCTCGACTTCGTATCGGATCAGCTCACCGATGGTCGCCGCTTCCGTACCCTCACCGTGGTCGACGACTGCACCCGCGAGTGCCTGGCGCTGGTGGCCGACACCTCGCTCTCGGGCACCCGGGTTGCGCGGGAGCTGGACCGGCTGATGACCGAGCGCGGCAAGCCGAAGATGGTGGTCAGCGACAACGGCAGCGAGCTCACCAGCAACGCCATCCTGACATGGGCTGATCAGAGCCGCGTGGCATGGCACTACATCGCGTTGCTGGGCAAGCCCATGCAATTCCTTCATCGAAAGCTTCAACGGCCGGCTACGCGATGAACTGTTGAACGTGACGCTGTTCACGTCGTTGGCCCAGGCCCGCGTCGCGCTCGGATGCTGGCGGGCCGATTACAACGAGGCACGACCACACTCGCAGCTCGGATGGAAGACGCCGTCCGAGTTCGCCTTCACCTGCCACCCGCGCCGGGAGCTGGCGCTGCGCTATGCCGAGGGCTCCGCGCCAGCTCCGCCGCTGCCACCGCCCAACCGGGCAAATCCAACAGCCGGGGCGAACTCAGGACTGGATAAAACTTGGGGGCAAGGTCACGAGCGCTGCATGCACGCCAGCCTCAAGCTCAAGTGCTGTTTGAACACCGGCGCATCCTGTTCCAAAGACGACAAATTTCATCACTGTCTCCCGTCCACCTCGACAAAGCCAACCGCTGTACCGAAATTGTTCGCGGGCGTGAGGACATGTCGGTTGCCTGTCTTTGCAAGAGGCAATTCCGCCAATGGGCCGAGAGCCCGGCAAGCGACGGTGAACCCAGCGAGATGCGGGCCGTCCTCGGGATGGGGCGGCGTTACGCCGAAGGCGGCTTCGAACGCTTGCGCGCGGGCGAGCACAATCGTGCCGGTGCCCGTTTGAACGGCGATAGCATCCGGGCGCTCGCTGAAGCTATTTGCACCCGTGACCGTCCGAATGTAGCTAGCGAGATCCATTGCCGTTTCGCCCACAATCCAGACGTCCCGGACAGTCGAAGCACCGTTGGAATGCTTGAGATATTGTGGCTGCTCGTAGTACTCGGGGCGGTAGTGCTGGCAAGCAAACAAGCCGAGCCACGGTGCCGCGGGATGGTTCACAAACGCGAGGGAGAACCCCACCTTCACATCCGTCCCGTCGGGCATCTTGCCAGTTCTCGAAAAATCGAATGGCTCAAAGGTTTTCAGACCGGCTGCATGCCAAGCCTGAATATCGGCGCGCGCATCCGAAGTATCGAGCACCATCATCGAAAAGCCGTCGTGTCTCAAAAGGTAATCGCGATTGAATGCGGCAAACGAAAAATTGCCAGCGCGATGTTCGGGGACGTCCTGCGGATTTGTAACCGAAAGCAGTTCGAGATACGTACCGCGTAGCTGAATGATGGAGTTGCCGGTCCCAAAGGGATGCTGACCGCGCGGGACAATCGTAAATCCCAACGCTTGATAGTTCGAGCGCATTGCCTCCAGGTCGCGGCCCGCGAGAATCAAATGGTTGATGCCTTTCATCGATGAACACTCGCTCGGCTGATACCCATGCGCTTCGATGCCGCGCGCTCGGGCTTCAAGCCAGCCTCGCGCCGGAATTCCCAGGTTTGGTCTACCTCCTCGCAAAGAAGTCCCGCCCAGTCATTTTGTGAAACTTCCAGTCCGATCCCACGTAGTACAGTGTCCATCTAGTTGGAATATTGTTGGCAGCTACACGGCCATTCCAAACTGTGATCGTTTTGCAGTTCGGAGCTGAGGGCGCCGTCCAATTGACGTAGAAATCTATCTTGCTTGCCATGACGATACCCGCGACAGGGTAAGGCTGTCCCCGGCACGAAAATCCAGTCGCGTTGTTGATATACGTTCCCGTGAAATTCCCTGTTGATGCGTCTAGCGTTTGGATCGAAAGAACCGAGCCCCTTTGATTTACCCATGTAGATGGGGCCGGCAACTGCGCGTGAGCAGGCACCGAGATGAGCGTAAAGAGCACGAGCACAAACAAGCGTGTCATGGTATTCCCCTAAGCAACAAGCAACTGCACAAACCGTGCGGGATATGAGTTCGTTCTCATGCCCAGTTCAGGCGCGGAACTGCCGATGATCTCATTTCAAGGCCAGCCTGCACTCCGAAAGCTGCTCGCCAAAGGCAATTTGGCACGAGCGAGCGCATCGTTGCCGACAGCTGTTGAATTCGCGGGAGGAAACGACGCAGCGGGTCAAAGCGTCTTGAGGTATTCGATCAGCGCCTTTTTGTCTTGATCGC
Source organism: Bradyrhizobium sp. WSM4873 (assembly GCF_055811355.1). Taxonomy (NCBI): domain Bacteria; kingdom Pseudomonadati; phylum Pseudomonadota; class Alphaproteobacteria; order Hyphomicrobiales; family Nitrobacteraceae; genus Bradyrhizobium; species Bradyrhizobium sp. WSM4873. The sequence goes on along the minus strand of NZ_JBVVPS010000067.1, from coordinate 10,257 downwards.
CCAAACTCGTCCCGTACTCGTGGCCGCATCGGCTGTCTCCAGAATTGATGTCATTACAATCCGTGACGGATAGTGTTTCGCTTAAGGGTTCCTGGGTGGCAGCAAGACCAACGTTTTCAATGTCGTATTTCCGCCCAATGCTAAACTGCGATTTGCGCTGTCCCGATGGCTTGAGCAATTCCGCCAGGGTAGGGACCGAGCCGTTATGAAGATAAGGTGCGGCGGCCCAAATACCCTGCAGAACACGAGCCTCGTAGGCGCCCCATGGAGGGAGCCGACCGCGAGATGCTTTTTCTGCCCCCTTCCGCTTGGCTTTTTTGACCGCTTCCGAGGTGCTGACAGCGTCGAAAGCCGTTACCAGATCCTGCAGGGTCGGCGGTAGTCTTACCAGCCCCAGAGACTCCGGGGTCTCCGACGAACCCGGATCTGACGCCGTCGCGACCCGTGCGTTGGAAGAGGCACCGCCGGCCAACAGGTGTTCTGCGATCGAACCAATGACCGAGGTTGCAAGGATGTCAAGGATTTGATCGGTCTCCTTGAGCGGCGCGGTCGCGAAGGGAATGTACGCTCCATTCAGCACGCCCGTCTTCGCTTTCCAGGCGAGCACATCGTATTCTCGTGTATCCGTACCGACGTTCTGGACCACGGTTCTCCATGTTTTGATGAATGGAAAGCGCTGCTCGCCGTCTTCAATGCCATGGCAGCCGCTACATCCCCCTTCAGCGGGATCTCTTTCGAAAATCATTTTGCCCCGGATGGCTAAGGCAGCGTCAATCTTCCAGGGCCATTTCGGAGGGCCGATGCGCTTCACCAAGTTCTCAAGCTCGCTTAGGCCGTCGAAATTGGTGGAATTGCCATTGAGGAAATTGATGACCGCACCCTGACGCTTAGGCTCGAACGTAGCGAACACCCCTAGGACCTCGCCGACGTTCCGGGCCAGCCCCAAGATGTCGCTTCCATTCTTTGCAAATCCCGGCCATTGCGTCTTGTCTTGCCGCGGCGCATTCCAAAGGAATGGGTATCTCACGGGAGCATCAGCGGTTTTTATGTTTTCCGGGATCATGAAATCGGGGGGCGGACCGATGTCCAGTCCGGATAAGCGGTTGAAGATCATCCCGACAGCATCCAGACGGCCCACTCCCCAGCCGTTTTTGGGCAGGGCTCGCACCATAAGCGTGTGAAACCGCAAGTACCACCTATCTACCTGCCGGCGAAGATCCTCAACATCGGCTATGTCGGGAGTTGCGGACTGCAGAACAGATGCAGCAAACGAGGCAAACGAATCGTCGCTAGCAAGCACATCACCGACTGCCTTGTCCAAATCGCGAAGCAGCGCGTAGAAGTCCACGAGCCCGGGCCCACCGTCGACGCGATACACCTTGCCGTCAACTTCGATCTGGCGCGTATGGCATGCCGAGCAGGTCATTCCGACAAGCTGGAAACCTTCGGGACCGGAGGCATGAAAGCCGATGGGAAGGCCGGCCTTGCTTCCAGGATTGAGTAGATAGCCGTACCGCTTCAGACCATCGGCGAGGAACGGTTGTCCGTTTCTTTGCTTGAGCGCCTGCATCCAGGATAGGGTGATCAAACGCGAGCCCTGATCGCGCACATAGAAGTCCGCTCTCGCCGCCGCGGTCCAATCTAACCCTTGGTCAACATAGATGGGATTGGCGTCAGCGCCCTGGGCGCTCGACCGTGTCGTGACAGCAACGGTTACTATCAGAAAGAGAACACGCAGCATCTTACGGCCCACCGTCTTTTAGACTCGTCCGAAGAGTTGTTCGCGGTACTAACTCCTCTCGCCGTCGCTGCAAGATGATCTCAGTCCTCGAACCTGCCTCCGACTGCAAGTCGCCGCGTTATTAAAGATCTCAGGCCCAATAAATTCAACCTACCAAGCTTGGGAGTGATGCCAGTTGCCGGAGCCGAGCTCAAGAATCTGAACAAGGCGATAAGTGGAGTTTCTGCCTGACGGGGGGCAAGATTGTCCCGCGAATCAGGCGAGACGATGAGCAAACGAGCCCGCCGGCACCGCGCACCGGCATTCAAGCCCAACGTGGCGTTAGCCGCGATCAAGGGCGAGATGACGCTGGCCCAGTTGGCTGAGTAGTTCGACGTGCATCCGAACCGGATCACGCAGTGGAAGTCCCAGCTTCAGGAAGCGGCGGCAGAGGGCTGGCGGAGGCAACAGAACGATCGAGCCTGCCGTGGACGTGAAAACGCTGCACGCCAAAATCGGGGAGCTGACGATGGAGAACGCTTCCTAAGAAACGGCAGCACCGACTTTCGGTTCCAAGGGAGAACAAAGCCGAATGCCTTGGCACGCTGATGCAAATTGTTGATCACCATCTGTGTTAGCCAAGTTGATTTGACGTTCTCGATAGCGGCGTTGTCACTCGTAACGCCGGTCCGGGCGAGTTCGAGAATTGTGCTGTCCTCTCAAGTGCCGATGTTGATCAAGCCGTTAGGGATGTCATCCCGCTCCATAAAAAACACGCAGGCATCCGCCAAATCATCGACATAGAGAAAGCCGTGCTCGGCCCTGATCCCAGACCGGGTAAGCCGCTCTCCCCTCTCCTTTGCATCCTTTGCCTTGCGGATCAAAGCGCGCACGACATGCTATTGTTCTGCTCATAATCGTTCTTGGGGCCGTACAGGTTACCCGAGCGCCCGAGCGGCGGCTCGTCCCAATGCGAGAAGTGGAAAATAATGGCGATACATGTTGAAGCTCAACATGAATCCACGTGATAGCTCGGTGCCCTGTTGCAGCCGGTTTGCGAGCTCCTGGGCCGCTAAGTTCGTACGAGCGCCAATCCCGTAGCCCGGAAAGCCCGTCGCGGTGTAGAAGTCTTCATCCCAGGTCCCATCGGCCTTTTGGGTAGCACAGAGATACTCAACACTCTTCTGTATCGCCGCACTGGTTTCGCGGCTGCTATCGACCGAAAGAAGGCACATGAGACCCCACGCAGTTTGTGATGGCGTGCTCGGCCCCCTCCCGCGAAGCTCCGGATCCATGTAGGATGCGCAAGTTTCACCCCAGCCACCGTCTTGATTCTGTTTCGATAGAATCCAAGTAATAGCGCGCATCACATAGGCCTGTGTCATGTCCTCGCCTATCGCTTGGAGAGCGGGCAATACGGCAGCGGTGCCGTATATGTGATTGACCCCCCATCGCCCAAACCAGCTCCCCGCTTCTTCTTGTTCGCTCCGGATGTAATCTAGAGCGCGGTGAATAGCCGGATGCTTGATGTCGTGTCCTAGCGCGGCAAAGGCTTCAAGGACGTGTGCGGTCACATCGACGCTTGGTGGATCGATCGCCTCTCCGAAATTGCAAAATGGAATCTTCGAGATAATCTCGTTGTTGTTGTCTCTGTCAAAAGCACCCCAACCGCCGTTGCGGCACTGCATAGCCAACGTCCACTCGACACCGAGTCCAATCGCTCGCTCGACTCGTTCTCTCAGACCTCCGATCGTCGACCTCAGTTTCCCGAGAACAAGTAAGGCGACGGCCGTATCATCAACGTCGGGATAGGAGTTGTTGGCGCGTTCAAAAGCCCAACCACCGGGGCTTACGTCCCTAACCTTTACAGACCAGTCTCCAGGAACAAGAACCTGCTGATTGAGAACCCATTCTAGAGCTTTGCAAACTTCGGTCTTGTCGGAGGACACGCCAGCCTCGAGGAGCGCAAGGACCGAGAGTAACGTGTCCCACACTGGAGATTCGCTAGCCTGAATATGGGTAGCGCCGTTACGCTCGTAGCTCCAGTGTGCTCCCAACGCGGAGATAGCCTTGGCCACCGAAGGATGATCAAGCCGGTAGCCCTCGTTGACTAGCGCAATTAATCCATAGACCCAGGGTGGTTGGAGACCTCCCCATGCGCCGTCGGCATCTTGATGCCTGATCATCCATTCGAGACAAAGCCTAATGGAATTCTCACGAAAGGGAATCAGCTTCGATCGTTGGGCTTCGTGAAGACCGCGATCAATCTTTAGGAAGAGCCATTCTAACGAAAGCAGGCGAGTGTGCTTCGCGGGAATTGAGAAATCGAAATCCTCATAAGGACAGGGAAAGAGTTCTTCGAGCTTGCTCCCGTCGGGAAGAGGCCAAACAGGCGTCCGCGCCGCGACGACGGTGAGAGGCACCATCGTCGCGCGAGCCCATTGAGCGAAGTTATAGATGTTGAACGGAAACCAAAGCGGCAGCCGAATTATCTCTGGGGGCAGATTGGGGGTGTGTTGCCACGGCCAAACCCCCAACATGGCCAGCCAATATCGCGAGAACACCCGGAGATTTCTTAGCGCGTCATGCTTCTGAATCCATGCACGCGCACCAGCGAGTTCGTCGCAGTGCAGGTCTAGCCCCTTGGCGCGCAGCGCCGCGTAGACCTCCACGGTCGAGTTGATGTCACCATCCGGTGCTCCTGGATATATGCCCCAAGAACCGTCCGGCCGCTGCCGTTGCAGCAAGGCCATAATGATTTTCTCTTCAGAGGGCAAATGAAACCCGGCTATGTGACTGGCGAGCAGCCACTCGGCCTCAATGGTCGAGTTTGACTCGACCATGCCAACCCAAAATCCAGATGGATTCTGAGACTTCCACAGCCAGTCGATCGCCGATTCGATTGTTTGACATAGGCGACCGGTCCCGAGTTGAGCGGGCAACGAGTCTTCCGAATCATCGGAATCCATAAGAGTTTCGGACGCCATGTTGCGGATCCCTACAGTTAGATGACATGAACCGCCCGCCCCGGATCTGCCGGGGCCATTTGGTTTTAAGTTATGCCGCCATAGCCGGTTGTTCCAGCCTGGTGTAGTTCGGCCGGTTGACGGATTTGCCGAAACCCATGTCCTGCATCAGTCGCGCCACGGTACAACGGGCAACATCGAAGCCTTCCCGCTTGAGCTGCCGCCAGACCTTGCGCACGCCGTAGACGCGGAAGTTCCGATCGAAGACGCGCCTGACCTCGATTTTCAGCGTAGCATCCTGCCGGGCGCGCGCCGACAGCCTGGCGGGATCCCGCCGCCTGGCCACATGGGCGTGATAGGTCGAGGGGACGATCGGCAGGACCTTGCAGATCGCTCGACCCCATGCGCCCACGATGATTGTCAATGAAGGCGATCATGGCTTGGACCGGCGGTCGAGCTCCGCCATCGCAAAATAGACGCTTGCCTTGAGCAGGATCTCGTTGGCCTGCCGAAGCTCGCGGTTCTCTCGTTCAAGGGCTTTCGGCTTCCGGCCCGCTGCCCTCTATCGATCTCGGCCTTCTTGACCCAGTCATGCAGCGTCTGCGGTGTGGAGCCGATTTTGGCAGCAGTCGAGGTCACTGCCGCCCAGCGCGACGGGTGCTCGCCGGCGTGATCTAGAACCATCCGAACCGCTCGGTCCCGAATTTCAGGCGAAAACGTGTTCGTGGTCTTGCTCGTCATGGCTCATCCTCTCAGGAGTTGGAGCCTCCGGCAAATCCGGGGCGGTTCACAAGCATGAGGACATCTATCTAAGGCTATGCCGACTGCGAGGCTAAGGCAGGAAGCGCAAACTCCGATCGCCTTCTATAATGGTCGTCGCCTTCATAGGCCATCGCAGGCCGATGGTGGTTTGGCGCGAATGGATGCAAGCCGAGGGCTGTGGGCATGTGGACAACGCTGACGCGTTGACCGCATGCCCACAGCAACAGACAGACTCTCTAGCCGCGCGATAAAAAGTAATCAGGAGCGGTCAGCTAGCAACTAATAAGCTGATTCAGCTAGGCGAGTGCCGGACCTCTTATATACTTTGCTTAATCTGCTTTCCGGTTTCGTCGGTCATTTTGATCGACAGGTCGGCGATTCGACGACTGATATCCAGAGCAGCTTCCAGCGTCTGCCGCAGAACCTGACTTTGTACGGCAACAAAGTCCTGAGGAGTTCGACAGAGCCACAGCTTTCGGCTGTAGTCCATGTGAGTCTCTACTTCTTTCCGAACCATCTGGCAGTACTCTTGAGCTATTTCACTCCCTAATTTGGCAGCAGCCGTACTAGCGAAAAGGATCGTTCGCCCCTCGCGCGCCCACCCTTCGGTTGCTTCTGTTGCGTGCTGCAGCCGTTCTCCTGAGACACCGAACATGTGACCAAATTGCTCCGTATACCGTCCAATGGCTGAGGTCGTCGCTTGCAGGCCGGCTCGCCATGCGCGCTGCACCGTCTCGAAGTTCTGCTCAGCGATATTGGCCGTTGATCGGGCTATTTCTTCTCCGGCTTGAGCCGCACTCTGGCCAACGCGCGCACTCTGATCAGCTGCAGCCTGTTCCTTACGGTTGGTCTGTTCAGCCGCTTTCTCGCCGGAGTGGCGAGCTGCATCTTCCATTCTTTGTGTGGACTTATCCTCTTGGCGTGGGTTTGCCATGTTTGTTCTCCAGTTATTGCAGGTTGACGACTTGCTTCGTATTAGCTTGAATCGTCCCGAGTGCTTCGGGCTTAAGTTGCACCGCGTGCTTCTCACCAAACGACTCTACTCACCTAGCTGAGAACTGAGTAGAACGAACCTACTAATTCTGGCACCACGCTATATTGCGAACTTCTGGTTCAGGACACTAGCAGTCTGCTGAAGAACCCAAAGCCACGGAGGAGACTTGATGATTCACTTTGTCATCTCGAATCGGCGGAGGCGATCATGCGCGGCAGGTTTGCGGACCAGGGCGGCCTGTTTTCGTACATCGCGCCCGATAAGCGTGTGCCAGCGAACCATCCGCTGCGGAAGGTCCGGGAACTTGTCCGGAATGTTTTGAGTGATTTGAACCGCAGCCTTGGGAAGCTCTACCCCAGCGAGGGGCGTCCTTCGATCCCGCCGGAGCAATTGTTGAACGCCTTGCTGCTGCAGGTGTTCTACGGCATCCGCTCGGAACGCCAGTTGATGGAGCAACTGGACTTCAATCGTTTGTATCGCTGGTTCGTGGGACTGTCGCCGGACGATCCGGTCTGGGACCCGACCACCTTCACCAAGAACCGCGAGCGGCTGCAGAACGGCGATGTGTTCACGAAGTTCATGACCAGCCTTCTGAGCCATCTGAAGGTCCAGCCACTGCCGTCGGACGAGCACTTCTCGTTGGATGGAACGCTGATCGAAGCCTGGGTTTCACAGAAGAGCTTTCGTCCCAAGGACGGTAGCGGTGATGATGATGACGGCGCCAACTTCCACGGCCGGAAGCGTAAGAACGACACCCATGCCAGCACCAGCGACCCGGACAGCAGGCTTTATCGCAAGGCGGCCGGACAGGAGGCCAAGCTTTGCTATATGGGCCACGCCACCATGGAGAACCGCCATGGGCTGGCGGTAGCCGGCAGGGTCACGCATGCCAATGGCACCGCCGAACGCCGGGCTTCGGAGACCACGCTGAAGGCCAGACGCAAAGCCGCGGGCCGTCGCATCACTGCCGGCGAGGACAAGGCGTCCGATACCGCCGATCATGTCGCCAACCTTGGCGCCATCGGCGTGACGCCGCATGTGACACAGAGCCAGGCCGTCACCAAAACCGGCAAAACCCGCAACAGCGCCATCGACGAACGAACAAACGAACCACACGGCGTCCCGGATATGACATGTCGCAGTCGCGCCGGGCGATGGTCGAGTGCATCTCGGATGGGGCAAGCAGCACGGCACCATGCGCAAGACCAAACATCGCGGCATCGCTCGCGCCGCCGACTTCCTGCTCAATCTGATCGCCTACAACCTGATCCGAATCCCCAGACTGCTTGCCGCTTAGCCGCCCCGCATCAGGGTACACCAAACACCAGGCTAGAAATTACCTCCAACTCCGCCGCGCCGCCCCAACAACGACCGGTCAGAATAAGAAAAACTCTCAGTTTCAAGGTTTTTCAGCAGACTGCTCTCTTGTTTGCTGTCAAGGGACTCGATCAAGCGGAGCCGCTTCCGGCTGAGCGCCCGGACGCTGGACTTCGAAGGTGCCCACGGTAGAGGCAGGCCAAAGACGACGGTTGATCAAGCTCTCATGCGCGGGTTGGCTACCGCATGACCGTGGTTTCGTCTTGGGGCTGCCTCGGTCTAGGGGGCGAGCGTCGGCAATGCCGGCTCATAACAGGCCACGAGGATTTCCCACCGCGTCCCGCCTCCTGCCCTGGGCACCGATATGGTCGAGCAGCGCCCTTCAGGCGACCGGCCCGAGTTGTACTTGATGAGTGATCGCCCACAGGAAGCCGAACCATCTCGCGTGCAATGGCGGTGGTGACGATCACCTTACCTTGGGTTTGCCGACCGCCGACAAGCGGCGATAGCGGGCGCACAGCCTGACCTGGGCCTTCCAGGCGATATCGCGGATAGCTTGAGGCAGGCGCTCGTTACGGTCATGGAGCTTGCGACTGACGCGAGCTTACATGCGATAGGTCCATGCCCCCTCAATCAGAGCCCGCCTGGCCAGAGCGTTGCCAGCCTTGGTGATGCCTATAGCGCGACAATCTGGATGGGAAGCGCGCGACAATCAGGATGGCGAGTCTGTGTCGCGGCGAAGTGATGATTGCCGCGATGATTGTCGCGCGCAAGAGTTTTGTTCGCTCTGATTGTCGCGGAGCGTCAATCAGCGAGTGTTTGTGGTGTCGCGTGCGAGGGGGGGCGCCCTGGACCACGCTTCCGTTCGAGCGCGGTGCGCCTGCGATAGCTTTCGACGTTCATCTCGACGATGGTGGCGTGGTGAACGAGACGATCGATGGCGGCGAGCGTCATAGCAGGGTCACCGAACACGTCAGAGTACCCCTATTGTCGAGCGGGTCGTGTCTCACGTCACGATCACTGACCCGCATCATTTTCTTTTTGGGCACCGGCTTGAGGTGCTGAAGCAGCGGTCGGGGCGCGGTCCCGCCTACGTCGTTGTCGCGCTGCCGGACGGCCGGCCGCGGGCGGTTCGGATCGCGTCGACGGATCTTGTCGAGACGATAACTTCTGGCCCGAACGCCGCCGATCTGCCACGCATCAGCGCACGTACGCTGATCCCATTGATGCAACATTTGAGCGCGAGTCTGAGCTTTCTCGACGAGAAGGTGATTCGCGATGACCCACCGACCGCTTCCAGGTCGCGTTGCGTATCGACCCCTGCCGACGTTGGCAAAGCCACCTGGCCGTCCGGCCGACATTCCGCGCCTGTGGCCGAATCTATCGACCGCGACGCAAACCCAGATCGCTCAAATCTTCGCCGCGCTGCTGCGGCGGATGCAAGCGGTTCCCGGCACGCCCGGAAGAGGACTGGGTCGTGCTGATCAGCTTGAACGTCGCTGACGAGCGGCTCACGACTGCGCACCGAGCGAAGTTGGCCTATGTCTACGTGCGGCAGTCATCCGTGAACCAGGTGCGTCAGCACCACGAGAGCACGGAGCTGCAGTACCGCCTCGTCGATCGCGCCATCGGTCTGGGCTGGCCGCCGGAGCGCGTCCAGGTCATTGATGAGGATCTGGGCAAATCCGGTGCTGGCGGTGTGGATCGTCATGGTTTCCAGAAGCTCATTGCCGAGATCGGCCTTGGCAACGCCGGTCTCGTGGTGAGCCTCGACGCTTCTCGCTTGGCCCGCAACAACCGGGACTGGCATCAGCTTCTCGAGCTGTGCTCGGTGTTCGGCGTGCTCATTGCGGATGGCGAGCGGCTTTACGATCCGCGCGCCTACCACGACCGCCTGCTGTTGGGCTTGTCCGGCATCATGAGCGAGGCGGAGTTGCATCAGCTTCGAATGCGCCTTCACCAAGGGGAACGCCAGAAGGCGGCGCGCGGCGAACTGCGGCTGCCCCTGCCAGCCGGGCTCGCCTATGATCGAGCGGGCACAATTATTCTCAATCCCGATGAGGAGGTGCAGGCCCGCCTTCACTGAACCGCCCCGGGTTTGCCGGAGGCTCCAACTCCTGAGAGGATGGAGCCATGACGAGCAAGACAACGAACAAGTTCTCAGCAGAGGTCCGGACCCGAGCGGTTCGGATGGTTCTGGATCACGCCAGCGAGCACCCTTCGCGCTGGGCGGCAGTGACATCGATTGCCGCGAAGATCGGCTGCACGCCGCAGACGCTGCATGACTGGGTCAAGAAGGCCGAGATCGATAGCGGGCAGTGGGCCGGCGTTCCGACTGACATGGCCGAGAAGCTGAAGGCGCTGGAGCGGGAGAACCGCGAGCTTCGGCAGGCCAATGAGATCCTGCGCAAGGCAAGCGCGTATTTTGCGATGGCGGAGCTCGACCGCCGGTCCAAGCCATGATCGCCTTCATCGACGATCATCGTGGGGCGCATGGG
>NZ_JBVVPS010000066.1:0-13041 GCF_055811355.1 Bradyrhizobium sp. WSM4873 | reverse complement strand
CCCTGCAATCTCAAATGCCGCCGCAACCGGAAAACTGACTCCTGCTCAATCGCTTAGAGCCTTGTTCACGGACGACTAAAGTCTATCCGGCGACAAACTGAATCGCGGGTAGATATTGAAATCCAGACTGTGCTTATCCCGGCGAGGACGCCGGACCGGTAACATATCGTCGAGTGCGAAGCAGGCGTTCTGGCGAGAGGTCTTGTCGAACTCAGAAAAATATGTCCACAGCACGACACAGCGATGTTCGGTCCCAATCCGCACGCGGCCGACGCATCGACGCGAGTGTTCGGCATGGGGTTGCTGCTGAAGTACGACGACCGCCAGCAATCTGCTCCCGAAGCGAATAGCGTGGATTGAACCCTGAAGCTTAGAGCATTGGTTCGCGCTACCTATTTTGAATTCTCCGACGCATCATTTGGATGCACGGGTGTAGCATAACTGAACTACTAAAAGTAGAAACAAAGCATAACATTGCGCATTGTTGCGTTCTGTTTTGGAAGGACTGGCACGGACCGGATCGCCGCCGCTCTCCCAGGGCGGTTTTGGCATTTTGGCATTTTGGCATTTTGGCGCGATCGGGCGGAGCTCGAGGGAAGCTGATAGCATCTGCGAACAAGTTTACGCCGGACATCGTTTTCTTGGGATAAGCAGGCCGGTAGTCGTTTGACGGTCGTGGCTCCATGTCGATGGCGCGATTTTGCGCATGGACAGGAGCAGTTGAGATGAAGAAGCCCAAGAACGCGGAAGCCGCTCGCGAAGGGGACGCAGGGAAGCCGGCCACGGATCCGGGGTGGCCGATATCGATCCGATGTTCTTGGCTGGCAACCGTTCTCCGGCCCCGGCTTTTCCGCTCGCCGCCCTTCCGGACCGCTTCCGCGCCATGGTGTCGGGGATCGCGACCGCGCGACAGGTGAATCTCGACCTTGTGGCGGCAAGCGCGCTCGCAATCACGGCCGGCGCCGTCGGCAATCGCGTTCGCCTCGAGATCACTGAACGGCGAACCGAGCCGGCGACGTTGTTCGTTGGACTGGTCGCTGACCCCGGTGACGGCAAGACCGAGGCGATCGATATTGCGCGCGAGGCGTTCAATGCAATCCGAGCTTCATCGGTCGGCTCATCGGCGACCGTAGAGCGGTCCGATCAGATGTTGGCCAAGGTGGAGCACCGCAGGAATCTCGACGCGCGGAAGAAGCTCGCGGCCGAGGGCCTCTCGCCGGTCATGGATGGCGCGGTCGCGCCGTCGCGCCGCCGCCAGTTGTTGCTGTCGGAAGCGACGGTGGCAGGCATCCGGGATGCTCTCGCGGCCGCCCCCGACGGCCGGACGGTGGTGTCGGACGAGTTGCTGACGGTAATGAACCTGACCGGCGGGAGCGAGACGATCAAGGCGCGCGGGTTGCTCTTGGAAGCTTTCGACGGCAAGCCGAAGGTCATCGCGAATGCTCGCGACGGCGAAATCGCCATTGAGGCGCTGCAGTTGACTATCCTCGGGGCCACCCAGCCGGATCGCATCGCGCTCTTGCTCGGCCCCGCGCATGACGGAATGGCGCCGCGCTTCTTGTGGTGCGCCCCGGATGTCGTGCGGGCCGACGCGATGGCGGAGTCCGATGGCCCGATGGACGACCTGATCACCGCGCTGAACCGCCTGGTGGATATCGAGCCTCGCGGCCTGCCCGGTGCATATCCGCAGCTCATCGCTACCTCGGCGGAGGCACGCGAGATCTTCCGCATCGCCAACGCCGGTTGGAATGAGCGGAGGGTTGTGTCATCGACGATGGTGAAATCGCTCCTGTCGCGCGCGCGAACGCAGGCGCTCCGCCTCGCGCTGAATCTCGCGCTGTGCGAACGCGCTCTCGCGGGGGACGAGTTGCCCGGCCCCGCCATCTCCGGCGAAGATGCGCAGCGGGGTGTCGACCTGATGAACCAGTACTTCCTGGCGATGGGCGAGCGGGTGGTCACCGAATTCAACCGCCGCGAGATCGAGCCGCCGGTCGTGCAGTTGGCGCGTCACCTGGCGCGCCTGAAGAAGCAGGTCATCAACGTCCGTGATGATCTCCGCCGCGGATTGGGTTCTCCGATCCGCGATGCTGATGACATCGGCGAGTGCATGGAGGAGCTGCGGTTGCGTGGTGTTGCAAGGCCTCAGGAGCGTGCGACGCAGAGCGGTCGCCCTTCGAAAAACTGGGAGGTGAATCCGCAGCTCTGGAAGATCTTTCCGACGCTTCACGCTTAGCAGGACGATCGAGATTGGCTTCGGGGCGGCGAGATGGCCGCTCCGTTACTTTTTTGATGGGAATTCCTATCTCTTTAATTCGTTGGCCTCCGCGATCGAAACGAGCGTGCACGACGCACCGGAATTTTGGCATTTCGGCAAGCGTTTTCCGAACAAGCCGTTTCGAGCTAACGAAGATTGCTCAAAGAAGCCTGGCCGGAGTTACAAAATATTCTCCTTTTTCTGTTCTGAGATCGAGAGGGACTGGATGTCAGTCGAAACGTGGGCAAGGAAAGTGGCGTCGGCCGTGTTGATCGAGCCAGGCGAACGGGCGCCAGTAGATGCGGTGATCGTCGACTTTCTTGACGAATTCGAAGATCTCTCGCGCGCCACCAAGCTGAAAATTCCTGCATTCGCGCGGGCCCTGACCGCCGCCGGCTTGACGTTGGCGTCTGGCGCTCCCTACGACAGCGCCACCCTGCGGACCCAAATTGGTCGCGCCCGCACCAAACGTCTGCTCGGGACTCGACGGCCAAACTGAAGGGTGTCTTAACGCCGCTGGCTTTGGTGTTGCCGCAGCGCCATTCAATCATTCGGGTCGGTGGGCCAAGCAGGCATTGTTCTTTTCATGTGAAGCAACCCTTGCCCCTATGCGGCGGCTTCAGCCCTCCGGTAGCAAAAAGTACCCTGGCGCCCCCTTTGCGACACGGAATATTGCGCGGCGGTATGCTCGCCATCCGACTAGCGGCCAATCATAGCCGACGGCCACCTCCAAATTTGTGTTGCCTTCGACTTCTCCGTTGAGGGCGCAGCTCCGAGTAATCGCGGTCCCTCCGTGAAGAACTCCGACAGATCTAATATCGATATCAGCGGATACGATCTTCAGCTTCGTGGACGGCATCCCTCCGTAAGCACACGAGAGCACCAGCTTATAGGCCGGTAAGCCGATGGTTGCGGCGACCGATGATCCGACGGCGAAAAGTGTCGAGCTTTTGAAGTCACCCTCGGCCATGATTTTAGATTCCTTCGAAGTGACTCGATCACAGGATGACAGTACCTCGGTGCGGGCATGAAGGCGCCCTAAGCGCTCGCACATGCTTCTATTTTGCGCGAGCCCGCCGCGAGAGCGTGATGGTTTTCAGAGTTTCGTCCTTGTCACCGAGGCGTATTCTTACGACGAACTGAAGTTCGGCCCCATCGGCAAAATCGGCCTTGCCATCTGTTACCCCTGACACGGTGCCCACCATCGAACCGACCCCCTTTGGTGGAACGATGCCCATTGGCTGCAGGCTCAAAAACGTATCGAGTAAATCGGTGCCTGCGCGCGCTAGGTATAGTTCTCCTTCATCGATGGAGTGCAGAACCGTGATATCCTGCGGGGCGATATTGATGTCACCACGATTGATGATCGAAATTGTCAGCCGAGCACTTTTCCCGCCGATCGGCTTGAGTTGCACGTCGACTGCCGGCTCCTTCTCTTGGATCTCGCGTTCATCCTTCGAAAGGCTGAAATCGTAAGAGAGCTTTGCCACGTAGAGGCTGCCGCCGGATACAATGAAAGCAATTGTTGATGCCACCGCTGCATAGTGGTCAAGCGTGAACCTGGCCATTAGCCGTCCGCCAGATCAGCGTTCAGTCCTGCACGCAGTTCGACGGCGTATCCCAGCGGCCATGCCTTTGGACTGAGTCTCGGCAGACTTTCGAAATGATTGCCGTCGATCGGCAGCACGGCATCCATCCAATTTGCAACCTCTCGCACTGCTATCAGCAAATCAAATACCTGAAAGTTGTCTGCCTCTATCCGAAGATCGTCGATGGATGCAAACAGCGCTTGGAATAATCGCCTTCGTTGCCATCCCAACCCCCGGATCATCTCGCGAGCAGGATCGAGCCAATGCTTCGACGTGATCTCATCAACGCCAAAAGCAATTGCTTCCATCTTCGCACTGCGAACCTCCGGATCATCCGCATTCACGGGCCTATTAAGATCTTCGAGGAGACGCCAGACAGCCGCGAGGCCATCAGCCCGCTGGTCGACATCTAATGTTAGCACATTTTCGATCTCCGCCCGATCAGCGGTTGACCTTCGCTCCTCAGCAGAGACTTGAATTTGGACGGCACTCCACGCGAGCCAACCAGCTAGGATCGCAGCATCGGCGGCCAACAAACCGCCGGAGAGGTTTTCGTAACTGCCGATCGCGCATCCGATGACTTTCATGAAGACGAGGCCGCAAGAGTGCGGCCCCCAGGCAACGGCGCTCGCTAGGATCAGCCCGGAGGCGATAACCAATCCCATGCCCAGGGCAACTCCCTCTTTCCAGCGCGTCATTTCAAGTCACCAGCCCAGCCAAGCCATTTGATTGGTGGCACCCTTCCGCAACTTCGACGGGAGATCAACAGTATGCATGAGCAACGCACCGAAATCATCAGATCCCGAGTGGAGCCCGGCGACTTTCAGCCTAGAAGACCGCGCCTGGCTCCGCGCCTGATCCGGACTGGCGGGCGGTGGGGCAGCGGCGGCAGCGGACGGTCGCGTTTCGTCATGTCCTGTCTTCGGATCAGGGTCCTCCTTTAGGCCGTCCCACAGTTTCAGGTAGGTCGCCCCGATATCGCCATCGGTCACCAGATGGCCGACATTGGTCTGTCCCAAAAATCCTGAAGCCGTAAAGTTGGTCGAACCGGTCCAGACCGACACCGGCTTCTTTCCGCCTTCCAGCCGTAGATGAACTTGTTATGCGGCGTCTGGGGACGGGTTCGCTTGAAGAGGATCGTCTCGCCGTCCTCTTCTTCGGACAGCTCGGTTATCATAATGGCCTTATTGTTCGCCGACGTGTCGTGATAGACGATTTTGACGTCAACACCACGCTTGAGCGCTGCCTTCAGGGCGCCGATCACCCTCTGATAGGTGAATTCATAGGCTACGACGCGAAGTGCATCGCCCTTCGGGGTTTCGTGGATGTATTTTAAGCACGCCTCGACGAGCCCGCGGGACAGCCACGCCACTTCCTGAGGTTGTACTCGGCATCCGTCAGTGACTTGTTGCCGAACTGGTCGGCAAAGGCCTGGCTGGCGATCGCACCTCTGTTGAACCAGACGCCATGATGGGCGTCATCTTCGGCCTCGGTCTTGATCTTGAATGACGCAACTTGACGTGGCTGCAGGTTGCCGGGTTCGCCGAACATTGCCGACACTTCGAAGCTGTGTTCGGTAGCCGGGATCGCCTCATAGTCGGACCAGAGAAAGCTCTGAATCGGATTCTTGTCGGTCGTGAAATGCATCGACTTGCCGGCGGGTACACCCGAGGGGGCAAGCGACTTGAATACTTTCATGCCCGCCAGCCATTGAAGGGGCGCACCGACTTCGCCCGTTCGCATGGCAAATCCCTTGAGGCCCTTGCGCTCGTCATTGTCCATATCAAGGGCGATCAAGACAGCTCGCGTGCCTGCAATCGCCGTGACACGCAGTTTTCCGTCGTCGGACTTCGCAGTCGTCCTCATGGCGATCTTCCCTCAATCAATCAAACTATGACGTTCTGAAAACAATTGGCGGGTCGACGAACCGACCGGCGCGGCCGGCCGAGCCTCTCAGGAATCAGTCTACGTGTGTGTGAAATGGTTCACAATCGTCGGCCATTCAGATGTGAGATATTGTCGACCAGTTCCTTGATGGCGTCACATCAGTGTCGCAAAAGTCCCTCGTTGGCGTGGCAAAATCGCCTTCTGCGTCGAAAGTGAGAAGAACCAGAATTGGCGATCCGACAAGTGTAAGCAGGAGAAGCCGCGCAATACCCGGCCGACCCATCCTTCGCGCTCGCGCGGTGCCCCGGCAAAGATCTGGGCGAAAACCGTGTTCGCGCTCACGAAAAATCGCGTTTTGCTCGGGCTTTCTTCAGAGTGCGGTTCAGCGCGTCATCATACGCGCGGGGCTGTGCGGCCCAAGAGCAGGGTCTATAGCAGTACGTAGAACTGCAACAGCACAGAAAAGATCGGCGACAGCACGAAGAACGAAACGAGCGGCACTTCCGTGCCGAGCGCCGGAAGCCTCACCGGGTCGGCCAGCAAGAGCTGCTTGTTCGTGGCGGTGCCGGCGGTGACAAGGAGGTACAACAGAAGGTTGCTGATCCAGATGGTGGAGACGCGCGTCGCCGAGTCGCTCAGCGACTTTTCCAGCCCTTCGACATCGAAGGGGTTAGTGATTTTATAGGCAGGCATGGTCCGCGCCGTAATCCTCCCGTATATCCGTCAAATTGCTAACCAAAAGGTCTGACGAAACGATTAGTGGATGATTGCAGGCTTGGTGGCAGCGTTCGTCGTCCACTAAGCCCTAGACGACGCAGACAACATGAAATGGCCGGCGGGCATCACTGCCGCGGGCCATCGCTTGCGCTACTTTGCGGTCGCGGTGATCGGCAGTGCTGGCCGCGAGCCTGCCGAACGCCGATTAAGAAAGAGCCATAACCAGCATGCTCCATGCTTCGAACCCGCCCTCTTCTCCACGCCACAACGGCGCAGGCCATGCCGCGTCGATCCCTCGCGCGAAGGCATGCGGAGCTCCTCGCCGGGGGCACTCGGGAAGGGCCCGCCGTGATGAAGTATGCCGGCGTCGCTACCACTGCCCCTCCGGGGTTCCCTCCTAAGTAAGTAGAGCGAGCCCCACGTCGGCAGCGCGGCCGGACCCAAGCTGATCGAGCAGAAAGACGGCTCATCACAAGGGTCAAACGCTGCCAATCACCGTGGTTGCAATGGTAAAAGTTCCTCGCCGACTGACTGGGGGGCAGCATGGTTAAGGCATTTCGCAATGTGATCGTGGCACTTACTTTTGTAGGAGTTACCGGCTGCAACATGTTTTGGAATTTCATGAATGACTATATGGCCTGTGGCCTTGCGCTGGCGGCTTCAGTTGCAGCCGGCTTCGCGTTGAGCGCATCTTCATCGAGCGGTCCCGTCGGGAGATGATCCGCCTCCACGGTGCGGACTGGCATTCGGCGGAGAACCGACAGTTCGACTCATGAGCATCAGCCGTCGCGCGCTCGTCGTTTTCATCATCCGATGTTCGCATTCGACCCGAGGGGCTTAGCCCGATGATCAAACTGGTCCATCCATTCCGGTTCGCTCGCATCGAGCGCGTGCGAGAGCTGCTTGAACGAGACTCCGAAATGGCAGTTGATCCGAATGCGGGCGTGAGCACCACCAAGCTGGTGAGGCCCGATCGGCCAATGCTCGAAACAGGTGTGATACTCGGTCGAGATCCAGGAGGGGTCCGAACTGGGTCCTTTGTTGCGAGCCATGCGAGCGCTACGGCACCGCAACCGGTCAATACGCCCGAGTAGCATCACGATCTGGAAGGGCGATGACCATAAGCCGACCCCCAGGTAAGGGGATGCCGAAAGCGGACTCCCGGCTCCATTGGTTCTTACCGCTTTACAATGTCGCCAAAGGGTCTCGTCATAGTCGTCACCATCGCCGCCAGCAAGCTAGGCAAGAGGAGCGATCCGAACCAAGTCGGGCCCGAGCTCAACGGCAACAGTGGCGGAGAACCGGTGCATAAGCTGGCAACCTGATGATTGAAGGCGGCCCATGTGATGTCCGTCACCGGACGGCAGGTCGTCACTAAAAACCAGGACTGTCTGCTCTGGCGACGTGGTCTCGAGAACCATTTCGAGCTCGCCATTGCCGAGCCGACCCGGCGGCAACATGGCGGCAGTGGACAACACAGCCAAGACCGGCAAGCGCGGAGCATCAAAAGACCCGCGCAAAGCAGGTACCTCGGCGCTGGTTGCCTCGAGCACAACGTACTCGCGCCTATCGAGCGTCCAACGAAACTCGTGCCCAAAGGTCGCGCGCCGACGCGAATCTCGTGGTGAAAGATCAGCGAGCTTTTTGTCGTCGGGATCGGAGCGGCGGGCGAAGTAGAGGGACGATCTTTTTTGGAGTGCCCAGGTTGTGCCCTAGACTTTTCGGGGCACAATGTGGGGGAAGAAAGTTGCTAAGTTACTGTAGATCCGGAACAAATGGTGGGCGCACAAGGGATCGAACCTTGGACCTCTCCCGTGTGAAGGGAACGCTCTCCCGCTGAGCTATGCACCCGAAACCATCATGCAGGCGACCCGAGTTTCGGCCGCCGGCGCTTTGGAGCCCGCGATTTAGAAGTGCGGGCCAAAGGTGTCAAGTTTCGAGGCGCTGCCGGGCCCGAAAACCTTCCCCCGAACCCGCAACTCGGCGGTGAGGCCGTTTTCGGGCCGCTTACGCGCCCTGCTGGCGGGCGCGGGAGGCGTGGGCCTGGAGCGCGCGGATGCGTTCGGCCAGTGTTCCGCCGCCTTCAGGCAGGGTGCCTGCGGCCGTGCCGTTGGTTGGGGCGTCATTGGCCGGGCGCGGCGCCGGCCTCGGCGGCTGGCCGGCCTCCGCCGCGAGCAGGGCCTCGATCGGCGAGTTCGGGCCTTCGAGCTGCATCGCGAGCTTGGCCACCTCGGCGGCGATGTCGTTGATGCGTTCGCGCAGCAGCGCGTTCTCCATCCGCTCGGTCGCCCAGGAGCTCTCGGCCTGCTGCTGGATCGCGTTGATGTCGCGCTGCAGCTTGGCGCGCTCGTCGCGGGCGGTGCGGAGCTGTTCCTCCAGCGCGGTCTTTTCCGCGCGGATCGATTCCATCGCGGCCGACGATTTGCCGCCGCTCACGGCGGCGATCTCGACGCGCAGCTCCTTGATGGTGCGCTCGGAACTCTCATTGGCCTGGCGGAGCTGGTTGTTCTCATAGTCGCGCTCAGCGAGCAGCTTGCCCTGCGTGGCAAGGCGTCCCTCGAGATCGCCGACGCGGCCCGACAGCATCTCGGCCTCTTTCACCTGCACGATGAGCTGGCGATCGAGGTCGGTGACGCGCTGGCTCAGATTCTCGACGCGGCCGCGGGCGTCGCCGAGCTCGCGCGAGGCGGTCTCGGATTCGGTGCGCTCCTGCGCCAGCCGCGCCTGCGTCGCGGCAAACTCCTTTTCGGCGTCGCCGACGCGGTTCTTCAGCTCCTCGATCTGCGCACGGACCACAACCAGCTCGACCTGCCGGCTCTCCGCCATCATCGAGCGGTCGGACAGTTCGGAATTGATCTTTGCGAGCTCGCCCTGCTTGTCGGTCAGCGCGAGCTCGGCGGCACGCAGGGCTGCGGTCTTGGTGTTGAATTCCTCTTCGGTGGCGCGAAGCTGCTCCTTGACCGCCTTCTCGCGCGCCTCGAGCGCGAAGATCGTGGCGTTCTTCTCGCCGAGCTCGATCTTCATGCGGTTGATGGCGTCGCTCTTCTTGCCTAGCTCGGCGAGCTGGCTCGTGGTCTTGTTCTTGAGCTGGTCGACGCTCATCTCCAGCCGTCGCGCCGACATGGCGAATTCGGCGCGGAGCTGGTCCTTGTCGGCCTGGATCTCGGCCATCGACAACGGCGTGGCAGCCTCGAGCCGACGCGTGGTCAGGCGCACCGCGCGGTTATGCACCAGCGGCACGATGGCGAGCCCGCACAGCATCGAAAGCAGGAAACCGATCGCCAGGTACATGATCGGTTCGACCATGGGCCAGAACTCCCAAAGCTAAGGAAAAATTTACCAAGGACATTGCATGCGGGGCCGGCAAAAAGCCAGCCCCGACATGTCGTTAACCTTGATCCGTCGCCGGAGGGGAAAGCGGGACCCTAGAACGGGTTCCAGGTCGCGCGCGGGGTGAATTTCAAATAGCCGATATTGGCTCCCAGCCGCAGGCCGAGGCCGGAGCGGATCGGCACCAGCACGATGTTGTTGGCGGTGAGCGCCGTCATGCCGAAGCCGCCGATGATGTAAGCCGAGCCGTCGAGGCCGGCGAAGCGCTGGTAGATCGCGTTGGTGGCGGGCAAATTATAGACCAGCGTCATGGTGCGCGCGCCGTCGCCACCCCAGTCGAAGCCGAGCGAGGGACCCTGCCAATAGACCCTGAGGTCGCCGGCGTTCTTGGTGTAGAGCGTGCCTTCGCCGTAGCGCAGGCCGGCGACGAAGGCTCCGGACCCTTCCTCACCGAGGATGTAGCCGTTGGGCAGGCCCCATTGGCTGACTGCCTTCTCGATGATCGAGGCGAGACCGCGCGAGACGTTGCCGAAGAAGCGGTGGCCGGCGTTCACGAGTTCGTCCGGCCCATAGGTGCTGGGCGTCGGGGTCCGCTGCGGCGGCGGCAAATCGGGCGGCGGCGGCTGCTGGGCGGAAGCCGGAATGATCCACCCGACCATCGCGGCAAGCGCGACTGCGGCAAGGCGTGATGCGAAAGTCATAAAAGAACCCCTGGTACCGAATCCGGTCGCTTCCTTAACCTGACGCCAACAGGCACGGCTCTAGGTTGCGCCGGATGTCCCCTCGACTCGGATGTTATCCGCAGCAACTATGACGGCACAACGGCAGGAAGCCAGCCCTTTGCGCCCCGGAATTGCCTTGATCGGCCTTCTGGTCTGCATGCTGTCGGGCATTTGGATCCTCTGCGCGGGGGTGCCGGCGCAGGCGGCCACCACCGAGCGGATCGTCGTCAACCGCTTCAGCGGCGTGGCGATCGAGGGCTTCGACCCCGTGGCCTATTTCGTCGATGGCGCGGCCGTGCAAGGGACGGCCGAGTTCGAGGCGAACCTGTGGGGCGCAGTCTGGCGCTTTCGGAACGAGGGCAACCGCGCCTCTTTCCTCGCGCATCCCGAGGTCTACGGGCCGCAGTTCGGCGGCTACGATCCGGTCGATATCGCCCGCGGCGTCATCATCGCCGGTAACCCCCGTTTCTTCGCGATCGCGGCGCAGCGGCTCTATCTGTTCAGCCGGGAAACCAATCGGGACGCCTTCGCCGCCAATCCCGAGCGCTTCCTCTACGAGGTGGGCAAGCGCTGGCCGGCCCTCCAGGACAAGCTCAGCCAGTAGCGCCTTTGCGATATCAGAGTCTTGCCGCCTGCGGGTCACCCCAGGCGATGAACTCCGGGATGATGAAGCCGCTGTCGTATCGCTCACCGAAGCGGAGCGCGCCGCCTTTGCCATCGGTTACGCTGCCGCCGGCCGCGGTCACGACCGCGTAGCCAGCCCCGACGTCCCATTCACAAGTGGGCCCGAAGCGCGGATAGATGTCGGCACTGCCTTCCGCGATCCGGCCGAATTTCACGGCCGAGCCGACCGTCTTTCTGATGGCGCTGGCGCGGTGATCGATGAACGCCTCGGTTCGGGGATCTCCATGCGAGCGGCTCACCGCGGCGATCCAGGGCTCGCCCAGGGGCGGCAACTTGCGGGTATGGATCGGCTCGGCAGCGCCGATGGTCGCGCCGTCGAACCTGACCCGCTCGGCGCCGCGGCCCACGATACCGCGCCAGAGCAGCCCGAGGGCCGGGGCGCTGACGATGCCCAGCAGCGGCACGCCCGATGTCACGAGGGCAAGGTTGACGGTGAACTCGTCGCGCCCGGCGACGAACTCCTTGGTGCCGTCGAGCGGGTCGATCAGGAAGAAGCTGTCGCGGAACGGCGGCGAGGCGAGCTGGGTCCGCTCTTCCGACAGCGTCGGGATGTCGCCCGCAAGCTGGGCCAGCCCGTCCGCGATGATGCGGTCGGCGGCAAGGTCGGCCTCAGTCACCGGCGAGCCGTCCTGCTTGCCGTCGACCCGCATCGCCGTGCGGTTGACCGCAAGGATGGCTTCGCCCGCTTTCACCACCAGCGCGGTGAGCGGCTCCATCAGGTGGGAGGCGGCCGCGCCATCAATGATCCGCTTCACCTGCATGCCTCATTCATCGGCAATTCCATCCCTGCTCGAGTGATTCGCCGCGGCATTAGGGCCGGTTCGAACCGATCGCAAGCTAGCTGCCACGGGCTTGCGAATGTTAGAACCTGCGGCATTCGTCAAGCATGCTTGATTCGCCGCGTCCGCGCCGTGCAATTCCAGGAACCCTTTATGTCTGACGCTTCGTCACCCGCTACCGCCACCGCTCCAGATGCGCTCGAACTCGCCGCGCTGCTGTGCTCGCGGGTCTGCCACGATCTCATCAGCCCTGTCGGCGCCATCGTCAATGGTCTCGAAGTGCTCGATGACGATCCAAAGCCCGACGACCGCGAGTTCGCACTGGACTTGATACGCAAGAGCGCGAAAACCGCCTCCGCCCGCCTTCAGTTCTGCCGCCTCGCCTTTGGTGCGGCCGGCTCGTCCGGCGCGCAGATCGATCTCGGCGATGCCCAGACCATGGCGCGCGGCCACATCGAGGACGGCAAGTGCTCGATTACCTGGAATCTGCCGCGGATCTTGCTGCCGAAGAATCGCGTCAAGCTGTTGCTCAACATGCTGGTCGTTTCGCAGCACACGATCCCGCGCGGCGGCACGCTGACGATCGATCCGATCGGCGAGGGCGAGACGATGAGCTTCCGCATCACCGCGACCGGACATAATGCGCGCCTGCCGCAGAACATCTCCGAGCTCCTGAGCGGCGAACGCGGCCCGGCCGCGGATGCACATGCGATCCAGCCTTATTATACGCGGCTGTTGGCAGAGGCTTGCGGCCTGACCGTGAGGCTCGCGCATGAAGGCGAGGCCATCACCATCATCGCGTCGTAGACACGAAGCCGCTCTCAAACGTTAATCGAATCTTTACGAGGCGCTTCGGCTTGTCCGGAGCGCCTTATCTATTTGTTGATTCCGTTCTTTTCCACATACTCAACCAATATTAAACGCTTTGCGGTGAAGCTGGCCCCATTCCGAATTGGCGCATCACGTCTTGTGTGCGCGCCCTCCCTGTATGAAGGCCTGTTTTCATGGATGATCTGTTGCGGGAGTTTTTGACGGAAACCAGTGAGAGCCTGGACACCGTGGACAATCAGCTGGTGAAG
>NZ_JBVVPS010000065.1:0-14062 GCF_055811355.1 Bradyrhizobium sp. WSM4873 | reverse complement strand
TTCTTGCCAATGTCGATCCCAAACACCGTTGCCGGCCTGGGCTTGTTCCGTGTCCTCATTGCTTCCTCCTTTCAAAAACCAACTCAGTCTGACTGAGAGGACGGGGCGGGTCATCCCATTAGTGGTGACGCCCGCGGGGAAACGGAAAGCTGTCGCTCAACTGGTGGATGCCCATGAGATGAGCGAACGGCGGGCGTGTAAAGCCATCGGCTGCTGCCGCATGACCATGAGATATCGGACGACGCGGACTGACGATGCCAGCCTTCGCCAGCGCATGAGGGCGATTGCCCAGGAACGCCGCCGCTTCGGCTACCGGCGACTGCATGTTCTGCTCAGGCGGGAGGGGTATCTGATAAACCACAAAAAGCTCTTCCGGCTCTATCGGGAAGAGAAGCTAACGGTGCGTCGCCGTGGTGGCCGCAAGCGGGCTGTCGGGACCAGGGCGCCGATGCTGGTTACGATGACGCCGAACGACCGGTGGTCGCTCGACTTTGTGTCGGACCAACTGACTGACGGCCGCCGCTTCCGCATCCTGACTGTCGTGGATGATTGTACCCGTGAGTGCCTGGCGCTGGTGGCCGATACCTCGCTCTCTGGCGTCCGCGTGGCGCGGAACTGGACCGGCTGATGATCGAGCGCGGCAAGCCGAGGATGGTGGTCAGCGACAACGGCAGCGAACTCACCAGCAACGCCATTCTTGCATGGGCCGGCCAGAGCCGTGTCGCATGGCACAACATCGCCCCGGGCAAACCCATGCAGAACGCCTTCATCGAGAGCTTCAATGGTCGCCTGCGGGATGAGCTGTTGAACGAGACGCTGTTCACGTCACTAGCACAAGCCCGCGTCACACTTGGATGCTGGCGGGCCGATTACAACGACACACGACCGCACTCGCAGCTCGGATGGAGAACCCCGTGCGAGTTCGCGATGACCTGTCACCCGCGCCGGGATCTGGCGCTGCGCTATGCCGAAGGCTCCGCGCCAGCTCCCGTCGCTCCTACCGCCCAAAAGGGCAAGTCCAACTGCCGGAGCGAACTCAAACTGGATAAAACTTGGGCGCAAGGTCAGCTGAGCTGTATTCACAGCTTCGGATGCCACCGAACTGAACCGCCCCGGGTTTGCCGGAGGCCACTTGGTTTAAGTTATGCCGCCATGGCGGGGTGTTCCAGCATGGCGTAGTAGCGTTGCTCGGCTTCGGCCGGCGGGATGTTGCCGATGGGCTCCAGGAGCCGCCGGTTGTTGAACCAATCGACCCATTCCAGGGTCGCGAACTCGACGGCCTCGAAGTTTCGCCATGGCCCGCGCCGATGGATCACCTCAGCCTTGTAGAGGCCGTTGATGGTTTCGGCGAGAGCGTTGTCGTAGGAATCTCCGACGCTGCCGACGGAAGGCTCCACGCCAGCTTCAGCCAAGCGCTCGGTGTACTTTAATGGATACGTATTGGGCGGATTCAAGGGGTCGTCGCAACACTCGCACATTGGAGGTTGCGATGAGTATTGGAGGACGGAGATCGGCACGATCTGGACGAGCGCCAATGCCATCGCCGGGGCGGCCACAAGTTGCGCGGCGTGATGAACAGAGCAGATTTTGGCGGGGGATTGCCGCGGGGCTAAGCAGTGAAGAAGCTGCGCTTGAAGCCGGAGTATCGCAGCCTGTCGGATATAGATTGTTCCGAAAGGCGGGCGGCATGCCACCAGCAATGTTCAGATCCTCGGCAAAGCCGCTCTCCGGGCGGTACCTGTCGTTTGCCGAGCGCGAGGAGATCGCACTTCTCAAGGTGCAGGGCCACTCCATGCAAGAAATCGGGCGCCGCCTCGCTCGGTCCGCCTCGACAATCTCCCGTGAACTGCGACGCAACGCGGCTACCAGAAGCGGCGGGTTGGAGTATCGTGCGACGACTGCCCAGTGGCATGCAGACCGATCGGCATGTCGGCCCAAACTGACCAAACTTGCGCTCAACAAAACCTTGCGCACTTATGTGGAGGAGAGACTTGCCGGCGTCGTCGTGGCACCGAGCGGCGCTTCCGTTCTCGGTCCGGTCGTTCCGTGGAACGGTCGCCGGCATGGCCCGCGAAGAGATCGGCGATGGGCCAAGGCCTGGAGCCCGGAGCAGATTGCCCGACGCTTGCCGATCGACTTCCCGGACGACAACACGATGCGCATCAGCCAGGAAGCCATCTATCAGGCTCTCTTCGTTCAAGGCCGGGGAACGCTACGCCGCGAACTGACGGCCTGCTTGCGAACGGGGCGCGTGCTAAGAGTGCCCAGAGCACGCGTAAAAAGGCGAGGCAAGGGCTTTGTTCGCCGGAGATCATGATCAGTCAACGTCCCGCCGAAGCAACCGATCGAGCAGTGCCGGGACACTGGGAGGGAGACCTCATCCTTGGTCTTGGCAGCTCAGCGATTGGTACGCTGGTCGAGCGTACAACCCGGTTCACGATGCTGCTGCATCTTCCCCGCCTCATGGGGCACGGCGAAGCTCCGCGCATCAAGAAGGGGCCTGCGCTCGCGGGACACGGCGCTGAAGCCGTACGGGACGCGATTACTCGCACCATCATCACCTTGCCACAAGAACTGCGGCGTTCGCTGACCTGGGACCAAGGCGCCGAAATGGCCCAGCACGATCGTCTCAAGATCGATGCAGGCGTTCAGGTCTACTTCCGATCCGCAAAGTCCATGGCAGCGCGGAACTAACGAGAACACCAACGGGCTGCTGCGTCAGTACTTCCCGAAAGGCACTGACCTCAGCGTCCATAGCGTCCATGACATCACCGCCGTTGCTGCCGTCCTCAACGCCCGACCGAGAAAGACGCTGGGATGGAAAACGCCAGCGGAAGCGCTTGACGAGTGGCTACCATGAGTGAACACAATCGATGTTGCGACGACCGCTTGAATCCGCCCTGGCTGCCCCTGTCGCTGTGGTGCACGAGCCCGCCACGATGGACCGGCCGTCGATCATGCAGGGCCTGCTCCAGCGCATCGAGCACGAAGCCTGCATGCGCCGTGCGCGAGGCTCGCCAGCCCACGATCCTGCGAGCATAAGCGTCGATCACGAAGGCGACGTAGACGAAGCCGGTCGATGTCGCGACATAGGTGAAGTCGGAGAGCCAGAGAACGTTCGGCCTTGGCGCCTTGAACTGGCGGTTGACGTGATCCAGCGGGCATGGCGCGGCCTTGTCGCTGATCGTGGTCTTGACCGGTTTGCCGCGGATGACACCTTGTAAACCCGTGTCCCGCATCAGTCGCGCCATGGTACAACGGGCAACATCGAAGCCTTCACGCTTGAGCTGCCGCCAGACCTTGCGCACGCCGTACACGCCGAAGTTCTGATCGAAGACGCGCCGGACCTCGATCTTCAGCGCAGCATCCTGCCGGGCGCGCGCCGACAGCCTGGCGGGATCCCGCCGCTTGGCCACATGGGCGTGATAGGTCGACGGGGCGATCGGCAGCACCTTGCAGATCGGCTCGACCCCATGCGCCCCACGATGATCCTCGATAAAGGCGATCATGGCTTGGACCGGCGGTCGAGCTCCGCCATCGCAAAATAGGCGCTTGCCTTGCGCAAAATCTCATTGGCCTGCCGAAGCTCGCGGTTCTCTCGTTCGAGCGCCTTCAGCCTCTCGGCCGTGTCGGTCGGAACGCCGGCCCGCTGCCCCCTATCGACCTCGGCCTTCTTGACCCAGTCATGCAGCGTCTGCGGTGTGCAGCCGATCTTGGCCGCGATCGACATCACTGCCGCCCAGCGTGACGGGTGCTCGTTGGCGTGATCCAGAACCATCCGAACCGCGCGGGTCCGGATCTCGGGTGAAAACTTGTTTGTCGTCTTGCTCGTCATGGCTCCATCCTCTCAGGAGTTGGAGCCTCCGGCAAACCCGGGGCGGTTCAAACGGCTTTGCAGCCGAACCTATTTTACACTCGTTGTTGAGTGGCCACCCGCACTGCAAGACCGTGGAATTTTCCGTCAGAAAGCCTTTACTGCGCGAGCGGTTAAGCGCGCCCGGTCAAGCGCCGCGCCGCTTTCCGTAAGCCTCGAGCGGCATAGCTTTCCATTCTACGCACATACAGGCGACCGACCTCGGTCCGAATTCTCCTGTACTCCGTCGCAGTCAACTTTCCCTTGGCAACCTCCGCCTTCGCCCAATGCATCGTATGGTAACACTGAAGCAGTGTTCCACAGTAAGCCTGCCAAGCGGGCACACTCAGGCGTCGCGCCAATTTCGCACTTGGCTTGATGTCCCAATTTCGGGCAGCTAGTATTTCGTTGATATGCCGCCACGGTCCCGCCATCGCCAAACGTGCGGCGAAGACTTGGTCTTCACGTGGTGCATTCCACCTGGGGCCAAGGGCCAGGACTGCTTCGCGACGAACCATTCCGTAAAGCGGATCGATGACGAGATAACCCTCGTTTAAAAGACGCAGCACCTCCGTAACCCGCTCCACCGGATCATCGGAGATGATTCCTGTTTGGATGTCGGCCCTGTCGTATCGCTGAGTACGGACAATGCCATCGCGTGTATCGGTATATGCGATCTGCGTCGTGACTAGCAGAAGGCGCGGATCTGCAGCGAATGCTGCGAGGCATCTTGTTGCATAGGCAGGATCCAAACGGTCATCGTCGCCTATCCAGCGAAAGAACGTCCCCCTCGCTGCTTGGATCGCAAATTCGAAATTTCGCAGCAAGCCGCGATTCTTCGAGTGGCGATGGTAGGTAATCCGTCGGTCCTCTCCCGCCAATGCGCGGCACAATTCTTCGGTTGAATCGGTGGAGGCGTTGTCCGAAATGACCAGCTCTATGTCGCTGTGCTCCTGAGCGAGAATTGACCGGATCGTACCTTCCAGGACATCTGCGCCGTTGAAGACCGGCAAACCTATAGACACAAGCATATCAGCGCTCTTGCAAGCCCGGGTTTGCAGACGCCTCTTCGACACGTTCCAATTGAATCTCGCGCCAGAACGGCAAGTGTGCGCGTGGGCAATTCAGGTTCGGCACCTTCGGGCAGACGATGCCGTCAAGGACAATGCAAGGCGTCTTCATCGTAAGCATCCGTCCGGTGGGTTCGTCCAGACAACGCTCGACTCGACCTAGCACGCGAGCCGTTTGCCCGCAGAATCGCGCCAAGCCAGCTTCAAAGCCCATCCCGCGATTGCGCAGCTGCGAATCGAGGCTTGCCTCGATCTCGGCTTTCGATTTGATTCTTACCAGCTCCCCCACTTTCAGATCCAGGGTCTGAACCGGCGTGCCGCCAGT
Organism: Bradyrhizobium sp. WSM4873; assembly: GCF_055811355.1. NCBI lineage: Bacteria > Pseudomonadati > Pseudomonadota > Alphaproteobacteria > Hyphomicrobiales > Nitrobacteraceae > Bradyrhizobium > Bradyrhizobium sp. WSM4873. The sequence goes on along the minus strand of NZ_JBVVPS010000065.1, from coordinate 8,814 downwards.
CGCCTTCCCTTCAAGGAATCCCCAGTTCATGCCTCGTTTAATCCACATCCACTTAGGCAATTTGCTGCGGCTCAAATTCTGCCAGCGATTGAACAAGCCAACGAAAATTGCGGAAACGGTCTCCCAAAGCGTCACATTGCCGCTACGCACGTCCCACACGTATTGCCGGAAGTCCTTGAGCGGCAGGCGTTCCGGCGCGGCGCGCAGTATCTCTGTGGCCTGGCACGAATAGCGGATAGCCCCGTCCGGGAACGGCTCCCGCTGAGTATGCAGATCCAGCATGCTGGTATCGACGGAACGCGTAGACGAGGTCACAGCACTAGTAGAATTCGCGGGTCGTCGCAACCAAGCGGTTTTCCAGTAGAGCATGCACGCATTCTGGCACCCTCCATGCGCCGCACCATCGCAGCGTGAGCCTACGAGGTGGACGGCATCGGGCATGTGACGCAAGCCCGTCCGCTCGATCGTATCGCACAGCTTGTGCGCTACTTTGTATACTTGAAGCTTCTTGCCGCAGAATTTGACCATCTCCGGCATGAATGGAAGGTTGTCCATTTCGCCACGCTCATCCAACGTGGCCAGTATCTCCTCCGCACTGAGAACCTCAACTTCATCGCCGACCTTGAGCACCCAGGTCTTTGCGAATTGTGCAGCCACATCAAACTCCTCTATCCGAATTTAGCCAAGAGATTTGCTTCCACCAAAGCGCGAACTGCTGTCGAAAGCACGCCAAACGAAACACCCGACCTCTCTGCGATGTCCAGCAGACTGTGCTTTCCATCGGAGTAGTTCAGCACCCACTGGATGGCCATCTGGTGTTGCTTGTTGTCTTGGCTCGGGCTGTAAGGACGGTATAGTCCGCGCTTGCCAAGTTGCGGCTCGCCATACGGCTGTAGGTTTAAATATACTTGGTTGCCATCCAGTACGTCCATGATATCCAGCACCGCCGCCAGAGTCCCAGAAAGTGACTCGGCGGTGACGATGTCAGGATTGTCTGCAGAGGTATGGTACTCGGGATATTCGTCGTTTGGCGATCGGGTCAGCAGGCCCATTGGAAGATTGAACCCCGGAGAGCAAAATTGCCTCTCGTCATACCCATACGGAGTAAAGTCCTCGACGATGTGATCGCGCTTCCGCAGCACATATTCAGCTGCCCGATCGATGATCGCATCACCGCGACGACTGCGCTTGTACCGCAGCGGCGCTGAATCTCCCGCGCACGCAAGCACCAAACCGTGCTCAATGAAGCTTAAGCGATCCCGATTCCTGGCAAGCCACACGATCGATCCAATAGTTGTGGGCGCGAACAGGAAGCGGTAAGTGAGTCTCCTGCTGCTCTGCGCGAGCAAACGTGCGAGCTGAACAGCCACCGCAATACCCGCAAGCGTCTCGTTGGCTAGGGCCGGATGACAGGTATGACAAGCAATAAGCACTTCGCCTGACGCGGTGCCTGGCACCACATGCTCGGCGTAGGTCAGCGAGCCGTCATCCAACGTCGAATCGATCTTGACTTCGTAGTCGTCCTCTACGAGGGTCCTAAGGACGTTTTCGGCGACGCAGAAGCCCCAAGTATTGGAATAATAGCCTGTACGATACGGAATGACGTCTGGCTTGTCCGGCAACGTATGCAGATGGCTCCGCAATTCCGACAGGGGCATCGTCGCGTCCACGGGAACGCTATACCCCATGACATGCAGCGGACTCTCGTTGAAATCAACGACCTTGCGGCCACTACGATCCTTGATGTAGGCGTCGCGGATGTTCCACTCCTTAGGAACGGCCCAATCCAGTACCGAGGTGCCGGTAGGCACCTCGTGCACCGTCAGGGGAACAAGCTCGTTGATGATTTCCAGAGAACGACGGACGCCATCACCCGTGATGCTCCGGCAGATCGGATGCAGGCGCCGAACGAGCTGATGCATGCTCTCGCCCAGCTCGCCCACACGGCGTTCCAGATCGGAATTCGCGCGCTGCACAGGTGATCGATCAAAGTGCGCCGGGACCAATGAAATATTCGTTTTCATGACCGCTCCGATGTAAGTCAACCCGGCACTTCTTCTGGAGGCCGTCGCAAGCTACGGATGATGTCAAGGTAAAATCCATGCTGCTTCATCGCGTACAGCAGTACTGCAGTATATGCAGCCGCGAATACAGCCCCGCCAAGAATTGCAGTCAGCAATACCGATGAACCCGCGATCACCCATTTCAACATTGCGAGCGCGCACACGGACGCGATAACAGACGCTACCAGCGGTCGACCTATCGACAGCGCAGCATCTTTCATCGAAACTCCCGTTCCGCGGAAACACCACACCAGGTGAGGCACGACCCATAACGTCAATGCGGCGGAAAACCCGAAAGCCACGCCATTCGCTCCATAGGGCAGCCCGGCCGCACAGCCGACGATCACCAGCGGAGCAATCACGAACGCGATTTTGAGACTGCGCTCCACCATGCCCAGTGCAATCAAAATCCAAACAGTAGGATTGATTATCGCAAACACGAGCGCCGTCGGCGCCAACAGACGAAACACCGAAATCGCATCATTCCATTTAGGACCGAACATTATCTGGACGATCTGTTCGGCGAAGATCGCGCATACGAACGCCACTGGAATTGTTGCGGCCAATACCAGCGTGTAACTCTTCTTGAAATAGGCTGCCAGTCTAGCCGGATCGCCCTGCAGACGAGAGAGTACGGAGATCGCAACACCCCCGACCGTAGCATTTACCATATCGATGGGCAGCGTAACGAGCTGGAAGGCTCTCCCGTAAATGCCGACCGCCTCCGCCCCGTGAAAGCGCCCCAGCAGTACTTTATCGAAGTTGTATGCGATGTGGATCACCAGCGTGTTCAACGTAACAATGCCGCCGAACCGCAGCATCGAACCAGCGGTGACACTCCAGGTAGGTCTACTAGGAATCCATTTCGCGCGGAACCACAACTGCAACGTGGTCATCAATGGCAACGCCACGCTCCACGCGACAAGGGACCAATACCCAACACCACTGAAAGCCATCACGAGGCTCGACGCGCTGCTCACGAGTAACGCCACCACGTCGATTATCGCGAGGGCCGTGAACTGAAGCTGACGTTGCAGAAGTGCCGAGTGCTGAACTCCCGCTGCGTTAAACAGGAAGCTCAACCCAAGCACATTCGTGATCGGGACCAAGCGAGGCTCGCCGAAGAACGAAGCTACGAATGGCGCGATGACGACCGAGGTCAGGCATAGCAACAAGCCGACAAATATATTTATCCAAAACAGAGCCGACATCTGCTCATCGGTGATTTCGGAACGCTGAACGGTCGCAAGCGAAAGCCCAAACTCCCTAAAGATGCTGAGAAAGCCCGTGACAGCCGTAACCATACCGACCAGACCGAAGTCTGTGGGACCAAGAAGCCGCGCAAAACCTATCATGCACCCGGTGCGCAGCAAAAAATTAGCCACTTGCGCACCACTTCTCGCTACTCCTCCCCGAAGCGTGCGACTCTTAAGGTCTCTCATCGTATTTGTGCGACCCCTGTCGCGTTCAATGTCATGGCGGTGTTCAACTGGTCGCCTACCGCATCAAATCGTGTTAAACAGGCATTTGTCTGTAAAGTGAAACTGAAATTGCTCGGGACTGTACCCTCGCGAATTAAGCTTATGTCGAGCCAAGATACCGGTCAACTCAGGGGTCAGCATTAACTATTGCCGCGTGGATGAATTTTCAGCAATGAGTTAATGGCCCTGGGCATCTGCAATTTGTCAGTAAGGCTCTACCACCTATGATCGTTTCCATACTGATAGTCAATTGGAACTCCAGCGAGCTCCTACGCAAGTGCTTGGTATCGATCCGCGAAACATGCGGAGATCTTGAGCTGCAAATAGTCGTCGTCGACGGTGGTTCTTTTGACGGCTGCGCAGAAATGCTCACAAATGAATTCCCGGCTGTCACTTTTATACAGTGCGAGGAAAACGTCGGCTTCGCGCGCTCAAACAACATCGGTCTTGAGCAGGTCACGGGCGATGTGGTCTGGATCCTGAACCCCGATACCGAGGTTCAACCGGGAGCATTACAGACCTTGCTCGGAGAACTGCGAGGACGCCCTGACGCTGGCATCATCAGCCCCGCCTTTCTAAATTCTGATCTATCGCCGCAAGGCAGCGTGCACGCGCTACCCAGGCCGGTCCGGCAGGCGATCGACTCCGAACTCCTACGCCACTTGCTCTGGCCCGTCGGCCTGTGGGCTCCGCCCAGTGATTTCTGTCCAGTCGAGACAGTGGCCGTAGAAGCCGTCGCGGGGACTGGAATGCTGATGTGGGCCAAAATAATGCGCGACGTCGGCGGTTTCACCCCAGCATACTTCATGTATGCGGAAGACATGGATCTCTGCTTCAAGATCCGTCGTGCAAAACTCAAAATCTACTACGTGCCGGCCGCTGCTGTAATACATCATGGCGGAGCAAGTTCTTCCGTTCAGGGCAGCACCTTTTCTGCGGTAATGATGCGAGACGCCTTGCACCTTTACATGATCTTGAACCACGGCAAGCTCAGCGCGTTGACTTATCGGGTCATCACGGGCATGGCAGCCGCCGGAAGGTTGCTGGTTCGATTTCCCACTCTGATTCTTGGAGATGCGAAGCGAGCAGTGCAGCGCAAGGCTGCATTCTGTCAATGGCAGTCGGTGCTTTGGTGGAGCTGCGGCGGGCAGCGATGGACGAAACGTTATTCATTCGCGGCTCATGATGGGGCCAAGTCGCGATGATGGCCGCTCCTTTGCGACGTTCCCCTTGTCGTCGGATGTCAATAGACTGAGGCCCCTGATGGCTCCGCAGGTGCAGATCTTCTATTGCAGTTTCGGTACCTTCAGTGGCGGCTTCGCCGCAGTCGACACCTCTTCGCGACGACCTAATTCTGAGCGCCTCGCTCACCATTGGGAATCTGGAAAGCACACGTTTCGCATTAACTCGGTTCGATGCTTGCCTTTCTTGAAGTGGGTAGATTTGTCCGGGCACGGAATGCGAACCGCTAACATTGACATTGTATCGCTAGGGATGCGTGATGAAGCTTAACGGAGTAACGCTCCAGGGGGAAACTTTTTTCGCTCTCTGGTTGTAGACCACTATGTCCGCGACATCGCTCCTGGCTCATCTAGTTCGTGGTGGTCGACGTTGTCCCCTCAAGCAGTTTCAGATCTATCGGGGACAGCCCACTTGATAAGGCCTCCCTTATTGCTCCGCGCTACGAGGCAGACCAGAACGTAATGATTACAGCTCAGAAGCAAGAGTGTCCGCGGCCGGCCTTCATTGGCAGGTCTTTTCGCAGCTGCTACACTGTTTCTTGCGCTCTTATTGATTGAACAGGGGGAAGTCCTTGACTGACAGTATCTTCACATCAGCAATTACCGAACTAGCCCAGCACGCGGGCGCGAATGCCATCGTGACCGGCGGGGGGGGGTTCATCGGCAGTCGCGTATGCGACCTGCTGAATGCAGCGGGCTGGGTCGTGCACTCGGTAGGGCGCCGACCTGCCGGCCCAGCCAGCGCTCGTCGTCATTGGCAGCTTGACTTAACCGATCTAAATGCGGTGCAAGGTCTAATAAAAGAGGTGCGACCTGACTATGTCTTCCATCTAGCGAGCCATGTATGGGGCGCGCCAGATTTGTCGCATCTATTGCCCACATTCCACAGTAACCTGCACACAACTGTGAATCTCCTCTACTCGCTCGCGGGAGAGGGTTGCCGCCGCTTCGTTCTCGCTGGCTCGCTAGTCGAGCCGGACGAAAAATCGGCGCACGCCGTTCCACCTGCTCCCTACGCCGTATCCAAATGGGCGGCTGCAGACTACGTTCGCATGTTTAATACGCTGTATGGTGTTCCAGGTGCGATCGCGAGGGTCTTCATGGTATACGGGCCTGACCAGCAGGACCCCACCAAGCTAGTGCCTTATGTGATCGACCGACTGGCGCGTGGCGAGGCACCTCAGATCACGAGCGGACGCCGACTGATCGACTGGGTTTACGTCGATGACATAGCGGCGGGTATGGGCCGCATGGCCGTTGCGCGCGATGCTGCAGGCCAGACCGTAGACCTCGGATCGGGTTCACTGATTAGCACCGCCGACCTTGTGCTGAAGGTCTGCGAACTCATGAACTCGGATATTCGTCCGGTCTTCGGCGCCCTGCCCGATAGGCCTCTTGAACCAACAAGTATTGCGCGAACCGAGGAGACGTTAAGGCTGCTTGGCTGGACACCGCAGACAAGCCTGGACGAAGGCTTGCTTCGAACAATTGCGGCGCATCGCGACGCCGTCGCCCGCACCTAGTCGAAGCGCCACGCAACCGGCTTCGCCACGACAAAGGATTTTCGCTGCAACACCTCACGGCACCCGGCCAATTCAAGCCAGGGGCACCGACGAGTGGGTCGACCACCCCGTTCCGTTTGAGAATTTGTGCCGGCCAGGGCGCGTGCCCGCTCAGCTGCGGCGCCTAAACAGATCGCATCTGTGAGATCAAAGCGGCTTGTGGATGGTTCAGCTTGGACCGACATTCCGGCGGCACCATTGCAGCCAAACCGGTAGGTTGCAGGTGCGTCAGTGAGGAGTGGTAAACATGGACGTAGGCCATTCAAGAAATTCTAGCTGGATGAAGCGTTCGGCTTATCGATTTCCTTCGCTCCGCAAAAGACATGCTTGATGCCACACTTCCCGTACTGGGCCTTTGCACAAAACGTTGCTGCAGGTTTGATGGACACCCGCTGAAGCTAATCCACCTTGCGCTCGAACTCAACCGAGCTGACGTAACCGATCGTCGAGTGCCTGCGGATCGTGTTGTAGAATCTTTCGATGTAGTCGAACACATCAGCGCGTGCTCGTCTTTGGTCCTGGTGGTTTGGCTTCTGGCCGCTCGGTCTTGAGCAGGAGAAGGAGCTCTCCATCGCCGCATTGTTCGAGACGTTGCCGGAGCGGCTCATGTTGCAGACGATGCCGGGGAAAATCAAGCGTTGGGACTGCTCGCTGTTGTACTGACTGCCTGGTCAGAGTGATGCAGCAGCGTCGGCTTGCCTTGGCGCCAGACTGCCATCAGCAAGGCCATCGGTCACCAACTGAGCCGTCATGGTCGCGCTCATTAACAAACCAACCACCCGACGTGAGAACAGGTAGATCGCCGCCGCCACATACAGCCAGCCCTCGATCGTCCAGAGGTAGGTGAAGTCGGCGATCCACTTCTAGTTCGGCCGCTCGGCAGCAAACTGTCAAGCCAGGAGGTTTGCCGACGCGGTCTTGAGCTGCCAATCGTCGCTGTCTTTCGGCAACCACCGCCTGCGCGGCCCTGGCCGCAGGCCTTGCAGGCGCATCAGCCGTTCAATTTAATGCAGGCCACAGTCTGCCCCGTCGGCGAGCACAACGCGCCCGACCTGCGCGCCTTAGGAGCGGTCGCTCGCCACGAAGCTGGCCTTAACTTTGCCGCCAAATTGTCGCCGCCGGATCTAGCGCTGGGAGCGTTCCAGGCGTGGAAGCCCTGCCGCGATACCCCAGCGCAGCAAATCGCTCTGCCGCCGGCCAGATCGCCGGCGCTTCGCGATGAAGGCGAACTTCATGTCGCTTCCTTCGCGAAGATGGCTGCGGTCTTCCTAAGAGCCTGACCGAAAAAGAGTGAGCGGTTTTGGCGGGCTTGTGATTCCTTCGGATTTGCAAAGATTCGAGGGAGGACACCCATGCCGTGGACCAAAGCCGCTCGTAATCACTATCAGCGCAGTGGACTGCGTTACGCAAGCGATCTGACCGATGCCGAATGGGCGCTGATCGCCCGGAAGATGCCGCTCCGACGCTGACCTGCGCGAGATCGTGCAGGCCATTTTTTATATTGTGTCGAGCGGCTGCCAATGGCGAGCCTTGCCCAAGGAGTTCCCGCCATACTCAACGGTACAAGGCTATTTTTACGCCTGGCGCGACAGCGGCAGGTGGCACTGGATCGTTGGAGCCTTGTGCGACGGGCACGGAAGAAGCTCGGCATAAGCCGACGCCGACGGCTGCCGTCATCGCAGCCAAACTGCTTCGACAACGCAGGCTGGAGGGCCTCGTGGCTTCGACCCCGGCAAACGCCTGCATGGGCGCAAACGGCACATTGTCACCGATAGCAACGGCTTTCTGCTTGCAGCCCATGTCCGTCCTGCGAACGTTCAGGATGACGATGGCGCGGTCCCTTTGCTCGAGCACCTGCGAGGCCGCTTCCCGAGGCTTCAGCATGCCTTTGCCGATCGGGTTTACCGCGGCAAACAGCTTACTAACGCCCTGTCCCGCTGTGGGCCGTGGACAATCGAGATCGTCCAGCGCCGACCGGGCGTCAAAGGCTTCCAGCTCTTGCCCAGACGCTGGGCGTGTCGAACGGACCTTTGCATGGTGCGGTCGTTGCCGCCGAGCTTACCAGAGACTTTGAAGGCTCAGCCGCGACAGAGCTCGCCTGGCTTCTCGTTGCCCATCTCAGGCGGCTGACAAGGCGCCTCGTCCGCCTTGAAGAGTTCGCAGACCTTTTTGAGTCAGGCTCTAAGAAAACAGCCGGATCGGCGTCACCCGGAATAGCCTGCAACACGAAGCCCAGCGATTTAGCTCGGCGCTGAAGGTTGGCGAGCACGCGGCTGCGATATTGTTGCTCATATTGGTCGGCACCCGGATCCCCGTAGCTCATGCCGTGCCGGAGTGTGTTGTAGAATAGAGCAGCGATCTTGCGGGCGGTCGCCACGGCTTTGGCCTTGCCCGCGCGTGAGGACAGCCGACGATAGAATGCTCCAAGCGCTGTCTCGCTCCGCCCCACGGTTGTTGCTGCCAACCG
>NZ_JBVVPS010000064.1:0-14069 GCF_055811355.1 Bradyrhizobium sp. WSM4873 | reverse complement strand
AAAGGTGGGCGACATCGTCTCGGAATCCACGGGCGACTTCATATCGGTACGCCTGGGCGACTTCGTCGGAATCCGCATACAGCTTTCTCGCGGTAGATCAGCGCAGGAGTACTCAGCTGCCATCCTCTATCTGGCGGTGCTCCACTACGGTTGGATCGTCCCGCTACTTGGGCCAGTTCTGATAGCAGTTGCGCTCGCGCAGTCTACGAAAAACCGAGTCGCAAGGAACGTGCAACTGCTCCCCTTGCGGAAAATTAAAATTGGGCATCGCATAGCGAGGCCACCCACCGCCTCACATAGGTAACTCGGTGCTTTGCGGTTTTACGATTTGGGGCTGATGTTTATCTGCGGCGACTCTACGATTGAATACCTTACGCTTTTCGGCCACCGATCCTCCATCAGCAGCAGTGCTGCAGAGTTCCGGACGATGATTGAAACGATCCACCTCTGCTCGTTTGCATGCGGAAACTATCGATGGCCTGCAAACCATGGAGCTCACGGTGTGCGCTGTGCAATTGCTCCCGGCGGGGATTGTTGATTTCTTCGACCGACAACAGCGTGTCTTGAACCATGGATGAGAGTTTGAACCGTTGATCGGGTCGCGAGCGCTCTGGTCGACTGGACGCTCTATCGTTCCTTTGCCGTGCTCACCGCATAAGCGAAGCCCGTCAGCACATCGACGAGCAAATTTTCGGGGTGTAGGGCGCAGTCTGATTTTATTGACTTGAGAATGTCGTCACTTCTCATCGATACGGTTGGATCGTCGGCCCGAAACGAGTGATAGGCCATCCAACCAGTAACAAATGCTAAGACCCAGTGTTGCAAGACGTTACTCTCCGGACCCTTCTTTGCGATCGTAGCCAGGTAATAACCACAGGTCTTATCACTTCCAGCGCCGCGTGTGATGCTAATTGCCGGTGCATCCACAATGCCATAGGCGAGTAGTCCAATACCCAAACCCAAGGTTCGCCTCATTTCAGCGCCTCTCACGCGTCTTGACGACACAGATAACTACGCTTGCGCAAAGCAGTCTGATGGAAGTGACCGTTAACGACTTTCAGTCTAGCACGCGCGCTCATGGCTCGCTCGGCTCCCTTCCGCTTTTACATAGCGCAATGCAACGACGCACCTCAAGGCATCGATGGACTTAAACAGGATGCCTGCTGTGCAGCGACAACGAAAGTGAGACCACCGCATTGCCTCGCCTTAATTTTTACGGATGCTCAGCCATTGCCTCGCGTAATTGCCCCCTAGATCGGCAGCCGACTGGCTCCTGCACTACAGCCACGTGCTGACTATCCGCGGCGACGGCTGCCGGCTCCGTGCAAAATGGAAGGGGGGCTCATCAAGCCGCCACCCGCCGTGCGACGGCCCTCCGGCCGACTCCGCCTTTCTCCGTCCCGTCACCGGCGAAAACAACCTTCAACCGAGATCATAACCCGTGCCGGGCAGTTTCTCATGACGCAAAGCGGCAGTTCGGATGGCATGCGACAGCTGCCAGCGAACTGCTCTCCGCTTGCAGGTGGAATTCCTGGAGCATATCCGAACAAGCTTCTTCTAACGCTTCAAGGGCGGCTTAAACCCTGACGCAGCGAGCAAGCTGTTGGCTTTCTACGGAGATAATGTCGCTAGGGTCAGAAGTCTCGACAATCAAATGATAGTCTCGTCGTCTCTCAGGTTGCGTGAACCGCGCAGTTGACGAACTCCGTTGGGTGGACGGTCGTTGGCCGCCACGCGAGCAAGCAGTACCGATTGACTTTGCCCCCGGGCTTAAACCAGTTTGAAGTTCGTAGATCGTCGGGATTTTGAGGCAGCACGAAGCCGGGGTTCCGGTCGCCGATCTCTGCCGCAAGCATGGTGTCCGCGACGCCAGCATCTACAAATGGACGGCAGTGTCGCGCGGCGATCAGGATGGAAGGCAGCGTCAATCAGAGTTCAACAAAGCTCTTGCGCGCGACTATCATCGCGGCAACCATCATCAGGCCGCGACACTGCCTCGCCATTCTGATTGCCGCGCACTTCCTACTCAGATTGCCGCGCGCTACAGGCCAGGTTGGCGGGATGAACGTCGGAGGCCAAGCGACTGCGGTCGCTGGAGGACGAGAACACGAGGCTGAAGCGGTTTCTGGCAGACGCCATGTTGGACAATGCGGCGCTGAAGGATGTTTTGGGAACGAAGTGGTGACGCCCGCGGGGAAGCGGAAAGATGTCGCTCATCTGGTGGATGCCCATGGGATTAGCGAACGGCGGGACGTGTAAAGCCATCGGCTGCTTTCGGATGACCATGAGATATCGGAAGAACCAGGCTGATGACGCCAGCCTTCGCCAGCGCATGAGAGCGATCGCCCCGGAGCGCCGCCGTCGGCTATCGGCGGCTGCATGTTCTGCTCAGGCGGGAGGGGTATCTAATCGACCACAAAAAGCTCTTCCGGCTCTATCGGGAAGAGAAGCTGACGGTGCGCCGCCCGTGGGGCGAACACGACCACATTCGCAGCTCGGATGGAGAACCTCGTCCGAGTTCGCGATGACCTGTCACCCGCGCCAGGATCTGGCGCTGCGCTATGCCGAGCGCTCCGCGCCAGCCCCGTCGCGGCCACCGCCTAAACGGGCAAATCTAATGGCACGGGCGAACTCAGGACTGGATAAAATTTGGGGGCAAAGTCACGTTCTACGCTTGGGTCGGCGACCATACGCCTATCGCGTATGTACCGCCGTTGCCGCGGCAAATCTGCTTCGAAGCCTGCAACGGTGGCAGCCGCTTTATCTACCCTGATTTGCTACGTAGGTGATAAAACGGGGCATCCTGCATTTGAGGCGAAACGAGCGAGCCGATTCGAAAGCAGACTCGCGCTCCGCTATTCCTCGGAGATTTCCGTAAATCAAGAATGTCGATGAAGCGGTGCGAGCGACGTGTTCGTCAAGTCTTTCGAAGAAAGCACGTGTCGTCTCAAGGTCAAAAGGATTGTACAAAAAATAAATAGCTGGTTTAGTCGGCAGCTCCCACCTCGTCGCGTCTGCATTGACGCAGGTGATTTGGCGTGGCTTGGCACCCTTCATGTAGTTTTCAATGTTGTTTAATGCTGTATCGTGCAGTGCGGGCGCATATTCGACGCCAACGATGCCGGAAAACGGAAATTCTGTTGCCAGCAGGAGCAGCTTGCCTTTTCCCGATCCGATGTCGACGAAAACATATTCAGTTAAATCGACATCCAACGAACCAATTGCGTCGAAAAACTCTCTGCGCCAAAATGGACGGTATACGTTGTTGCCCTGCAGTGCCTGAATGTCCGTCACGCCTTGGGTGTTAAGAAAGCACTCATGATGCGTTTTCGTTCCGTGGCGCCAGTCGTAGACCTTGTTGTGAAAGGTCTCCCAGCGCCACCTCAAGCCAAACAGTCGTTTTCTCAGAAAGTGAGAAATCGCCAATTTACCCTCATCGCTTTGTCAAATAATATACTATAATACTCAGTTTTGAAATACCGAGAAATGGAACGAGCTGTACTTTTCGAGTTTACGAGTTGATACCGAAAGCTTCAAGGAAAGCAATTGTTAGTTGATTGCATTGACCTGTCAATTCCGGCCACAAACCGTCGCAATTTGTTTGCGCGTGCTAACGAGATGGTCGCTTGTCACATTATCATGGTAGACTAAACATGCCCCGTGTTGGCGTGTCCATAATTGCCGCGATGCTTATTGTTTTCGTGGCCTCGATGCTTGTGCGCACTCACGAGCCCCCTGTAGATAACGACAACATGAAGCGTACCGCTGGGCCGGTCGGGTTGCCAGAGGGCCGCTATAACCAGCAATTATGGTGGGTGCCTGTAGCTTCGTTTCGTGGTGCCTCGGATAAAGTCTTGCTGGAAACGATAGTTTATTCTCCGCCGGGAGTTGGGCCGTTCCCGCTGGTCACGATTAACCACGGTAAGCCGGCTCCAGGGTCGGATCTTCGATTTATCAAACCCGATTTTGAAAGAGCAGCTTATTGGTTCGTTGACCATGGATTCATCGTGGCAGTTCCCCTTCGTCGCGGCTACGGACATTCCGAGGGAGCCGAATCTGATATGGTTGGGACATGCGCAAATCTCGACTATCTCGCGACATCGAGGCAGACGGCAGCCGATGTCGAGGGAGTTGTTGACTTCCTAGTGGCGCAGAACATGGTTGACCGGAACAACGTTGTCATTGTTGGACATTCTCATGGCGGCTTTGGATCTCTTAGCGTCGCAGCAAACGCTCATCCGGGAATCCGTGGCATTATCAATTTTGCAGGTGGCACCGGTTCCTGGGGGATGTTCGATGGCTGGCAGGTGGCGCGGAGAATTGTTCAAGGCAAGCTATGCAATGGGCGGGGAAGCTTCCTTGCTGCGTTGAGCGATCTCGGAAAGCGTAACTCGCTTCCTCAGCTCTGGTTGTACGCAGAAAACGACACGACGTTTGATCCAGAATTGGTGCAGGCTATGTTGCGCGAGTATCGAGCGCAATCGCGTTACCCGGTTTATTTTGCTGATCTAGCAGCATCGCCGGCAAGCGGTCATCTTTTTTTCCCGCAGGAAGACGTTAGAATTTGGGCGCCGTTCGTGGATCGCTTTTTGCAGGAACTTCAAATCGTGGGCTACAACTGCTCATGTTCCCGATGATGGTATGCCTCAATCAGGGTAGCGTCGCGTCGTTAGCATCACGCTCAAACAGTGGTAACGAGTGGGTGCCCAAGCTGTGCGCGTCACTTGGGCCGCGCTGCTGAAACGTGCTATAAATTCCAGATCGGACCCGAACTCGTTGGTTCACTTGGACAAGATCATCTCACGCACGGTCTGTTACGCCTTCGACACCCGCGACGGAACTTCCGTCCTTCGTCACCCACGTCCGGCGCCGGTGAAAACCTAGTCTTGGCGTTCATTCAAATGGCAACAGCTCAGCTGTAACAGATGCGTGGTTGGTGTGCGATGCCCTGACGAAGAGATAGATTAAAGCGGTTGCCCTCACTGATCCTGCGGCACGAAGCGTGATCCCCCAGCCAGCCGTCACTATAATGTAGTCTATGTTTGGATGCGGTTGATTCTGATGATGAAATTCCGAGCCGAACTCAGAATCGCGATTATCATTCAAGAGAGCAAGCCTAGTCAATTCTCAGATCGAACTCTCAGAGCTGAGACATGGGATCATAGCTTACGATACCTACGATTGATCCACCAGGGATTGTTGTGCGCGGAAAAACAACTGCACCGGAGCAGATCACGGCTCCAAGCCCCACGCGCGCGCCATCTCCGATGAATGCCGCGCGTGCTTCGTTCGCGTCCCCTCCTTCGCCCAAAAGGCACCCCGCCTGGACAATCACGCCGGTCCCCAAAACGGCGTTCTGCACGATACAGCCTTCTGACAAGATGCAATCATTTATGGTAATGCAGCTGGCCACGAGTGCTCCAGCGCGGACGCGAGTGCCTGCCCCGATAAACGTTCGCCCGAATATTCTTGCACCATGGTCGATTCTGCAGTTGGGACCAATAATTAGAGGTCCGATTAGGACCGCTCCCGATTTGACGCAAGTACCGGGACCGATATGTACTGGCCCTTCTATGGTCACGTGTTCGTCAATAACTCCTTCAATCTGAGATTGGTGTAGCCTGGCGTAAAGTTGATCTCGAGATAGAAAGAGTTCTTCAATCGAAGCGAATCGAGCCAGCCAACTCCGAAACTCATTCTCAACGGGGCATGCAAAGAGTTCGCTTGGGCGCATTGGGTTTCTTCTCAGTCTAGCGGTGACAGTTCACAGCTGGAGGCTCTCTATCAAAAAAACGTGGGTTTGCCCAGATGAGAGCGGTCATTGCGCAACAGCGGCAAGGCCGTGGCGAGGCACAGATGTGGCGCTTAGGTCTTTGTTTGATACGCCACCCGCTGAAGGGGGTGTGCTCGTAGACTGGGGGGTCCTCGCTGGCCGGGCGTGTGCACGAATGAAAAGGGATTGGTCGTGGCGCCCGGCGTTGCGCGTAGCGAAATCGGTTGGCCTTTCGATGGCTGCCAGCCCAAGCGCGTTGCGAGCAGACGCTCGCGATTGACGTTCCAAGCCGCGTCAACGGCTATCTGGAGGCAGCCCAACTAAGAGGTGAGCCAAACGACAAGTCGAATTGCGCACCAGACCAGCCCCCCAAGCCAGCCGACCATGGCGATGGCCGTAAGCAACAACCACATTGCGACTGCCGCTACGGGCAGCCGCCCCAAGCCCTGCGCCGGTACATCCACCTCTGTCACCGCAACTGATCCTGTTAGGTCTAGTTCTTGGGTCTAACTTGCGAATTAAAAGGTTCACCTAGCTCATCCGCAGGCCGTCCGATCGGACATTGGGCAGCTTAACCGCTTAGCTTTGACGGGCCATGGAGTTGGCGGAAGGAGTTAAGCGCGGTCCTGTGCGCGAGGCGCCCGTTTGGAAGTGAGGACTCTGTGGGGAGGGCTCCGACATGAATTCTTCTATATAACCCCATCTTCGGATGGGGGATGAATCGACGGGCCCAACAAAGTAGTCCCGGGGGCGAGGATCGGTGGCCATTGAAGGCGCCGTAGTGGCGGAGCGTGGTCGAGCCCCCAGCATGCTAGACCGCACATAGTGGCGAAACCGGTCGTGTCCCCAGTGATGGTGCAGCTCGGTAGAGCAAAGCCGCCCGGACGCGCTCTCCCACATAGCGCCGTAGCGGGCGGGCGGCTTTGCGGTGGTCACCAGTAGTTCTCCGGTAGGACCGGGTTGCGACACGCCCACGCAACCGAGGACCCACCGATGACCGACGATATGATGAACCTGCGCACGCTCGTAGAGAAGACCCCCGGACGCCGATCTGCTGCGCGAGATGATCGGCTTTGCCGCCCAGCGTCTGATGGAGCTCGAAGTCGAAGGCCAGACCGGGGCGGCCTACGGCGAGAAGACCCCCGAGCGTCTGGCCCAGCGCAACGGCTACCGCGACCGAATCTGGGAGACCCGCGCCGGGGCGGTCGACCTGCGCATCCCCAAACTGCGCAAGGGCTCCTAATTCCCGGGCTTCCTGGAGCCGCGCCGCATGGCCGAGAAGGCGCTGACCGCCGTGGTGCAGGAAGCCTATGTGCAGGGCGTCTCGACCTGTTCGGTGGACGACTTGGTGCAGGCGAGGGGGATGACCGGCATCTCCAAGAGCCGGGTGAGCCGGCTGCGCGGCGAGATCGACGACAAGGTGAAGGCCTTCCTCGCCCGGCCGATCGAGGGCGACTGGCCGCATTTGTGGATCGACGCCACCTACGTGAAGGTGCGCCAGAATGGCCGCATCGTCTCGGTCGCGGTGATCGTCGCGGTCGGCGTCAACAGCGACGGCCGGCGCGAGGTTCTCGGCATGACGTCGGGCCCTCCAAGGCTGAGACGGTCGGACCGCGTTCCTGCGCAAGCTTGCCCGCCCTGGGCTACGCGGCGTCGAGCTGGTGGTCTCCGACGCTCACGAGGGCATCAAGCCACCGTCGCCAAGGTGCTCAACGCCAACTGGCAGCGTTGCCGCGTGCACTTCATGCGCAACGCGCTGGCGCATGCCGGCAAGAGCGGGCGGCGCGTCGTCTCCGCCTTCATCGCCACCGCGTTTGCCCAGGACAATGCCGAGGCCGTGGCGCAAGGTCGCCGACCAACTCCGACCCAAGCTGCCCAAGCTTGCGGGATTCCTCGACGAGGCCGAGACCGATGTGCTCGCCTACATGACATTCCCGCAGCAGCATCGGACCAAGCTGCACTCGACCAACCCGATCGAGCGCCTCAACGGCGAGATCAAGCGGCGCACCGAGGTCGTTGGCATCTTCCCCAATGAGGACGCCATCGTCCGCCTCATCGGCGCGATGCTGCTCGAGCAGAACGATGAGTGGGCGGTCCAGCGTGCCCGCTACATGACGCTGGAAACCATCGCGCCGATGAGCGATGATCCAACCGTCAGCCTTCCGGCTATCGCCAGCTGACCGAGCGAGCTCCTTCCGGTGAAGCAGGTGACACACCAGCCACACCACGCCCGGGGACACGATCGCGAAACCGCTCGTTTGTCTCATTGCGATAGCGAAGGAGGTCCTGAAACCGCCCCGAAGGATGGCATATTCGAACTTGATTGGCGCGCCGGCGCCAAGCATGCAGGGCTCTCCAATTTGTCGCAGCAGCGGTGCCGGGGCTGCCTCAAGCCATTCCGCGGAAAGCGAGTTGCCAGGTCCATCGTGAGAAGTTATGGATCAACCTCCCAACCTTGCGCGCCCCAGTAACCCCGGTGAGCGCAGACGTGCGTGCGGACCATTATAGGGGGCTTGCGGCAGAGATCGGCGACCGGAACTCGGCGGGGATGAACGTCGGAGGCCAAGCGACTGCGGTCGCTGGAGGACGAGAACACGAGGCTGAAGCGGTTTCTGGCAGACGCCATGTTGGACAATGCGGCGCTGAAGGATGTTTTGGGAACGAAGTGGTGACGCCCGCGGGGAAGCGGAAAGATGTCGCTCATCTGGTGGATGCCCATGGGATTAGCGAACGGCGGGACGTGTAAAGCCATCGGCTGCTTTCGGATGACCATGAGATATCGGAAGAACCAGGCTGATGACGCCAGCCTTCGCCAGCGCATGAGAGCGATCGCCCCGGAGCGCCGCCGTCGGCTATCGGCGGCTGCATGTTCTGCTCAGGCGGGAGGGGTATCTAATCGACCACAAAAAGCTCTTCCGGCTCTATCGGGAAGAGAAGCTGACGGTGCGCCGCCCGTGGGGCGAACACGACCACATTCGCAGCTCGGATGGAGAACCTCGTCCGAGTTCGCGATGACCTGTCACCCGCGCCAGGATCTGGCGCTGCGCTATGCCGAGCGCTCCGCGCCAGCCCCGTCGCGGCCACCGCGAGAATATCTGAGTGATAAACGCAAGTCGTTCCGTACGGCCAATTCGCCTGGGGTAGCATGCACGAACGCCTTCTTGATTATATTCGATTTATGCGAGGTGGTACTTTCGAAAAATAAAATCAAAAAGCTAGGCACCAGATGAGCATCTTCGCCAATCTTGGTTCGCGGGTCGAGAACATGCGACCGCGTATCGTATGCCATCAACCTACTAGTGGCGCCGCACTGTGCATCACCGGTGAGAAAGCCGCTATCGCCAGCGCCATGGAATTCGCTGGACGCTAGGGGGCGATCAAAAGCACGAGTTGCTTGATCTATTAATAATAACGCTCCTCATTATCAGATGAAAACAACGATGTTTTTAATAATTTTTCTAATTTACAAAAACATAAAGGTGTGTTTAAATCAGCGATTAAATAGCATCTAAAAACATCCAGCCCGAGACCCTAAATGACAACGCTTGTGGCGACGACAAATGCCGAACCGCTAACGGGATCGGCCTCGGACGATACCTTCGTTTTTGCTACCGGTACGGCGCAAGCCGGTGACGTGATAGTCGGAAACGGGGGGGGCGACACGATCGAACTTGGATCGCCCGATGAAACAATCGACCTATCGGTCGTTGATATCGACGGTATTCAGGGCATTGTCCAGACGAGGCGCGACAGCAGCGACTCAGTAACGATATCCGCTGAGCAATATGGGTACCTCTCAACTATTGATTTGGGGCATGGGTACGACACCGACGTACTTAATGTGAATGTCAGCGGCTCGGTTGATATTTCGGGCGGCACTAATCCTAATTTGACAAGCATTGATGTCGTCAATGTCAACGGGACGTCAGGATTTGATGCCTTCACTTTGAGTGGCGATCAGTTAGATCAACTGATTGCTTCAGCATCGCTGACCATTAATCTGGGAGATGGCTTCGATACAATTGCGCTGACGTCGACCTCGAACTGGTTGGGCGGTTTGGCCGACGCGAACTTGATTGGTGTGGAAAAGTTCTCCACCGTGGGAGCGTTGGGCGCGGTCGACCTATCGCTTGCAAATCAATCTGAAGGATTTGCTATAACAAGCGGTACATTCGG
The DNA here is from genome assembly GCF_055811355.1 of Bradyrhizobium sp. WSM4873. Classification (NCBI taxonomy): domain Bacteria; kingdom Pseudomonadati; phylum Pseudomonadota; class Alphaproteobacteria; order Hyphomicrobiales; family Nitrobacteraceae; genus Bradyrhizobium; species Bradyrhizobium sp. WSM4873. The sequence continues at coordinate 4,120 of NZ_JBVVPS010000064.1, read as the reverse complement.
AGATAAGCTTACCGGCAGCTCAGGTGACGATTTCTATGTGCTGACCGTCGATAATTCACGCGACGTGATCGATGGCGGTGCAGGAAATAACTGGGTAGACTTTTCGGGATATGTGGTTTCCCTAACAGTGAATCTGAATGGGGCAACCCCGGCTGTAGTGTTCGGATCTGGTAATAGCCCCGCAACGTCCGACACAATCGCGAATATCGAGAACTTCGCGGGTGGGGCGGGTGACGACGTAATTAGGGGGGACGATCTCGCCAACATTCTGGCTGGCGGGAGTGGAGACGACGCTCTCAGTGGCGGCGGCGGTTTTGACATTCTCTACGGCGCGGCCGGCAATGATGTTATTCATGGTGGAACAGGCATCGATAGAGCTGACTTTACTGGCAATCGTTCCGACTATGCCATCACCTACAATTTCGGAACTCATTTTTTCACGGTGACAGACCTTCGGTTGGGCTCACCAGATGGGACTGACCAGATCTACTGGGAAGGAGATGATACTACATCCGATGACTCCGTTGAATTTCTGGAGTTTGCCGACAATAAGTACGCGATTTGCTTCATGGCGGGTACACTGATCCGGACACCCTCGGGAGAGGTTTCTGTCGAGACTCTGAAGCGAGGGGATCCGGTGTCCACGACGGAAGGGCGCGTCGTGCCGGTTGCTTGGTTGGGCCGGCAAACGATATCGACTGTGTTTGGAGATCCGTTAAGGGTTCTTCCGATTCGGATCAGGACTAACGCGCTTGGCGAAAATGTGCCATCACGGGATCTTCTGATTTCGCCCGACCACGCCATCCTAATCGACGGCGCGCTTATCCAAGCAGGTGCGCTGGTAAACGGCAGTTCGATTGTGCGCGAGAGCAATGTGCCCACGTTTTTCACCTACTATCATGTCGAGCTTGACGATCACTCTCTGATCCTTGCGGAGAATACCCCAGCCGAAACATTCGTTGATAATGTTGATCGTTTGGCATTCGACAATTGGGCTGAACATCAGGCGCTCTATCCTAAAGGAAAAACGGTCCCAGAGCTGCCGTATCCGCGTGCAAAAGCGTATCGGCAGGTGCCCGTAAGGACACGGATGCGGCTTGGCGTCCAAGGGACGGTGGTCGGCTACTCGATCGAAGATGTTGCCTAGAGACACGCAGGCCGGTCGACCTCGTGGCTCCGATCCCGGAAAGCGCCTCCAAAGGGCGCAACCGCCACATCGTCACCGATCTAGTGATCTTCTTCTGGCCGCGCATGTCCATCCTGCAAACGTTCGGGATTCATGATACTGTTCTCCTGGCTGGAGCGCCTGCGAGAACCTCTTCCAAGGCTCCAACCTATTTTTGCCGACTGGGTTCGGGGCGCCAAGGAGCTTACGACCGCGCTGTCCATCGTGGGCCGTGTACAATCGAGATCGTCTAGCGTCCCAGGTCCCAGGAGCTCAAAGGCCTTGCTCTCGCCAAGGCATTGGGTAGTCGAACGCACCTTCGCGCGGTTCGGACGCTGCCGACGTCTAACCGGCTAACCAGTGACTTCGAAGACTCAGTCCATACCGCATTCGCTTGTCTCCTCGTTGCCCTTCTCAGGCACTATGGCAAGCATCGCCGCCCCCATCTTCTGTGGCACCTGGGATAGGCGAGATGACGTCGGAAGCGCAGCGCCGCAGCGCCCGTTACTTATGTCGTTCCAGTAGTTGGCGCGTATCCCTCCGGCGGCGGCCGCCTTGTTTAGTTTGGGAGACGGCCCGAGGATTTGACCTTAAGTCTAGCTTTAAGGTCACGTGGCGAATGCAGGTCAATGTGTTGGGCGCCGAACGTCGGCGGCGATGGAGTTACGACGAGAAGGTCCGCCTTGTCGAAGAGACCTTGCAGGCTGGTGAGACAGTCTGCGGCGTCGCGCGCCGGCACGGGATGGCTCACAGCCTGCTGTTCACGTGGCGTCGACAAGCGCGCCAGGGTCGGCTGGGCGGAGATTCCGTGCCAGCTCTCGTTCCCGTCGAGATCACGCCGGGCGTCTCCGATCTCGAGTGACGCGCCACAACCGGCCTCTTCCCCGCCGGCGCAGCGCGCAAGGACTGGAATCATCGAGATCGAGTTTGGCGGCGGCTGTCGCGTGCGCGTTGACCGGGACGTAGACACCGAGACGCTGCAGCGGGTTTTTGAAGTTTTGAGACGACGATGATCCCGATCCCAAGCGGCGTCAGGGTCTGGATCGCCACCGGCCACACCGACATGCGTCGCGGCATGCAAAGCTTGGCTCTCACGGTTCAGGAGAGCTTGAGGCGCGATCCTCATGCCGGCGATCTCTACATCTTCCGGGGCCGCCGCGGTGATCTGGTGAAGATTCTTTGGCATGACGGGTTGGGCATGTCGCTGTATGCCAAGCTGTCATTCGGCTTGCAATATTGGCTCTGATGCAATTTTGGTGCAACACGGGTCATGTGGCACCGATTAGCCGAGCCTGCAGCAAGTCGAGCTTGGCGCGTCCGTACATTTGGCGCTTGACCAGTTTGAGCTTGGTGATCTGGCCTTCGGTCTGTCCGTTGGACCAGGAGGTCGTGATCGCTGCGCTGACGGCGGCCTTGTCCTTGATGACGCCGTTCGCGAAAGACATGACGAGGCTTGCGCATGCTCGTTCCAACCATGGTTCAAGCTCTCCGTGAGCCTTCTTGCGGATCATCGCATGGAAAGCGGCTATGATCTCTCGAGCTTCCACCAGGAGAGGAACGCCCTGCTCAATCGCCGCAATGGTGACGGTCTCTGACTTTGATAGCGTATCGCGGCCATTGGTCATCAGGCGGGCGATCGTTCTCGCGGATGGTACGCGCTGCAGGTTCTGAGCATCGGGCGTTTCGGCACGCCGACGGCGTGTCGCCCATTCGGCAACGACTCGCACCGAGCCTCTAAATCCCTGCGCCTCGAGGCGACGCCAAAGGTCGGCGCCATTACAATGGCCAGCGGCCCACTGAACATCCAGCCATGGCAGGTAGTGCTCGAGCGAGCTCTCGCGCACCCTGAACACATCGGATCGCTGACCTCGCAATACCCTGCGGACGAGACCCCGACTATGTCCAGTGAGCCGTACGATCTCCTTTATGGAGACGCCCGTCTCAGCCTGTTTGAGGATTGCCGCGTTGGTGTCCTCACGCCGAAGATAGCCCTCATACTGGATGCGCTCGGCGGCGGTCAGCAAGTCGGGATTTATGGTGGCGGAGCCGACCGCGACGCGGACCTGGCGCATAGATTTGCGAACCGCATCGAGGAAGGCGTGGCTGGCGTTCTCCATGAGGTGCCAACGGTCGGCGACCTGGGTAGCGTGCGGGAGTGCCTTGGCCACAGCAAGGGCATATCCACCGCCGCGGTCGCGCGCGACCACAGCGATTTGTGGCTGCCCCGCGAGCCAGGCTTGCGCAGTGGCTGGCTCTCTGTCGGGTAAGAGAGTGATTGGTCGTCGCCGCTCGAGGTCGCAGATGATTGTTCCGTACCGCTGATTGCGCCGCCAGGCCCAGTCGTCGATACCGATCACGCTCGGCGCAGCAATAGGCGGACAGCCCCGCCTTCGAACCACCCGAAGTAACGTATCGTTGCTCACGGGCAGCATAAGTCTACGGGCAAAACTCGCGGCCGGGCGGCCACCCAAGGCAAGCCCAAGGTGATGGACGACCAGATCGAGCCGGGCCGTTCGCCGCGCCCACGGCGCCAGAGCGCCGTCATCGAAACGCTCGGTGAAAATACGTCGACCGCACATAACAGTAACGCAGCGGAAGCGGCGCGCCACGATCACCAGGCGAACCGGCCGCCCCGCCAGCGGCAGATCGGTGAGGCGTCGCTGATATCGGCTATGGATCCGCCCAGAACTGGCTCCGCATCCAGGACAGAGGCTCGTCCCGCTCGTGGGACGGATGGTGATCACGGTCGCGGCGCCGTCACAGACGGCGCTCTCCACGTTAAACCCGCGAGGGACCAAGGCCGACGGACGTAGGGCTCGCTGCATGGTATTGATTCCTTTGTGAAACCAACTCGAGCCGACGCTTGAACTTCATCAAAAGTGATGGTGTGGAACGGCCCTTCGAACCGGCATCAAAAGTGCCTAACGTGGTCGCGTAGAGAGGCGCCACAAAGGA
>NZ_JBVVPS010000063.1:0-14195 GCF_055811355.1 Bradyrhizobium sp. WSM4873 | reverse complement strand
CCGTTCTATGTTGGGTGTGTGGCTTTGCGCGCCGTCGACCCCAGAGGCCCGGCCCCCCCCCCCCCGGGGGCGGGCCGGGGCGCCCGGCCCCCCCCCCCCCCCCCCCCACGCCCCACCATCCCGTGACGAAGAAGGCGAGCACGCCGCGGATGGGCAGGAACATGAAGGAGACGAGGATGATAGGCCAGTAGTTGCGCTTGCTCGCCGCCTTCATGGCGATCAGCGATGTGATGATCATGACGCCTTGTGCGATCACCACGGTGGTCGCGACGAAGCTCGGGCCGTTGGCCTGGCCTTCGGCGACCGCCGCCAGGCCATAGAGCGGCACGATGGCGGCATTGCCGAGATGGAATAGCGCGAGCGCCAGTGCCAGCACCAGCAGCGCGCGGTGCTTGAGCAGCATCGTGAGGGCGTCCGGCGCGCTGTCGGGATCGTCCTCCTTGCTGCCGCGCGCGGCGCGATCGTCGATCGCCTTGGCCGGGATCATCATCACGCAGGCGATCGCGATCGCGCCGAATATTGCCGCGAGCACAAACACGGCGACATAGCCGAACTTGTAACCGAGATAGCCCGACAGCGCGGCGCCGACCATGTTGCCGGCATGGTTGAACGCCTGGTTGCGGCCGTTGAGTGCGTTGAAGCCCTTCTGTTTGGCGATGCCGAGCGTGATGCCGGTTACCGCCGGCACGATCGCGGCGCTCGCAAGCGATTGTGCGACCTGCGAGAACGTCACCGCCCAGAAATTCTGCGAGATCAGGATGATCGCGGACGCGAGCACCACGCAGATGCCGGGAATCACGACCCACATCCGCTTGTTGCGGCTCGCGTCGATGAAGCCGCCGATCGGCGTCGTGATCAGCATGCCCGCGACATTGCCGATCGTCATCGCCGTGCCGATCAACCCGCTCGCCCAGCCGCGCTCCTGGAGAAATACGCCGACGAAGGGGCCGATGCCCGACTGCATGTCGGCCATGAAGAAGTTGAGAGCGAACAGGGGCCAGATACGAGACGAGGAGGGGGACCGCGATGTCATCGATACCAAAACGTGGTCTCAGCCGTGAGTCGGCGGGTGGGACATGATCCTTTCAGCCAATCGTTCTGGCGCGGACGAGAGTTTAACGGGCGCTGCTCGGGTTGGTTCCAGGTTTTGCCCGGTCGGTGGGGCTTGCGGTCACGGCCAGCAATTCCTTATTGACGTTGGATCGTCCCTGTCGGGAGTACGGCATGCCTCTCTGGACCTGCGAAACCTGCGGTGCGCAATTTCCGGGTGGCGAAAATCCGCCCGCGTCCTGCCCGATTTGCGAGGACGAACGGCAGTACGTCGGCTGGAAGGGGCAGACTTTTCTCACGCGCGAGGCGCTCTCGGAGCGTCACCGCGTCGTCTGGCGCGACGATCTCGGCCTGACCGGCATCGCGCTCGAGCCAAGCTTTGCCATCGGTCAGCGGGCGCTGCTGGTGCCGCTCGCGGACGGCTGGGTGATGTGGGACTGCGTACCGCTGGCGACGCCGGACGCGATCGCGCATGTTCGGTCGCTCGGCGGGTTGAAGGCGATCGCGATCTCGCATCCGCATTACTATGGCGCGCTCGCCGATTGGAGCGAGGCGTTCGGCGGGGTGCCGGTCTATCTGCACGCCGATGATCGCCAATGGGTAACGCGTCCGCATTCCTCGATCGTGCAGTGGACCGGCGAGAGCCATCGCATCTCCGACGATGTGCTGCTGCTGCACACCGGCGGTCATTTCGCCGGCGCCACCATGCTGCACCATGCGCGCGGTGCGAACGGAAGGGGTGCGCTGCTCACCGGCGATATCGCGCAGGTGACGATGGATCGCCGTTTCGTCAGCTTCATGTACTCTTATCCGAACTACATGCCGCTCAACGCAGCCGCGGTGCGACAGATTGCGGCTGCCGTCGAGCCCCTGGCCTTCGAGCGCGTCCACGGTGCCTGGTGGGGCCGCAACATCGCCGCAGGCGCCAAGGCCGCATTCGCGGCCTCTGTCGCGCGCTATCTGGCCGCCATCGCCTGAGCCGGCGCGCGACCGGATTTATCTTGCCGCTCCATAATAAATGGACTATAAGTACAGTTATTGAGCGTGACGCGACGATGCGTCTGCGGGACCGGCATGATCAATGCATCGCTGTTTCCGCGGCGCGCTTGCCGCGGCGAGCGGGAATTCGGTCCATGACGGCAGGGCGCGACTACGAGATCTTCGAGGCCGGGGACGTCACGCTCCGGTCCGGGGCCGTCGTCCCTTCGCTCAAGCTCGCCTACAAGACCTACGGCACGCTCAGTCCGGACAAGGACAATGTCATTCTCTATCCGACCTCGTTCAGCGCGCAGCACACCGACACGGAGTGGCTGATCGGCCCCGACGGCGTGCTCGACCCAACACGCTACTTCATCGTGATCCCGAACCTGTTCGGTAACGGCCTGTCGTCCTCGCCGTCGAATACCGCCGCGCCATTCCCGATCGTGACCTATCACGATGCCATCGCGGTCCAGCATCGGCTGCTTGCCGAGGGGTTCGGTATCTCGAAGCTTGCCCTGGTCTATGGCTGGTCGATGGGCGGCATGCAGGCCTATCACTGGGCGGCACTGCATCCCGATATGGTCGAGCGGGCGGCTGTCGTCTGTGGCAGTGCCCGCTGCGCGCCCTATAATTACATCTTCCTGGAAAGTGTGAAGGCCGCGCTGACCGCCGATCCCGCCTTCCGCGACGGCCGCTTCGTCGAGAAGCCCGTCGCGGGCTATCGCGCCATGGGGCGCGTCTACGCGGGTTGGGCGATGTCGCACGGTTTCTATCGCGGCGAGATCTGGCGCGAAGCGGGCTTCACCTCGCTCGACGACTATCTCGTCCGCACCTGGGACGCGGCGTTTGCCCGGCGCGATGCCAACGATCTCCTGGCTCAGATCGGGATCTGGCAGAACGGCGATATCAGTCGCTGCGCCACATTCAACGGCGATTTCGATCGCGCGCTCGGTGCGATCACGGCCCACATGCTGCTGATGCCCGGTGCGACCGACCGCTATTTCGACGTCCGCGACAACGAGGACGAACTCGGCCGGCTGGTCGACGCGCGCTCTGCGGTGCTGCATCCGATCCCGTCGCTGCACGGACATCGCGCCGGTAACCCCGTCAACAATCCGCGCGATCAGGCCTTTATCAAGGCCGAGATCGCGGAGCTTCTCGGCAAGTAGGACAGGCATCCGATCATGAGCGACGCAACGATTTCAGAGTCCGGCCATCGCCTGAAGCCGCTGGCGCCGGCGATGCTGCGCGAATTGTCGGTGCGCTCCAACCTCAGGGGCGCCGCGCAAAGCCTCAGCCATTACGGCCTGGTCGTATTGGTCGGCGCGCTGATCTGGAGGGTCTCTTCGACCTGGGGTATCCTTTGGGCGTTGCCGCTGATGGCGGTGCAGGGCTATCTCGTCGCCTTCCTGTTCATGGCCGTGCACGAGACCGCGCACAAGACCGCGTTCAAAAGCCGCGGCCTCAATCTCGCCGTCGGCTATCTCTCAGGCTTCATCATCGGATTGCCTTACGAATATTACTGCCTGTTCCACTGGGACCATCACCGCTACACCCAGGATCCGGACAAGGACCCGGAGCTGGTCGTTGGCGTCAAACCGAAATCCGACACCCAGCTCGCGCTCGCCTATAGCGGCGTGCTTCAGGTCGCCGGACGCCTGCGGCTGATGCTCGGCCATGCCGTCACCGGCAAGGTCATCGTGCCCTGGATTCCCGAGAACAGGCGCGCCATCATCGTCGCCGAGGCGCGCGCCTACGCCGCGCTTTATGCGTTGCTGCTCGTGCTGTCGCTATGGTTCTCGTCGGCGCTGCTGCTCTGGGTCTGGATCGTGCCGCTGATCGTTGGGCAGTTCTTCCTGCGGCCCTATCTCTACGCCGAGCACACCGGCTGCGAGCGTACCCGCAGCGCATTCCAGAACACGCGCACCACCTACACCGGCGCGATCGTCAAATGGGTTGCGTGGAACATGCCCTACCATGTCGAGCATCACGCCTATCCCTCGATCCCGTTCCACGCCCTGCCAAAGCTGAACGGAATCGTCGACGGCGAGATCGTCCATCGTGGCCGCGGCTACATCAGGACGACGCGCGAGACCTGGGCCTGGTTTCGCCGGCAGCGACAGGGTTGCTAAGAGAAGAAAATTCGACGCGCAAAGGCCCCGATCGCGGTGCGATCGGGGCTTTGCCGTGAATGCGAGATATCAGTAGATCCCGTACGCGCACACGTTCACGACGCGGACGCGCAGGCCGTGGCGGGTCTGGACGACGCGCTCCTGATAACAATTGTTGACGCCGCTGTTGACGTAGACCCCGCCAAAGCCCCAGCTGGGACCCCAGTGATGGTGGAAGCCGTGGGCCGACGCGGCGGTGGGGGCGAGAGCGGCAACGCCGAGCGAGCCGGCAGCGATCAGACCAAGTGCAAGCTTACGAAACATCTTCATTCTCCAGTATGGCGCAAAGGGCCGTTGTTGTGTCCCTGCATCTCGGTCGAGCCGAAACGCGGATGCGTTCATGCGGGGAGGGGAGAATCGTGTTTCAGGAGTGTTTCGTCGGTCGCGGCGCGTTGCGCCGCCGTCCTGTTTTCCGCGCCGCGCGATAGCGCACAGCCATCGCCTCTGTCAGCTCGGCCATCTTCTCGCGCAGATCGGCCGGCTCCAGCACTTCGGCCTCTGGCCCGAGCCGCAACAATTCGGCCGCGGCATGCCACGACGTCTTGCCGGTCGGCACTCTGGCAATGCGCCAGCCGTCTGCATCTGCGGTCTCGTCGAGCTGCGTACGCGCCCTGACGTAAGGCTGGCTCAGTGCGTCGAGCAGTTTCACGCCGAAGGGCGACAGCCGGACGATCGCGACGTTGGGATGCATCTCGGCCTCGAGACGCAGCGTTGCGTCCCGCCAATAGGCGGCGAGATCGAAGCCGGCGGGTCGCTCACAGCGATCGTCGAGCGCCGTGCAGTCGAGCACGCGCGCGACGCGATAGGTTCGCACGCTGCCGTCGACCAGACCTGCGAGATACCAGCTGCCCCCTTTCAGCACGAGACCGAGTGGCGCGACGCGGCGCTGCTTCTCGGCGCGCCAGCTCTGGTAGCGGATCTTGATCAGTGTCCCGCGCAGGGTCGCGGCGGCGATGGTGCGCAGATGCTTTGGCTCTTCCGCCTCGCCGAACCAGCCCGGCGCGTCGAGGTGAAAGCGCTCCTGCATCCGTCCGGCGTCTTCGCGCAAATTAGCGGGCAGCGCGGCCATCAGCTTGTTCTGTGCAGCAATCATCGCCGCATCCAGCCCGAACGCCGCCGCCGGGCCCGGCAATCCCGCCAGGAACAGCGCTTCCGCCTCGCTCTGCGACAGACCGTTCAGCCGCACGCGATAACCGTCGAGCAGGCGATAGCCGCCGTCCGCACCGCGGTCGGCATAGACAGGGACGCCGGACGCCGCGAGCGCGTCGATGTCGCGGTAGATCGTCCGCACCGAGACTTCGCAGGCCTCGGCGAGCTCGGGCGCGCTGACCTGCCCCTTGGCCTGAAGGGTGGTGAGGATCGACAGCATCCGGCTCGCGCGCATGATTCCTTAAATCATACCTGACACAAGATGTCAGGTATGATCCGCTACAACGGCCATCGCCAGCCGGCCAGATGGAGACCGCCATGACCGATCCGAACCGCATCACGCTGTATTATTCACCGCAAAGCCGGGCCACCGGCACGCGGGTGCTGCTTGAGGAACTGGGGGCGCCTTATGATCTTCATGTCCTCAACATGAAGGCCGGCGAGCAGCGCCAGCCGGCCTATCTCGCCATCAACCCGCTCGGCAAGGTGCCGGCGATCGGCTACCACGGGCAGCTTGTGACCGAGCAGGTCGCGATCACCATCTATCTCGCCGATTTGTTTCCGGAAGCCGGGCTGACGCCCGCCCTGAACGATGCCCTGCGCGGCCCATATCTGCGCTGGATCGCCTATTACGGCGCCTCGTTCGAACCGGCCCTGATCGACAAGTTCATGCAGCGCGAGCCTGCACCGATTACGCAATCGCCGTATGCCGACTATGACACCATGCTCGGCGCGCTCGAGGCGCAGCTGTCGAAGGGACCGTATCTGCTCGGCGAGCGCATGACGGCCGCGGATGTGCTGTGGGGCGTCGCGTTCAGCTGGACCATGATGTTCGGTATCGTGCCGAAGAAGGATGTGTTCGTCCGCTATGCCGAACGGATGACGGCGCGGCCGGCGTTCCAGCGGATCACTGCGGCCGATGCCGAGATGGCGGCGCAGCATGCCGCGGCGGCTGGACCGTGAGCGGGCATGTATCGGTGAACGAGCGGTGCGTACCTGAAATTCAGTGTCGTCCCGGCGAAGGCCGGGACTCATAACCACAGGATTACGTTTTGCGAAAACCCGGAGTTACCAGTTCGCCCTACAACTTCTTCCTTGGGAGTATAGGTCCCGGCCTTCGCCGGGACGACACCGAGGAACGGCGGCTGCAGCTCCGCCCCCTCAAAACCGCGGCGGCCGCTTCTCCGCGAAGGCCTTGATGCCTTCCTTGATCTCGTCGCCGCGCATGCTGTCGCGGTGGCGCTGGTCGGCGGCTTGCTCGTCCAATTCGCCGCGGGCGAATTCGTTGATCGCGCGCTTCATGCCGCGCATCACCTGCGGCGCGTTGCTGGCGAGAATCGCAGCGAGCTTGTCGACCTCCTCATCCAGAAACTCGACCGCCACCATATCGGTGAGATAGCCGATCCGCAGCATCTCCGGCGCGCTGATCTTTTGCGCGGTCAGGAACAGCTTCTTCGCATTGTCGACGCCGAGCCGCGTCACGTAACGCTTGATGCCGCTGCTGTAGTAGTGCAGCCCGAGGCGTGCTGCGGGCATGAACATCTCCGCGGTATCGACGCCGATGCGGAAGTCGCAGGCGAGCGCGAGGTCGGTCGCGCCGCCATAGACGCCGCCATTGAGCCGGCAGATCGTGGGGACGCCGAGATCCTCCAGCCGGTTGACGACCACCTCGAAGGCGGAGCCCGCGCTCTGCTGTTCGCTCGCGCTGACCGCGCGCTCGGCAACGGAGTTGAGGTCATAGCCCGCGGAGAAGGCGCGCCCGGTGCCGGTCAGCACCAGCACGCGGATATCAGGATCGGCCTCGACCCGATCGAACAGTTTGACCAGTTCGCCGAGGTCCTCGGCCTGGAGCCGGTTGAGATGTTTGGGACGGTTGAGGCGAATGGTGGCGCGTGCGCCAACGAGTTCGAGCACCGGGCCGGTGGCTGCGTCGGTGATGTCCGACATTCTTGTCTCCATTTATTTGCTTGTCGCCATTTATTTGTTTTCGAGCGTGCGCCGCTTCGCCTCGGCATCGATGGTCTCGGCGAGATCGGGATGCCGCGCCATCAGCACGCGGAAGTCGACGAGGTCGAGCACAAGAAGCCGCGACACCTTGGTGGTCGAGACATTGGCGCCGCGCAGATTGTTGCCGAGCAAGGCCATCTCGCCGAAGAAGGCGCCGTCGCCGAGCCGCACCTTCTTGCCGGGCAGGTCGACCTCGACCTCGCCGGCGGCGATGAAATACATGCAGTCGCCCTGCGCACCCTTGCGGATGATCATGGTACGCGCCGGCAGCTCCATGGTGCGCAGCATGTGGGTGACGTCGGCGATGGCTGCCGGTCCAAGCGCCGCGAAGAACGGCACCTTGCTGACGGATTCCCAGGTCTTGAGGAAGTTGTCGCGCCGGGTTTCCGCGGCAAAGCCGGTTGCCAGGATACCGGTCCAGAGGCCGAACACGCCGAGGCCGGAGATCATCACCAGCGCCGCCACCATGCGGCCGAGCGGCGTCACCGGCACGACGTCGCCATAGCCCGTCGTCGTCAGGGTTGCGACGGCCCACCACAGCGCGGCCGGCACGCTGCCGAAAGTCTGGGGCTGCACGTCCCGCTCCAGGAAATATTCGGCGACCGAGGCCAGGAAGACCACCATCAGGAAGATCACGAGCACGCTGACCAGCGGTCCCGATTCCAGCACCAGCACGCGGCGGAGCTGCCGCAGGCCGGGAATGCCCGGCACCACTTTCAGCACCCAGAGCACGCTGAGCAGCCACGCCGTCCTGGGCTCGATCCCCAGAAACAGCGCGGCCGGCACGGCCAACGCTCCAACCGCGTCGACCAGCCCGGCGGAGGAGGACATGTAGAGTGCTAGGCGGCCCTGTCGCGCCATATGGCGCAGCCGGACCACCCATTCGAACACGAAGTAGACGAGGCAGGTCCAAAGCAGGGCATCGACCCAGCGATGCGCCGTCTCATAAGCCGGGTTGACCGTCAGGAGCACCATGGCGAGCACGCCGACGGCGACGGCCACATAGGCCGCCCTGGTCATGTTGCGGCCGGCCGTGGCGGCCGCGAACTGGGCCAGAGCGGAGATCAGCGGCTTGGACATGCGGGAAGGCGGCTCGGTTGGTCTTTGCGGTCCCCGGCTGGAACCTCGGTGCCAAAGTGCCTGCCCGGGCCGAGGCCGTCAACGACGGGCGCGGCTGCGGGCCACGTGCCGCTACTTGAAATGCGGCGGTTCGTCGTAGCCGCGACGGCTGCTGAAGAACAGCAGCACCATCAAGCCGATGCCGACAAGAACGGAAAACCCGGCCCCCAGCGCCAGCGCCACATAGCCCTCCGTCGGAATCGGCTCGCCCTCGACCGCCATCGCGGAGTAAGCGAAATAGCCAACCGCGGCCAACATTCCCAGCAGGAAGATGATGAGGAGTGCACGCATGGCGCGGTCTCCGGTTGTATTCGGGAGCAAACGGTTGTGGACGGGGACGGTTCCCGGACCAGGGTCCCCGGTCGTTCGCAGACGTGCCGGCCAGGCGTTGCCGCCGATACTCAAACCGATAGGTCAGGCACTCTGAGCTGTCTTCACCACCACGCTATTACTTTCGTCGTGCTGGGCAGGGGCCACATCGTGCGCGGTCTTATCGCTCTCGCCCGCATGGCGCTTGAGGTAGTCGCGGCGCATGCCGATCTCGTCGCGGACGAATTCGTAGCCGAGCTTGAAGGTGTCGAGCCCGTCGGTACTGATCGTGCCGTCTCGCAAGCCGATGACCGCGCCGCGCAAGATGCCTTCCAGCTCGTCCTGGAGGCATTCGAGCTGGTCGAGCGAATGCGCGTGTTCGATCCGCTCGCCGATGTCGAGAATGGCGGTGGAGAGCTCGCTGGCCTTCTCCGGCGCGATCCGGGTGATCTTGGCGTAGATCGCGGCGAAGATCGAGCCGATAACGCTGAGCGCGGCAGCGCCCAGATACATCAGGTCGCTGTACTTATCCATGAACGACTTGGTGTCGTCATTGATGTAGTCGGCCGCCCCTTGATGCGCCATCACGAAGGCGTCCTTCTCGACGGAGGCGGGCTCGATTCTGCTGGCAAAGCCGCCGTCGAGCCCGAGCGCGGACTTGTTCTCGTAGACGGTGCGCGCGAGCTCCCCGGCCGCCGTCGGCGACATCCTGGATTGGGCGACCAGCAACCATTCGAGCCCGATCGTGTCGAGATCGTCGTCGGGAATTTCCGGCGATGCAGACAGCGTGCCAGCAGTCAGCGTCTCGTTGGAAATGCCAGGGATCTTGCGCGCCAGCGCCTTCGCCTCGTCAATCGCGTTCAGCGTGAAGCCGCCGCGCCTGGCGACCTGCTCATACGCCTTGTCTCGCACCGCCCTGGAGGCGTGGACGATGGCGACGACCGCGCCAAAGCCGCTTGCCGGCGCGAACAGCTTGTCGAGCGTTGCGCCCGGCGGCGCCATCTGGATTTTCGCTGCGTCCGCGCCGTCGGGAATGTCGAGGATGCCGCGGACGAAGGCGAGCGCGGATTCGTTCTCGGCCAGGACGGCCACCTTCTTCTTCTTCAGTTCGGCGAGCGACTTGATCTTCTTGTTTCCGGGCCCGAGCAGCAGCACGAGATCGTGCTCGAGGATCGCGAGCGTGCGTGCCCGCAGCGGCACCTTGGCGTCGGTGCGCAGCACCGCGAGGTCGGCCTGCTTGCGGTCGAACTGGGCGATCGCCTTGGCGTTGTCGGCGTTGTTGACGATTCTGATCCGGAAGCGCGAGGCGTTGTTCTTCAGGACGGCGGCGAGCTTGGCTGCGAACAGGGCCTCGTCGCTGTTGGGGGTGCCGACGGCAAAGGTCAGCGTCTCCGAATTGTGCACCAGCATGCGACCGCCCCAGACGGTGGCAAGCGACAACAGCAGGGTCAGCACGACGTAGAGAAAGACCTGCTGCTGGTTGGTCTTGATCACCTTGGGGCGCCGGGGCGGTGGCTCGATCGGCGATGAGGTCGGGCCCTCAGTACTCATGGCAGCACTCTGGCCTTATGCTTCCGGTGGCGGGCGGCTTGCGGATGTGATCGCTGCGGTCGCCCTGCAATTCGTAAACGTCTGAAAAAAGAACGATATTCTCTGCTGACGATGATAGCGCGCAGGCCGCGGAATGCAAATTCCGAGCCGAAGGTAACCTTACTCAACCCGGCCCTGGCGATTGGTCATCCTATCACCAGTTAGCCACAGTTGGCGATTTTCCGGTTCCCCCCGGCTGCATTCCGTCGCGGGAGATGTCATAAATCGCAAGTCCCGGCGATTTGACCGGTCCAGGAAGAGATTGCGCTGAACGCTCCAATTCTTCTTGTCACGTCAACGAGGGCGCCTTGTCGTTTCCACCCCTGTCATCGGCGGTTCCGGTCGAAGCCCTCATTGGTTGGATGTTGCTGCTGACGTTCAAGCACATCATCGCCGATTTCGTCCTCCAGACCGCCTGGATGGCCCACGGCAAGGACCAGAAGCACGGCTGGGCCCTGCCGCTCCTGGTGCACTGCCTGGTTCACCTTGCGGTTGCGCTGCCGCTGATCCTGATCGTGGCGCCGAAATTCTGGTTTGTGGCGTTGATCGACTTCGTGATCCACATCACGATCGACCGCGCCAAGGGCCTCGTCTCGGCCAATTTCGGCGTCGATCTTGCGCATCCCTGGTTCTGGACGCTGATCGGTGTCGACCAGGCCCTGCACCATCTGACCGGCTTCGGCCTCTCCATCTTCATGGCGGCGAACTGAGGGACGGCGGCCCTGGTGGAGTGGCGGCCGGGCCTGCATGATTCGAGACGGCGCTTTGCGCCTCCTCACCATGAGGGGTGAGTCTTTCAGCAGAAGCAGACCTCATCCTGAGGGCCCGCCGAAGGCGGGCGTCTCGAAGGATGGCCACAGAGAAAACCCTTTCCAGCCCATTGATTCGTGGCCCACGTGCAAGCACCCCGGGTGACTACCGGGCAGCGTGGTTAACCTTTCATTAGAGAATTGCACTGCATCTTCCCCCACGAGGGAGAACTGCAATGTTTTCAAGCCGCGATACCTTTGAAAGCGATTTCTGCCCGGTCCGCGACGAGCTCCTTGGCGAGATGTACCGCGCCAGCGAGAGTGGCCTGCCGAGGCTGGTTGAAAGTGTTTCCCCTGACGCGCGCGCCAGGCTGGCGCTGTTCTGCTATCGCCGCAGCCATCTGCACTCGCTGGCGGTCGCGATCGCCGGCAGCTGTAATGAGCGCGACCTGATCGAGAACGGCGGCCGTGTCGGTTCGACGCTCTACGCGCTTGCGCGCGAAGGCGCGGCGAAATCGTCGCCGTCGCTGTCCGGTGGCCGCAAGCCGATCACGCTGTCGACCAAGCCGCTCTCGGTGCTCGCGCCGCTGGACGACGAGATCGACGACGAGATCAGCGAAGCCGTCCCAGCCTAAACGCTCGCGATAATCGGCAGCCCGAATTTCCGTCGCGCCATCGCGCATTCGGCATCGCCCGGCATGCACGTGCGGCACACCTCCGGCCGCACTGCGTAGATGCCGCACGCGGTCGCTTTTCCGATGTCCCCCTGCAACGCCGAACAGCGATCGCCTTCGCAGCGCATGCCGGATTGGCGCGCGTTGACGAGCGCTTCGGGAATCGCGGCGAGCTCCTCGTCGCTCTCGATCGAGAAGCGCGGCCAGTTCGCCGAATAGCCGCAGCAGGCGCCGCAACTCTGGCAACAGCTCGACAGGTCGATGGGGGCGTTCTCATCCATCGTCACGTGTCCTTCACGTATCCTTGGGCGGGCCCCAGACCAGGCTCTGCCGCCATTTCGCGCGCAGCACGTCGCGCCTTTCAGGATATCTCTCGTCGGGATAGCTCGCATCCACCACGCGGTCGGTGCGGAAGCTGCGGAAATCGCCGCGCAGCTCGCACCAGGCCGCGAGCAGGCGCACGGCTTCGAGATAGCCGATCGAAATCGGCCAGATCATGCGCTCGCTGGCGCGGCCCTGCTCGTCGCGATAGCGCAGCATGATCTTCTTGCCTTCGTGGATCTGGGTGCGCGTGCGTGCCATGTCCAGGCGGTCCGGTTCCCTGTTCCAGCTCGGCCGGGCCCGGCTTGCCGGCTCCAGCACGAAGGGACGCAGGCGCTCAGGGACAGTGTCGGCGATCTTGGCCATCAAGTCTTCAGCCGCGCGCGCCAGCGCGGGATCGGCATGGCCGGCGACCCATTGCGCGCCCAGCACCGCCGCCTCGATCTCGTCGGGTGTCAGCATCAAGGGCGGCAGGTCAAAACCCTTTTCCAGGATGTACCCCATGCCGGCTTCACCGCGGATCGGCACGCGCTGGCCGATCAGCGTGGCGATGTCGCGATAGATCGTGCGCTTCGAGGTCTCGAGCTCGGCCGCGATGGCGTCCGCCGTCAGCGGCTTACGCGTGCGCCTCAGCACCTGGATGATTTGAAACAGCCGGTCGGCGCGTCTCATGACGGGTCTCTTGTCGCTGGTTTTCAGAGGGTGGCGCGCGGCTGCTGACAGGATGTTGGCAGCAGGGGAGTTCTATACCGGGTCAACACGTCGACTGAAGAGGATTTGTCCATGATCATTCCAACTCATTTCGGCTCGGCCACTGCGCTGTGGCGGAGCCAGCCTCTACGAGTCCCGCCTTTGCAAGTCCTGCGATCGCAAGTCCTGCGTTTGCGAGTCCGAGCTTGGTCCGTATGGGCGTTCGGCCGCCTCGTATCCCTTGATCTCATGGTCCTCGACCTTCGCCTTGCGCTCGCGACCGTGGTGGCTCGCTTCCTGGTCCAGGCCGCGGACGCGCTGGTCCGTCATGTCATGGCCCGCGCCTGGCGGGGGGCCCGTTTCGCAGAAGATATCACGGCTGCTGCCACCATGGTGGCAGCAGCCCGCGGCTAAGTTCCCTCAACTCTTTCGGTCGTTTCAGGAGAGCCTTCATGATCACGCTTTATGGCTTTGGCGCCGGCTTCGGCCTGCCGGAAATCAGCCCCTTCGTCACCAAGACGGAGGTGCAGCTCAAGATGGCGGGCTTGCCGTACCGGAAGGAGCGGGCGATGCCGCCCGCCTCTCCCAAAGGGCAGCTGCCTTTCATCGACGATGGCGGAGAGGCGGTGGCCGATTCCACCTTCATCCGCGCCCATATCGAGCGCCGCTACGGCTTCGATTTCGACGCCGGTCTGTCGCTTGCCGAGCGCGCGCAGGCTTGGGCATTCGAGCGCATGATCGAGCATCACGTTTATTTTGCGCTGGTCGGGGCGCGCTGGGTCGACCCGGTCAACTTCGCCAAGGGGCCTGCGCATTTCTTCGACGGCGCGCCGGAGCATAATCGCGAGAAGTTGCGCGAGGATGCGCAATTCCGCGTCGCCGAGAACTATTTGCTCTCCGGGCTCGGACGGCACGCGCCCGATGACGACGTCGATCTCGCCGTGCGCTCGCTTTTTGCGCTCTCGGTGCAGCTCGGCGACAAGTCCTATCTGATGGGCAACAAGCCCTGCGGCGTCGATGCCACCGCCTTCGGTGCACTCGCCGGGATCCTGACGCCGTTCTTCGAATCCGCCCTGCGCAGTCGCGCCGAAGGATTTCCGAACCTCACCGCTTATGTCGATCGGATGATGGACACTTACTATCCGGAGTTCGCCTGGACCCCGCTGCGGCAGGCGGCCTAATGCCTGATGGAATGAGACTCATCTAGCGCCGCGAGAAAGGTGCGTTCCCTCCCCCCTTGTGGGGGAGGGCTAGGGAGAGGGGTAGCCCAGGAAAAGGTACTCGTTGCCGACGATGCACTGGTCGGTGCGCGACCGAAAAAATCCCCGTGTGGCACCCCCCCCCTCCCTGCCCCTCCCCCACAAGGGGGGAGGGAACGGAGAGAG
>NZ_JBVVPS010000062.1:0-14333 GCF_055811355.1 Bradyrhizobium sp. WSM4873 | reverse complement strand
ATTCTGATCACATCGCGCACACGGCGCATCGCAAGCCTCTCCGTCGGCATCCAGGGTCCCCTTCGCAAAGCCGAAAGGGTTCATCCTATGGGAGCCAGAAGAGGCCTCGTCACCCGGGCGACATCATCCCGGAATGGTGGGCGACATCATCTCGGAACGGGTGGGCGACTTCAAATCGGAATGGTGGGCGAGATCATCTCGGAATCCTGGGCGACATCGACCGGAATCCGCACTCAAGTTACCTGTTCATCGATGTGCAGCAATGCTCCTTTGAGCTCCCGCACCTTTGGGAGCCCCCAATGTCGAACTCAACGCTGATGTTTCAAGATGACCTCATGGCAGAACTTGGAGTGTCGCGACCGACGTTGCAGCGGTATCGCCGTGAAGGCACCGGCCCGGCTTGGTTCCGCCTTCCCGGGGGCGCCGTGCGTTATCGCCGATCGGACGTGGACCTATGGCTCGAAGCGCGGCGTGTTGCTGTCGCATAGCCTGAAAAACGACAAAGCCGCCGCGTTGGAGCGCGAACGGCTTTGGAAAGCTTGGAGACCCTGACAGTGACTTCTCAATATCCGACTCTCGCCGTCCGGCGGGCCAGCTACAATCCCCCTCCGATCAATGCCGACACCGTTCTCGCAGCGGCGCGTCAGCATGAACGATACCTCCGCACCGTCTCGCCTCGCGAGTACGAGATGCGCGTATTTGAAGACGGTAGTGTCTTCTTCCGCAATACCGCGCAACCGAGCCTGAGGCGGCTTGTCTCGCTCGCGGAAATCCAAGAGGCGTCACGCGACTTCTGGACGAGTCCGCACCGCCCGTTGTGGCGTCACATTCTCTGCATCTGGGAGTGATCAGTGGCTTCCCCCTTTGCCCTGACCGCCCCGGTGCTGATCGAGCGCGGCTATTCGCCGTTGCCGATCGCGCCGTGGGGCGAACGCGATTGGAATCCGAGAGGAAAGGAGCCCGGCAGACTCGAAGTCGGCCGCGACGGTGAGCCGGAGTGGTATCGCCTCAAAAACTGGCAGGTGTTCGGCGAACGGCAGGCCCATCTCAAGATTATCGAGCATTGGTCAAGGTGGCCGGATGCCGGGGTCGGCCTCGCTTGCGGCTTCGGTGGATTCGTTGCGGTGGACGTTGACGACGACTCCCTGATTGACCCCATCTTCGCGGTGTTGCCGCCCCACACGGTCGCGAAACGCGGCCGGAAGGGCGTGACCGCGTTCTATCGTGCCGCCGAGCCGCTGCCGTCGAAGAACTACCGCACCACCGAGAAGCGCGGCTTGCTCGACTTCCTGAGCGGCGGAAAGCAGACGGTGCTTCCCCCGACTGTGCATCCCGACATCGGTCGGCCCTATGAGTGGACCACCGAGCGGACGTTGCTCGATACGCCGCTCAGTGACCTTCCCGAGATCACTAGCGCGCATGTCGCGGCGATGGAGGACGTGCTTAGCGCATACGGATGGGACGCACCCGAGCGGCAGCCGCGTGGCGCGGCCGTTGAACGGCCCGCGCGAGGCGATACGGCCCAGGACCTGCTTTGGCACGACGACGTGAATACGGTGGCGCTCGCGAACCTGCATGCGTGGGTTCCTGCGCTGGGTTTGCCAAAGACCCGCCCGAATGGCGTTGGCTATCGCGCAGTCGCGCCATGGCGTGGCTCAGGCTCGGGCCGCTCTGAGGCTCGCCGCCAACCGAACCTGTCCTTTCACCCGGACGGGATCGTTGACTTCGGCACCATGGAGACCTTCACGCCTATCAAGGTCGTCGCCAAGGCGCAGCGCATTCCTTACCCAGCTGCGGCGGCATGGCTACGCCAGCAACTCGGACTGCCGGAAGAGCGCCTGATCCTTCTGGGCTCAACCAAGTCCCGCTTGCTCTCGCCGACCTATCCCGACCGCGCCGTCCCGCTTGCCGACGCCACGACGGAACTGCGCGGCGCTCTGGACGATTTCGAAGCGCAGATGAAGGCGTGGCGCATCTATCGCAACCAGGCCCGCCTCAAGTCGCCGCTGATCCACCAAAAGCCGCCCGTTTGGGGTGTGAAGATCGATGCTGGCGGCGGCAAGTCACACCAAGCCGCGCGGAATGTTGCCGCGTGGACCAGGCGCGGATGGCGCCTGGCCTACGTCGTTCCTCGAATCGACCTCGGTGAAAAGATCGCGCTCAACCTAAAGAGCCTTGGCATCAAAGCGCAGGTCTATCGTGGTCGCGAACAGGCGGACCCCGATGCGCCGGATCACACCATGTGTCGGAACCTGCCGGCTGCTGCTGCGGCCATTGCGTTGGGCGTCAGTGTCAGGCCTGCTGTCTGCATGCGCCGGATCGATGGGCCCCTGGTCCAATGTCCATTCGCCACCGACTGCGGGCACGAGCGCCAGCGCGAGGCCAAGCCGGACCTTTGGATCATTACGTCCGCATCGCTCCTCTACGCAAAGCCGGACTTCCTGCCCGAGCTGGATGGCCTTGTGATCGACGAGAAGTTCCACGACAATGCTGTTGGCGATGCAACCACGATCGATGTGACCGAGCTTTGGCGCGCGAAGATCGAACTTTGCAGCGACGAGGAACACGATTTTCTGATCGGCATGCGCGCGAAGCTGCTGGCGGTGGCAAAGACGAACGGCGACGGGCCCTTGTCCCGCGCGGTGCTCGAAGATGAGGATCACCGCATTTTTTCGCATACCGCCCTGCGGGCCGCGACCTTGGAGCAGCGGCGCGTCCGGCCGGAAGTTCTGCAACCGGGCATGAAGGAGTCTGGACTCAATCTCGCGCTCCACAAGCACGGCCCTCGGAACCGGTTGGCGCGAGATGTTGGCGCGCTCTGGAACGAAATCGCGCTCTTCCTTGCGTTCGACCATGGGCAGTCGGGACGGATCAGCGTTACGGGCCGCGCGTTCACGCTGACGCCGCTGCGCCCGTTCGATCCGTCATGGTGGGCGCCGGTGCTCGCGCTGGATGCAACTCTCACGACGCGGGAGATTTTGCACGCAGCCGTGCTTGGGGACGAAGTCGCTGGCATTCCGGTCGCCGCCAACGTGAAGGCCGACATCACCATCCAATGGCCAGACCACGTCCACGTTCGGCAGGTCACTGGCGCACCCGTATCGATGGGCGCCCTTGGGGTCGGCGAGAAGGCTAAGCCGCATCCGCGCAATGAGCGGGATATCCTCCGTTATATCGCGCAGCGGGCCGCCCTGATCGCTCCGGCGCGCCTTGGCGTCATTTCCTATCTTGGCCTCGAAGAGCGGTTCGCCAGTCAGGCGCCGGCGAATGTGTCGTGGATGCATTTCGGCGCCACGTCGGGCCTGAACGATTTCGAAACGGTGGCCGGACTGGTCGTCATAGGCCGGTGGTGGCTGCCCCCGGACAAGATCGAGGCGCGCGCGAGCGTGTTTGCCGGATACCCGGTCAAGCCTATCGGTGAGTTCTACCGAAAGCGGACTGGCGGCATTCGGATGACCGACGGTCCGGCCGCCGCCTCCATCGTTGAGTGTCACCCCGACCCGTTCGCCGAGGCCGTCCGTCGTGGCGTCACGGAGGACGAGCTTGAGCAGGCCGTCGGTCGATTGAGGCCGCACCGGCGCACCGAGCCCTGCTTCCTCGATATCGTGGGGGATGTGGTTCTACCGATCACGGTGGACGAGGTTGTCGAGTGGGATGCCGTCCGCCCTGGTGCAGAAGCCGACATGATGGCCGAAGGCACTGTCCTTTTCAGCAAGGATGATGCGAGAGATGCCTTCGGCGTAACTAAGCGTGAGGCTGAGGAAGTTCGGAAGGTGAGCCCCACTTCCTTAAATAGTAATCCTCTTAGGGATTTGGGGCTCACCTCCCCCCTCCGGAGAGTCTCCTATCGGAAGGCGGGCCGGGGAATGAAGCCGAATGAGGGCCTCTATCTGCCCGGCATCCTGCCCGGCGGCGAGGCTGCCCTTCGCGAGTGGCTTGAGGCGCGGCTTGGCCCGCTCGTAGCCCTTGATGTCGAGCGCGTCCGGGTGAACGATAGCAGTCGAGCAAAGGCCATGCTTGCGAACATCGGCAGGTACACGGAAAATCATTTTCGCTCAATCGCAGTTTTCTTCAATAACCGTGGACGGCAGAACGGGGAGCGACTGTGACCACGCAGCGGCAAGAGCAGATCGCGCGCATCGCGGAGAGACAGGTTGAAGTCCGCCGGTTCGCCGCAGAGCATCGCACCTTGACCGCAAACGATGGTCGGACGCTATCGTTCTTCCCCACCGGCGGGACGGCCATTGGCGCGCTGCTGTTCGGTGCTGGTGCGGCATCGCGAAGCTGCTCCGGCAGTAAGCCATTCCGACGCTGAAGACGACGCACGCGAGCCGCGCCTCGGCCGTGCCCTTGAAGTGTTGAAGCTCCCGCTCATTTCGAGGTCATTAGATTGCGGACTTTTGCGTACATATTCTTGCCCGCGCCAATCAATTTTTGACCCTTTGACCGAAAGTCGCCCGGGATTGGGTCGATGCTCAAGACGTTCAGTCCCTCACGGCCTTGGTGTCCACGATCGGACATAAGTGCGCAGATGCGCGAGACGGTCCCGTCTGCCACTCCGCAAACCAAGGACAGCTCTTTCTGAGTTATGCCCGGCTTCGCGCCAGCTTGAAGTAGAACCAGCATCTGGTTCGCGGTGATGTCAGGGCTAATCTTTCGGAACTCGTTGATGATGAGCGTGAGTGTTCCAACCCAGCTTGCATCTTCGATGCTGTTTTCGTCGTTGGTCAAGTCGAAGTCTCTTTTTCGATGACGGCCTAGATCTCATTCGATCGTCGAAGTTCCATGATCTGCGACGCATTTAGTCCAGACCCACCTGGGCCTTGGACTCTAAGCTTGAGTTGCGGAAAGTCGCGGTGACGGTAGAGGGGAAAGCGGTCCCTTCCCAGGAATACGTGGAAACCACCCCATATCCGGGGATTCGCGTCCCGGTCGTCTGGCTCCCCTTGCATCCGAAGAGCCGCTCAACTTCCCGAAGTTGCATTCCGAACCGGGCTTGGTTGAATCTTTCAAGGGTCACCTGGCACTTCCGCGAGAGTCTAACATCCTCTTCCTGCTCGGCTTGTTTTCGTTGCTCCGCCTGCTGCGCTGCTTCGATCGATTGCCGCTTCGCCATTTCGGTCGCTCCTTTGGCGTTCTCGGCGACGATCTGACTTCGCACTTCCGCCAAACGAGCCTCAGCGGCCTCTCGCGCGGCGCGCGCCTCTTCGGCTTGTTTCGTAACTTGAGCTATCTTTGGAGCCTCTTCATTTGCTCTTCGAGCGGCTTCTTCAGCCGCTTCTTGGTCAATCTTGGACTGTTCCGAGAGTTTGTCCCGTTGGAACTGAGCTTTTCGACTTTCTTCGTCCAACTTTCTTTGGGCGTCAGTTCTGGATTGCGCTAACCTGGCCTCCTCCTCAAGGCGGCTCTGCCCTTGCTGGACCAGACCAGTACTAACAAAATTTAAGAGCGCGCTCTGCAAAGCAACGGCCTGTGTGGCAGCGTTCGCCGCATACATTCTTGCCATAAGCTGCTGCCGGGAATCTCCACTTTGCCCTTGGGCAATAAACAAAGCGTCGCATTCCTTGTAGACGCGCAGTGCTTCGGCAGCATCCGCTTCGTTCCAGTCAGTGGCTGACCGACCGAGTAGGTTTCGTGAGGCTCCCCGATTTAGGATGAAGCCTTGGAACAAGTCCCGGTGTGACTTGCATCCGCCATGCGCAAATACGTAGGTAGACACCCAACCCTGATTGCTCGGTAGGGCGCGCAGCTCCGGAGAACTCACGGATACAAAGCCAACCAACAAGAAACCGAAACGAACAAACCCAACGCCTAACGCTCGCACGATGACCTTCTCTCCCCCGGTGTAAACTGACGAAGGGAGGTATTATGATTCTAAGCGCCAAAGAAATTCGCCGAAGGTCGATACTGCATCTTAGCCCTGATGTGTTCCAGGGCAGGAACTCTTCACTCCAACTTTATCTAAGGATCAACACTGCTATTGTCGCTTCATCAAGCGGTCCGAACGGAGCTTAGAAACTTCCCAACTTCCAGCCTCAGACAGTTGCTGTCCTGCGACAGGGATTGAGCAGCCGACAACACTTGGGACGACGCCGACCCCGTTTCGCTCGCGCCCCGCTGCACGTCGGTAATGTTGGCCGAAACTTCGTGCGTACCCTGGGCAGCCTGCTGCACGTTACGGGAGATTTCCTGTGTCGCCGCGCCTTGTTCTTCTACGGCTGCGGCGATGGTTGACGAGATTTCCGAGAGCCGCTCGATCGTTGCGCTGATTTGCCGGATCGCCACGACCGACTCCTCAGTCGCTCCCTGAATAGATGTGATCTGCTGACCGATCTCGCCGGTTGCCTTTGCGGTCTGCTCAGCAAGAGCTTTGACCTCCGAGGCCACGACGGCAAAGCCGCGTCCGGCGTCGCCTGCGCGGGCCGCCTCGATAGTCGCATTCAGCGCGAGCAGATTGGTTTGCCCCGCGATGGTGTTGATCAACTCAACGACGTCCCCGATCCGGGATGCAGCTTTCGAGAGCGCGCCAACCCGATCGTTGGTGGCGCGCGCCTGCTGGACGGCGTCGGCTGCGACCCGAGCCGACTCCTGAACTTGCCGACTGATCTCGTTGATGGAAGATGACAGCTCCTCGCTTGCCGAAGCGACCGCTTGAACATTGGTGGAGGCTTCTTCCGAGGCGGCTGCGACCATCGTCGTCAGCTCCTGCGAGCGCTCAGCGGTGGTGGTCAGGGTCGAGGCAGATGCCTCAAGTTCTGTCGATGCTGAGGAGACGGTCTCGACAATCTCTCCAACAGCGCCTTCGAAATCGTCGGCCAGCTTGTGCATGTCGCGCTTGCGCTGCTCGGCGGCGAACTTCTCCGCCTCTGCTTGTTCGGCCCGCAGCCGCTCGGTCTCGATTGCATTCTCCTTGAACACCAGCACCGCGCTGGCCATCTTTCCGATCTCGTCCTTCCGGTCCGCGCCCGCGACGGCGACCGTTCTGTCACCACCGGCGAGCCGCCTCATGATCTCGGTCATTGCTGTGATAGGCTTCGCAACACTCGCGGTAATCAAAAGACCCATAAGGGTACACAAGGTCGCGGCCAGCGCGAGTGTCACAAAAATCAAAATACGCGCGGAGCGGTAGACTTCCGCGCCCTTGTCTGCCTCTTTCTTACCTTCGTCCACATTGAACGCGAGGTCCTGCGCGAAGCCTTTGCGCACTGCGCCAAACTCCTCACTCAGCTTACCCAGGTACAACTGCGTGGCCTCGTTCCGACTTTTCTTCGCGAGGTCGGGGAGCACCTTGCTATCTTCCAGGTAGGTCGTCCAAGCCTTCTTGAGCGGCTCGACGATCGCTAGCTCAGCCGGGGTGGTCACAGTCGGTTCGTACTTGCGCCAGTTCGCGTCAAACTCCTGGAGCGTCTCTCCCAGCAACTTTTCCAACCGAGTGACATCGGCCGGGCTTGTCGAGAGGATCAGTTGCCCTTGACGAGCACGGAGTTGCTCTGCCGTTTTGGACAGTACCCCCAACCAACCTGTCGCGGGCAACCAATTGTCGCGAACTTCGGCCGCAGAGCCATTCACAGTCGCCAGGCGGTCGACAGCGAAGCCGCCAAGTCCAAGAGCCGTGAGGAGAACGATAGCGAAGGCTGAGGCAACCTTGTTGCGGATAGAAATGTTGGAGAAGCGCATCAGAATACCTGCCAAACGGGAACATAAAATCGAATGCTCTGTAAAAGTACGTCCACCTCGTTGAGATTGATTGAAGTTTGTTGTCGCTTTCCGGCAAAAGCCAATTCCCGAGACATTTCATCTCTCGCTCCGGTACGCCGCTGCCCAAGGCGCAGGAGCACTCCGCAATTTTACGGGGCTTAGTCGGACGCTTCATCAGGCGAACCGTGGTCGTCCGCTTCCGGCCCGTAGCTAAGCTGCCGCGCGCAGTCGGTCGCGGACCGCTGTTGACCCATAGGGGGCGTACATCCAACTTTGTCCGCTTGATCCTGATCAATATGCGGTACGTTCGCGGGATATAGAGGAGACGTTGCGTAGTCCCCACTACGCGACCCCACCCAAGCCGCTGGCTTCCCCAAGGGCTGGCGGCTTCCTTTTGTCCGCATTATGCGGCCAGCCTTGAGAAACACCTCCGGCTGATTGCGTGGGTCCAACCCAAGTTGCGCTGGATCAAATCTGGGCAAGTCCCTCCGTGCTTAGCTTTTTGCCAAGTAAGAACAGGGAGGGTTGAACCGTGCTAGTAAATGCGAACGCAGCTACCCGCCAGGCTATTGACGGTCACCTCGCCGCTCTCGCTGGCAAGCACGTCTTCTGCAGCGAGTTCAAGTATCCCAGAGGTACCGAGATTTTTGGTGAAGGTGAGGACGCAGAATACGTTTACCAAATTAGATCTGGGGCGGTGCGAACCTACAAGATGCTCTTAGATGGTCGCCGCCAGATCAATGCGTTTCATCTGCGGGGTGACATGTTTGGATTTGAGAACGCAGTTTTCCACCGCTTTAGCGCTGATGCTCTCGGCGAAACTCATGTTCGCATTATGAAGCGAGGCAGCATCCTCGACGCCATGCAAAATCGAGCGGGCAGCACAACGAACCTCATCTGCTTTGTTACACAGAATCTCAAGCACGCTGAAGATCACATGCTTCTCTTGGGGCGGAAGACTGCCTTGGAGAGAGTTGCCGCATTCCTTCTTGAAATGGATGAACGGCTAAATCATCCCAAGATGATGCTACTCCCAATGAACCGGCGAGACATCGCCGACTATCTTGGAATCACGTTGGAAACCGTCTCCCGAGCCTTCTCCTTGCTTCGAGACGAAGCACTACTACGCTTTGACGGAAGCACTCAGCGGCGGCTCGAATTGCTAAACCGTCTGGCCCTCGCGAAGTTCGACGCCTGAGAGCCCATGCCCAAAAACTCCTCGCGCCGGATCTGCCCGAAATGCGGCAAGCTGATGCACTTCGTGATCGCAAAAAGCAGGCGGTCGCAGTTTTCTTGCATCGAATGTGACGACATTGACCCAATGCAGGTCCCGGACTTTCAAGCATGGGTCAACAGTCCATTGCGGCCGCCGAGAAGCGATGAGCCCGAGTTGATGGCGCTTTGATGTCGCCTCTTGGCGGTTAGCTGGAGGTTGCCCAACTGCTCTCATGCGGAGTGAGTGCTGACCGGTTTCAACCTGGCGGCAAAACCCCGATTTGACAGTGGCCTAGTTTGATCTGCTTCAAATCTGTTCTGGTCGCTGGACGTAAGCTGGGCTTCATCACAGGAGCAACAGCAGTGCCAACCCCCGACCAGTGCCGAGAATATGCTGCCGAATACAAAGCCCGAGCAAACGAGAGGCGTATTTCTGCCCGTCGGTGCTCCGTACTTACGAATATCGCCCGTAGCTGGACAGCGCTGGCCCACCAGCTTGAGAGCCTGACAGTCATCGTCAAGGATGAAGCAAGGTAAGCTGGCCTCAGAGGGCGCGCGGCCTCCTTGGCCTGCAAGCAGCGTCTGCAATTGGCCCATCTGCGACCTCCCGCACCATCCATTATTGCGCCGCTGTTAGCCGATAAGTGGACATAGGGGGAGCTGGCGGGCGCTGGCGCCGCTTAGCGTGGCTCAAGACATGCGATCTACACAGTTTGGGTCCTTCCGGGCCGCCTCCCCACGCGGGTGACGCGCGACCACCGACCCCGGCCAGATACAAAATTTCAAAACCTGCTTGTTGTTCTCGGATGTGCCTCTGCTTCGAAACCGAAGACGTGCGCTGCGGTTACTGGAATGGGCTGTAGCGGAATAGCCCGTTATCCGATCTTGAAGGTAGTTCAATCGATTTCAGGATGACACGATGCCCGCCACTACTCCGCTGTATCCGCCCGATTTCCGCGCTTCGACCATTTCAGCGTCCGCTCGGAAGCGGCGCAAAAATCCGCGCACCATCTCGATGCCCGAGCGTGTCGGGCCGTTCGCGAGACTCGTTTTTGCCGAAATGGCGCGCCAGCGAGTGACTTACGACTCGCTGGAGGAGCGCAGCGGCGTGCGCAGGGCTACGCTGAAGGCGTGGAGAAAGAAGAACCGTCCTGGCTTGGAGAGCATTGAAGCGGCCCTTGCAACGCTCGGGTTCGGCCTTGTCCCCGTCGCCACTCTTGAAGCGCTCGACCATCCTGAACTCGCGGGCGAACTCACCGCGCTAGCCCTCAAGATGCGTATGAATATTCCGCAAACCTGGGCAGCTCTGATCGACCTCGGCGTAGAGCAAAAGCTTCTTCGCATGCGGGCAGACGAGCGCGGCGCCATTCTGGCCGAGCATGACTCGCGCCTCGCAGGCATCCCCGCCAACGACAATAAGAAGCGCCGCCATAAAGCGGCTTAAAGGGATACCGAAACAATCCCGACAACCGCCCCCGATTTTCCCATATTAGGTCCGTTACTTGGTGCTCCTCCACACCAAGTAACGGGTGAAACCGAGGCCGGTGCGTTTGATAGTCAGATGCACCGGCCACTTTCCAGATGGGACATCATGTCGAAAGTGTATCTCTCGCGCACTGAGGCCGCGAAGCGAATTGGGCGTTGCGCGAAAACCATGCGCAACCTCGCCAGGCGCGGCGAGGGCCCCCCGTTCATCATGATCGGCGCTTTGCGACCGGCATACCCGGCGGACCAACTCCAAATCTGGCTTGCGGCCGGTGGAGACGCGCAATGAGCCGCGCTAAGCTTCTCACCGACCTTCAGGCGGCGTCCGCCGACCTCTCGCTTGCGCGACGGCAGCTTGCAGATGAACAGTTCAATGCGCGCTACGGAATGCCCGGGAATCTCATGTTTGCGGAGACCCGGGAGCATGTGGCGTACCACCGTTGGCTCGGCGCTAGCGCAGCGCTTGCGGCCATCGCCCCGAAGCCTGAACCCGCACCCAAGCCTGTGGCCGCTAAGCCCGCGCCGAGCAGCACGGCAAGCGCTTCCGCCAAGGTCGAGCCCCCGAGAACCGCCGGATCTTTCTCTCTTCTGGGACACTATGAGGACCAGTGCAGAGATTCAGAAAACCGCGTGCGGGCGAGGTACGGTCTGCCGCGTATCCCCGCCCCTAACCTTCGAAAGATTTAGAACATGAACATCCTCGCTCGCCTCATGCCTTCCAAAACCACCATTAGCTCCGCGATGATCCGCGCCGAGATCGAACGGACTGAGTCTGAAATCACTGCACGCAGCGAACAGCTTGAGGGCGTGCTCGCCGGCATTGCCCTCATGAATGACAGCCAACACGCGCAAGCTGAGGCCGACGCCGCAGCGATCAAGCGTGCAATCATGCGACTTGAAGCGCGCGCCAATCACCTGGCCGCCGAGCTTCCGAGAGTAATCGCGGCTGAGGAAACCGCTGCGAAGGTCGCCGCCGACGAAGCGTTGCGGCAGCGGGCAGATTCCGCGCGGAAGGCGAACACCAATCAAGCCGCCAAGCTGTTGGCAGAATACGCCACCGCCGCTGCTCGCGTTGCGGAAGTGACCACAAAGCTTGAAGCACTCGACATCGAAACGGCGGCAGTGAACGCCGCGCTGCGCTCAAATCCGGTTGCCGAACCCGTGGCGTCATACGACGCAATTCACCGAAAGAGCCCCGACCGTCCGGCAGGCGAGCGACGCGCGATCCGGAAGTGCTGGGTCTATCGTTACCCCGGCTCCCCGCGCGATACGGACAAGGTCCAGTTTCAGTACGAAGCCCCGCACGAAGTAGTTCGGCAAGCGGATATCGGCCCTGACGGCGACGCGATCCCGATGCCGGCAGTCCAACACGACTACTATAATCGCGTGCTCACCATCATTCCCACCCTTGAGGATCGGGAGGTCGTGGTAGAGCGCGTGTCCTTCCGATCCGGCCAGACCGAAGCGCCCCTGTCATCGGTCCGGCTCCCGCCTGCGTTCTCCGGTGAGGACTACATCTGGCCGAGAAAATGAGATGTGCGTCGCTTGAGATCCATCACACTGACCCGCCGATTGGACAGGACAGTATAAAATTCGCATCAGCCAAACGGGAAGTGAAGCAAGACGAAATCAAAAACAATATTCGCTAATCGGGATCCCCGACGCTTGGATTTCTCATCTCTGCCTTTAAGTCCATCTGCCAGCTGCTTGTTGGCACCCAAGGACGTCCCTACTTGAGACTTAGCTCCTTCGCCGAGGCGACGACCTTCCACTTGTGGCTCGCCCATCCATGCCAACCCGCAGCACCCACGCACGAATTTCATTGGCAGCGGCAACGCTGATGCTTCCAAAAGTAGACGCCGTCCCTCCCTGGCGCGACTTTTGGGTAGCACCTCCAAAGAGAACTCCGAAGGCGCTCTTCTGGGGACAGGAGAACGAACACGGCGCAAAAGTTCTCCCTATGGTTGCATTTGGGTGCGCGATCAGTCATGCTGAACAGTATTTGAACGGGGGCGGTGGTGGCAGTGTTCAAACTCCTTGGGTTCATTTGCTTGCTATTTGCCGCGCAGGCTTCGCCATTATTCGCGGCTGACAAAATCTGCAAATCGGAGAAATTCTGTTCCTGGTGCTCTCGACACAACGGCAACTGTCGTATCGCCGGAGCACCAGGACAATGTGTTTGCAACTGCATTGCCAAACCAGGCGTTGCTTTGCCTAACTTCAATCCACCAGGAACAACGCCCGACTGCGACTTCGACCCGGATCATCCGAAAGGTGGCTTCCAGCGATGAGGGGGCATGAGATAAGGAATGCGCTAGCTGCAGTCGGTTTGGTGACCCTGCTGACGGCATGTGGCACGAGCGTCCCACAGTTGCACGAGGCATTCGAAGCGACCGACGCCGGTGATCCGTTTCTTGTTCAAAGAATAAAGCAGAGCATCTACTGCGAACTTCGGCAAGCTGTCGTCGCGGAGATGGGGCAAGCCGCCGAGTTTGCTACTGTCGTTGTTAAGGGAGGAAAGAAGAAGCTGGTGAGCGGCCCCTCAACCGCAGCGAGCAATCTTCACTTTTCAAGCGAAATCGGACAATCCATTTCGAGCGCCATTAGATCGACTCAGCCGGCGTTCACTCCGAATTTCTAGACGGAGGCCCCCATCACGAAAGCCGCATGCCGACGGGTACGCTCGATATTCGGCCGCCCATCGGTCAGCCTAAGCTCCCCGAGCCAAATACCTTTCTCGGGCGGAAAACACGGGAGCCGTTCCCGCAGTCTGAAGACAGGAACGGCGGGTCCCCTAAGCTTTGACGAACGTGGGATCCAGATGCCGGCGTTGATCACACCCCAGCTTGCGACCCCTAAGGACAAGGCTCCTTCAGGAGTTCAGCGGATGCAAGAAACCAAATACGACGGCTATCGGGCGCAGGTGCATGTAAACAGCGGCACTTTACGCGCGACGCCTGCAAACGACGAAGCCGCAGCTGATTCCAAGTTGCCGTGGCGCCGCCACCGCTCCCGAATTGCACTTTGTAACTAGCGATTGCAGTACCGCCTATATGCTAGCTGCTGTAGGGGTAGACGTTCCCCCTCCGGGCGAATGACAGGTATTGCAATGCACAACGACAAAAGCCAACTCCGGGGCAGCGGTCAGAAACTGATTGAAACCTCCCGTAGAGTCCGCAACTCGCAGCATAGTCCAGGTCGCTTGCTGTGAAGACATCGAGGCCAAGCGCTTTCGGTCGGGGAAAATCCCTCTTACGCCGGACCCGGGTTAATGCTTTCCGAGAGATCAGGCAGATCCGCGATTTGCGGACCCGCAACCTGATTCGTGGGGCTCTTTCCGACGAGCGCGCAACACGGCCGCCGATAGCGGTCATGAACGCGTTGCGGCAAGCTGCGTCGCCAAGAGATCTAGCTCAGTGCGTGACGCTTCTACTTGGCAAGTCTGGGGCATTCCCCTTCGCGAACTTGGGGCGAAATTACGGTAGTCTTCTGCGCATACATTCTTTAGAGCCTGCTTCTATCGAAAGGGAGATTGCGTTCGTCGCAGGGCATCTAAACGGGTGGAGAGAAGAGACTTGTAAGATCGTTGATGCGATCCGCACGTTCGCCGCTATTCCAACCTCCTCACCTTCCGATGCAATGCAAGCGCTTGCCAAATTCACTGAACAATTTGGCGCTTCGAGTTATGGCGTTCGAAAAGTCGCGTACCTAATGGCTCGGTTTCCTGACGAGGCCGCGCTTCAGGAACCCTTTCAGCTTATCGCCAACAAAGTCGCTCAATCTCGAAACCCAGGCCCCTATTTCATTGCGATGGAATTGGTCGACGACAATTTCGCTTACTTTCCCGGCGTCTCCACAGTACGCCTCCGATGGGGGCCGTCTTGCGTGAGGGGTGGTAATTCGCGAAGCGTGTGACCTTAAGTCTAGCTTTAAGG
>NZ_JBVVPS010000061.1:0-14448 GCF_055811355.1 Bradyrhizobium sp. WSM4873 | reverse complement strand
TCAGCACCCCGAGCCTACCGGCTCAAGGTGGGCAACGCCGACCTCTTCAGAAATTCAACAGAACCCGGGACATCCCCCGTTCAAAATCTAGTTGTTAGACGAACATTCCGAGGAGATCGAAAACAGATGCGGCAGCACGAATCGCTCTATTCGACTTAGATAGTCCCCCTGACCCGTTTCTAGCAAGTAACTGTATCCAGCGATAAGTCTGGGAGGCTCACAGCATCGACACGAGAAGCTCTCAGCGAGAGAGTATTCGGAGCAGTTGTAGTCGATCGTTACTTCGTCCCTGTCGCAACGAATCTCCTCGAGTGCAATCAGGACAATGCCACCACCTTCCACCTGGAGGCGGGCATTTGGGCGGCAACAGT
Organism: Bradyrhizobium sp. WSM4873; assembly: GCF_055811355.1. NCBI lineage: Bacteria > Pseudomonadati > Pseudomonadota > Alphaproteobacteria > Hyphomicrobiales > Nitrobacteraceae > Bradyrhizobium > Bradyrhizobium sp. WSM4873. The sequence goes on along the minus strand of NZ_JBVVPS010000061.1, from coordinate 14,077 downwards.
GATTGACGAAGTCTATGTATTCACTACAAAGGTGTCTATTGCGATCGATTTGTATCGTTCTCTTGGTTGCCTTCGGATAGACCACGCCTTCAAGCTTTTCTATGACATTTCCCCTCGTTATAGTTTTTCTCGAAAACAGGCCGAACCCATTTATCTTAGATCGTCCGACGTAGATGCGATCTGGCGGCTTACAAACGTTATTAGTTTGGCTCATGATGTCACGTCTCCGATCTGACTCAACTTTTGCTTCTATCCCGTTCAGCTGTCGAAAAGGTAGCTGTGCTGCCTTGGTCATGCTCATGCGAGCTAACGCTCTGCCTTTAGGCTGGCAACCTGCGAATGATGGTAGTCTCCGCTCGTTGAGCAGCAACTCTGGCTTCCGATTGTAGATCGCCGCTTCGATTCCATGCTTTCGAGCCAGCTCGGCCGTCCTTCAACCTCATGCTCTTTCAATACCGCGCTTCTGTATTCGGTCTGCCTCTGTCGATCCCTTAAAGCGCGTGCCGCGGGTACCTACTTCCGTTGGTGCTCGGCAAAGCGCCACATGATGGGATTCGGTTGAATGGTCGGTTCAAGCTCATCGGCGTAGCCTGCCGCCTTGAGGACCCACGACAGATCATGCGAACTCGACGGTCCCACGCGCCTCGGCGAGCGTCTTTTTGGATGGCGATGGCGTCCTTACGCGCGCGCCGTCCACCGGAATTCGGTACCGTCGACCCCACGTTCGGTGAAGGACGACAGCCATCGTTCTGCCCAGCGCGACCTTCCCACAGTGCTTCCTCCTCGGTGAGCAACACGCACCGCCCAAGCCTTCGTCGGAGACCAGTAGGCGCCCACGGAGTGGGAATGCAGGAATCGCTAAGGATCGACCACGGTGGAGCGGAAGGTCACCCAAAGACCGGACCGATCCTGGCATCGGTCATCAAGAGTCAGCAGCCGGGTCGCTGCGCACAGCCTTTCAGAACCGGACGATCGAGTCGGGCGACTCTCGCATCAGCCCTTCGCGTCGGCAAGCAGCGGATACATAATCGCCTCCAGCATGGCGTCATCGCGACCAACTCACGAACTTCCGTCGCGAACAGAGTCCGCAAGACGATTCCGATTTTGAGACCGAGCGGACGCAGAAGTACTCGGCGGACATGCTCTGCGGGAGCGATGGGGCGGATGAGATGCTTGCGAGCAGCTGGGAACGTCCGCGGCATTTAGCTGCCGATGCTCGTGACATGAACGGGCTTGAACCATCCCGATCTCACCATCTGTGCGATCCTAGGGCGTCGTTGCGGTCGGCCTTCAGAGGCATGGCTGAAAGTGCCGCCTCAGCCTAGCGGTCTTCCAAACTGACGGCCAGCGGCCCAAGAGATTTGCGGCTAGCCGTGCTGAGGTCGGTCCTGCCTCCAGGCCCACGCGCACAACTCGACCAGGCCATGGCTCGAGATACTGCACAATCGGTGGCGCGTCCGCCGACGTCGTTCCCTCCTTGATAATCTTTCCGGTCTCGTCCACCGCACATATCGAGCGGAATTCAGCGAAACATGGAGGCCGACGTAAGATCATGACTTTTCCTCCTTGGATGGATTCCCTCCATGATCGTCAGTCAAAACGTGCTGCGTGCGGCGAAATAGGCAGACGATGGGGACCGAACACCAGTCTCACCGGTGAAACGATTTCGCTTCATGCCCTGTCCCTCGTCCTGGGCTAGAACGACTCCACACTGGATTAGGCGCCGGGAGGCAAGCTCAACACTCAGTTGCGCTCGCGCCTGTCTCTGCGACCCTGACCAGCTCCGAGCGCTATCGTCCTGCCGTTGGCGCGTTCAAGGGGAACTTTTGACAACAAGCAAGCAATTAAACGGGCCGAATGACACGATAGATGCTAGGGGCGACGGCAGACGAGGCATGATCGAGCACAGAGCTGGCCATTTTTCCAATAAGCCCCTGCACCGCCGCCGTAGTGCTGACTGTCAGGTTCGCGCCATGTTGTCGGATCCGCTCCACGCCGCAAGCCTAAGGCGACACGAGGACTCCGTAGTCGCCGGTAGCGAGGATCCGACGCCAAAGGCACAAAATGATAAGGTATTCGCCGAAGCTGGCAGCGCCAACTGGCCTAAACGTGCTCGACGCCGCCAATCATGCACCTGCTGGCGCCGGCCGCCATGGCGGCGGGCGACATCTGTGACAATCGCGCCCGGCTCGAGACTTTCCGCGGCAATCCGTGTCAAATCGCCCGGCCAGCGCTTTTCGACCTGCGCCAGCATACACTTCGATACGTGGGAACGGTTGTATTATGTCGTCAGAATGGTCGTCCATAGTGAGCACCCTTGCCGAAGATGACTCTTCCAACAGTGCTCCCAAGTCTCCACTCAAACAATCTGAAGTGCCTCGGCACTACGTTTACTTTCGACCGGCGAGCACGACTCGCCGCTCTCGCGATCATACTGGCGCTGGTGCGACAGAGGCCGCTGCGCTGACCAGACTTCATATCCCATAGATTACGGCAGATTGGGCGCCGGTTTTTAGCGGTTGAGCCGGGAATTGCGATAAACAAGAGCACGAGATCTCGTTTTCGAGCCGCAAGACGTCGCAATCGAAGACGGCTCGATCGCAGGTTCGTTGCGGAGTATCTCGCGCCTTGTGCCCGGCAATGCCCGCGTTACGGTGCGGGACATACGCCGGCGAGCTGTTTGCAGATCGCCGCTCAGAGAGGAAACTTCTCCGATCGCCGCGCAGAACAAATCGACAAAGCTGGCTCACTCCTGTAGGGAACTGCACAATATTTGACGCGCCACCTAGGAGCGTGTTTTGTGATCAATCTATTTCAAGTCGTCCGTACGGCACGGTGCTCAATACTGTCAATGTGAGATGGCGCGAATGCCTAGCACCCGAGCCTGTTTCAGTGGCTTGCCAGCGATCTCATAAATTGTGAGGGAGATGGCGCGGCCTGTGCGCGAGCAGCTGTTTTACCTTGTTGCGCGACCTTCGATGGATAATTCTTTCGGTAGTCATCTCAGTATTGCTCCAGGCATTTCGACAACATCTGTCTGCGATAAGCGGCGTCTCCGGGGGCAGTAGCGCCGGTTCGGCAATGTTCGCCCCTGCGCTCGACGCCCGAGAAAACGTCCCCCGATTCGAATGCCGTCGACGGAAAGACATACGCGCGCGCTTTCTCGAATACACTTTGGAGAAGCCGTTGACAGAATGCTCGGGCAGCTACGATCAATTCATTCTGCTAAGGGCTGACTTTCAGTCCCATTGGGCGACCAGCAACAACATGCCGGGCCTTTTGTTCAACACGACAGATACCGGCAGCGGCAAACGGGCCGTCATCTCTCCCTTTGACTTCGATCCGCTGCCTCCGAAAGACAGGTATCTGTGCGTTCTTGCGGCGATCAAACGTGCGCACTGGCGCCGCGCGATCTCCCTGGGGTTGCCGGCGGCGATCGTCTGGCCAAAATGACCGCATAACGCTCTCATCCGCAGGCCCGGCTGGTTGACGTCGCTGGCACGTTAGGGATAGCGTCGTCTTTGAAGACTTGCCCACCAGGTAGGGGCCCTGCAGTAACCCCTCGCAATACCACTTGGTAGCACCGCGAGCGGCTTGACCCTCACGGGAGCAAAGGTGGCCAGCTTTGGCTGACCACAGAGGCTTGCGGCATCTGCCAGGAACAGCGCTTTCAGGGGTTCACTACCCGATCCGCCGAGCCACCCGCTAGTTTCGCTAGCATAGCGGCTAGCAGGAGCAGCATCGGATTCTTTCCACATGGCGCCAGTCGCGTCAGCACTGCTCTCCGTGTTCTGCAGCAACTCTTTCCTGACGCGCTCGTCGGTCTTGGCACCGCTGCGCAACGTGGAAGTCTCTCAGCTGAGTGACCTTGGGATATGCCGGCCCGCGGCGCTCCAATGGTCCGGACACAAGCCGAAACTTTTCAGCTAGTCTCAACCGCGCGCCGAATCGCAATTCGTTCGGGCTCATACATCATGGGTAACGATACGCGTGGCATCTGTTCGACCTCATTGGCGGATCCAATTCGCGACGTCTCACCGCTTTCCGTCGCACCATCGCCTGCGCGTTCCAAGTCGACACTGCGGGACTTTGCTCTCGCCGCCACTCTTGTGCAGTCAATGGCTGTTGCAAAAGTAGGTTACGAGTTGCCGTAACGCGTTTGATTTGTACTGGTCGTTATACTTGATAACCCGACCGGCGCGCGTTCCTTGAGCCTCAGCTTCGCCGTCGTGCCTCTTGAGCGGACGGGAGACGCTAAAATTCCGTATCATGGCTGATCGCGGCGTGCGGAACGTCCACAAAGATGTTGTCCGGTAGACGCAATTCTCAGAACCAGAGAATCAACGAGATTAGGGTCGCTGAAACGCGCTTTCTGCGCTGATGCAACGACCACTGTAACGTTGGCTGAACGGCTGTCGCTGCGATCGCGATGGTTTGCGCCGGCTCATTTCATCGGAGCTGCAACTCCATTTCGTTGAATGGAGGAGCATCGCCTCGCTCAGTCGGCATCTTTGCTTGCGTCAAGACCCTTCGTGCGAGTTGGGCAGCGGAATCGAACCGCTGCCGAGGCCGCAGTTCGGGTGAGCTTCGGCCAGCGCCCGGACAACCTGCGCCGCCGCGAATTGATAGACGGTCGACATACCAGCGCTTGTCCCCGTTGTGTCCAGCATTGCGGGATTGGGTATCAGCGAGCCCAGCCGGAGCACAACACGCTGTTGCTGGGCCTCATCGAAGGGATCGAGGAAGAACTGCCAAAACCCGCGAGCATACATTGGAGCGCGGGTGCGCCGTAACGGCAAGGACGAAGATCTCCTTGCGCTTCAACCCCAGTCCCGGGCGCGGCCGCTGGACGGTGTTGGGCAACAGCTCCGTATCTGCACCAACGGATCCGTGCCGACGCTGAAGGACATGTTATTACCGCAGGCCGGACGGTCGAGTTTTTTTCTGCGTTGGCAGCCGCAAATTCGATCCTGTTGACGTCGGACTCGTTGCGAAAGTGCGAGCGAACGACGCCTGCGCGGCCGGCCTGACGGACTTCAACGTGTCGCCACTTGGGAATAGCAATCGCGGGCATTCTTTTGAGGGCAAGGAAACCGATATAACGAAGCTGCCGGCTGGGGTCATCGGGCCAGAACTAACCGACGCCGAACGGCGGGCACTTCTAAAGTATTTGAAGACGCGGTAAGGAAGCCACTACCATGAAAGCTCGGCGCTGTCGCCCGACAGCAAACCAGGTCGATCTTCTTGAAAGACACTATCCACGTAAACTCATCCGCGTATTGAAGACATGTCACTCACTCTCCTGAAAGGGAGCACCTGTCGTACGTTCCGAGGATCAGATGATGGCGGCTCTCCCTCTTGCTGAGGAGCGCCGGGCTTGGTTGATCAATTCGATCAGAGGGCTGAACTCTGGCCAGGATTAGAGGCTTGATCAGGAGTATTGCCATCAACTCAGGAGGTGCTCCGCGCTCGAGCGTAGCATGCAGATTGCGCTGACATCTACTCGGAACGTGAACTGGATCGCGCACGCGGGCCCATCCGCGCGATCGACAGAGCCATCCACTTCAAGATCGCATAAATCGCCGATCTTTAATGATGCGTCGCGAGCGGACATGTTCAATGGCGAGGCCAAGTGTCAATGGGCGTTCGACTGCGACCCCTATCGGCATCCAAAGGGGGGCTGACTCATTTCTGATGAAGTTTGCCAGGCGACTGTGGTTCTCAAACGGAGAATCAGCGCCATGCGGACCGGCTTTCAAATCTTAATCCTAGTACCGAGTGGTTCGGTGTTTTGATGGTGTAAGTGACTCAATGGATTCGCTTATTCTGGCTGTTCGGTCGAAAGCTGCGGAGGCTCGATGCCCTTTTTGCGCGACAGCGTCGAGCCGCATCCATAGCCGCTACGTCCGGCACGTTGCCGATTTGCCATCAGCGGGCAGAAAGGTGCGCCTCCGATTACTCACGCGACGCTTCACACGCGAGGTGCCGCATTGCCGCCGGCGGATCTTCGCGGAGCGGTTCGGAGAAGACGTCGTTCCGCTTCGACGGCGTCGGACGGCACGGCTCGAACCCATCGTCCATCACCTGGGGTTGGCGCTCGGCAGACGGCCGGCAGCAAGCTTCGCCAAGCGGCTCATGCTGCCTGTCAGCAACGATACCTTGCTGCGGGTAGTCCGCCGGCGGACGGCGATGCCGACGGATCCATTGGTTGTTGTGGGTATCGATGACTGGGCGTTCCGGAGAAGCCGTCGTTACGGGACCATCGTGTGCGATTTGGAGCGTCGGCGGATGGTTGCTTTGCTGCCCGACCGGGAAACGGCGACCGTTCAGGCGTGGCTGTCGAACCACCCGGGCATCAACATTGTGTCGCGAGATCGCGGAGGTGGATATGGCGAGGCAGCAGCCAAGGCGCTGCCGAACGGCATCCAGGTCGCCGACCGCTGGCATCTGATGGAAAACGCGAGCGTGGCCTTTCTTGATGCGGTTCGCCGCTCCATGAGCAAAATCCGAACCGCAATCGGAGCGACGACGTCGATCCTAAACTGCTGACCTGCGCGGAAACGCTTCGCTATCAGGGCTATCTGCGCGCGCAAGGACAGCCATGCTGTCTTTCGGTGGGCCCCGCCAGAGGGCTAATTGGCTAGTCCCAACAGAGGTGCGTTCTTGTCGCACGATTTGAAAGAAGGACTCTGGGACAGAGCCTACACAGATGCGCCACGACGAGGGGAAAACTGCCGGGAAGAGGAAACAGCGCGAGCATGTAGTTGAGCTGCTCGAAGAGCTATCGCCAAAGTGGGTGACGGAGGGAATCGGGAAGGCGGCATATCGTGGGGGTGCTTGACGCCTCCATTCTTCACCGTGTCCAGCGATAACGTCATCCAGCTGATTCAGCCAGGAATCGTCGATGATCAAATCACAGAAGTCTTGCGCAACCGGGCACGTGCCCCTCTCGCCAAAGCGTTCAAAGCGTAAGCGATGTTCTCAGGCCACGCGCCAGCGTTCTTGGGTAGCGAGAAAGGCCCAGGGTAGCAATTCGTCGATCTGGCTGTTCGGGTGATCGTTGGGACGATGCGGGTGATGACGTCGGCGAGATAGGCGTGGGGTTCGACGCCGATGAGCTTGCAGGTTTCGATCAGTGAGGCGATGACGGCCCAGTGTTCGCCGCCGCCGTCCGAGCCAGCGAACAGGGCGTTCTTGCGGTTGAGCGCGATTGGGCGGATAGCGCGCTCGACGACGTTGGAATCGATCTCGATGCGGCCGTCGGCAATGAAGCGCGTCAGCCCGTCCCAACGCGACAGCGCATATCGGATAGCCTCCGCGAGTTTGGTCTTCTGGCTAATCAGACTGAGCCTGGCGCGCAGCCAGGGTTCGAACTCGTCGGCGATCGGCCGGCTCTTCTCTTGGCGGACGGCGCGACGCTCGTCGGCGGTGCGGCCGCGGATCTGGGCTTCGATGACGTAGAGCCCGGCGATACGTTCGAGCGCCTCGCTGGCGATTGGTGCGGGACCGGCCGCGGCGAGTTCCTAGAAGCGCCGGCGCACATGGGACCAGCAGAACGCCAGTTCTACGTCACCGCGCTCGGCCAGGACCCATAGCCGGCATAGCCGTCGACCTGGAGAATGCCGACAAAACCCGCGAGGTGGACGATCGGCCGTTCGGCCTTGCGATCGGGAGCGTAGACATAGGCGACGGCGGGCGGGTCCGTGCCGCCCCAGGGTCGGTCGTCGCGGGCATAGGCCCAGAGCTGGCCGGTCTTGGTGCGGCCGCGTCCGGGATCGAGCACCGGGGCGGTGGTCTCGTCGGCAAACAGTTTTGTCGACTGCTTCAGCCTCGCGAGCAGTCGCTCATGCACCGGCCGCAACAGGAAGGCTGCCCGCCCGACCCAATCGGCCAGGGTCGAGCGATCCAGCTCGAGGCCCTGGCGGGCGTAAATTTGAGCCTGCCGATACAGCGGCAGATGGTCGGCATATTTGGCGACGAGTACCTGCGCCACGGTGGCTTCGGTCGGTAGCCCGCCCTCGATCAGCCGCGCTGGGGCCGGTGCCTGCACCATGGTCTCGCAGGCCCGGCGGGCATACTTCGGCCGCCTTACGACTAGGACCCGGAACTGCACGATATCCAATCGTTCGCTCACATCCTCGCCGATCCGGTGCAGCGCCTGCTGACAGCCCGGGCAGGCGTCATCGTCGAGGTCGATCAGCATCTCGACCCGCGGCAGATGCGCCGGCAGCGCTCCTCTGTTCCTGCGGCGCCGTGCGGCTCGGCTCGATCGGTCGGCAGCATTGGCTGCATCGGTTGCGGCATCACTGCTCGCCTCGACCTGCTCGACCTCCTCCAGGCCGAGCAGCAACTGATCCTCCGGCAGCGTCTCGGCCCGGCGGCCGAAGCGATGACGCTGCAACTCCTTGATGATCTGCTCGAGCCGCGCGGCGCGCGCCCGTTCGGCCAGCAGCATCGCCTTGAGCGTGCCGGGATCGTCCGGAAGCGTGTCGGCCGTCGTCGCCATGATGCGATTACACCATGCATCGCGGCATCCCGCGAGCGCGACATGCATACTGATTCACTGTGCCGCAGTTCAACTCGCCTGGATCGGCGACGGTGTCTCGCGCGCGGCGTGGACGCGCTTCCAGTCCAGTCCTTCGAGCAAGGCTGACAGCTGCGCCGCGGTCAGGCGAATGACGCCGTCCTGCACGTTGGGCCAGCAGAACGAACCGGTCTCAAGCCGCTTGGCGAACAGGCACACACCCGTGCCGTCCCAATAGATCAGCTTCACCCTGTCGGCGCGCTTGGCGCGGAACACATACACGGCGCCGGAGAACGGATCGGCCTGGATGCTCTCACGCACCAGGGCCGCGAGCCCTTCGGCACGCTTGCGGAAGTCGACCGGCCTGGTCGCCACCATCACCCGCACCGCGCCCGTCGGACCGATCACGTGCAGGTCTTCAGCGCATGGATCACGGCCGCAACCGTCGCGGCATCCGCGCCGCGGCCGACCCGGACGGCGACGCCGTTGATCTCGATCTCGATGATGCCGCTGTTCTCCGCCCCCTCGGGCGTCTTCCGGAAGTCGTCGGCGCTGCCGCGGTGAGCGCTCCGGCGGCGTGCACGATGGGGTAACGACAGCGGGCACGAACGTCTGCGGCTCGGGTCCCACCGGGATTGCAACCGGCTGTCGCATTTGTCGGCGCCACGTAAACAGCTGTTGCGGCTACAATCCGTGCCGCCGCGCGACCTCCGATACCACGGCTCCCGGGGCCAGCGTCTCCTCGACGAACCGCGCCTTGTCGTCGGCCGAGAACTGCCGGCGTCGGCCGCTCTGCGTGATGACCTCGACCCGACGAACCGAGGTCCTGGGCTCAAGCATATAGTCAAACTTAGACACAAGCCGATCTCTAATCAGAGATCGATCATTCCTCGCTCGACGCCTTCAATGGAAGGTGGGACCGAAACAGCGCTTAAGCCGGGGATTGCAGACCTTCTCGGCCAGCAGATTTGAAGACGACGGACGGCCAACAGCGCGTCGTCCGCCGTGGGCACCTGCCGGAGCGCTAGGTGATGACCGTTATCGCTCCGGTCGCCGTCCGCCAGCCGATTGTACGCGATCGCGAGGCCGCCGCTGCCGATCCTGGCCGCATCCGGTTCTCACCGTCTATCCTGCCGCCCTGCATGCGCCACTCGAAGTCGAGACGTGCTGCCGGTCCTTTATTCGATGGGGATTTCGACCGGCGGCTTTTCCGAGGCGCTGGCGGCGGTGCTTGGCGAGCATGCTGCCTCCGTTGTCGGCCTCCGCGATCGGCCGCTTGAAGGGCGGCTGGCTCGACGAGCATGCCGCGTGGCAAAAGCGCGATCTCTGCTGCCCGATCTGAAGCGGAGCGGACTCGAAGTGGCCCCGCAGCTCGTCATCGCCGATCGCGCACTCGGGTTCCAGAAGGCGGCCGGTGAGGTCTGGCCAAAAACGCGCGAGCAGCGCTGGTGGGTATTAGCTCTCGCAATTAGGGAATCATAGTCCAGGCCGTGCCCGACGAGAACGCTTGATGGCATCTTGAAGCAGTCTCTCAACCAACGCTCGATATGGTATGCCCGAAGCCTCCATCATCCGGGAAAACAAACTAGTCGGTTTAAGGCTGGGAATAGTGGTAACCTCGTTAATTAACACCTCTCCACCGGCTCGCACAAAAGTCCACTCGAGCGACGCCCTCGCAGCCTATCACCCTGAATGCTTCGCGAGATAGTTCTCGCAAAGTGTCGCTTGACGTTTTGTCAAGTTCGGCCTTTGGATGAATAAGTATGCCCGTTCCATCTCTCTTCGCTTGATAGGAAAAATATCCGTGCCGATCCGTCGGGATGATCTCGCCAGGCCATGAACAAGACAATGTACTCGGTTGCTCGGCATCCTGCAGCACGGCGCATTGAAATTCGCGTGCCTCGACATACTCCTCAACTAAGACCTTACTGCAATAGCAAAACGCGAGGTTGATTGCAGCCTCAAACTCCGTTTCGCAAGTTGCCTTACTAGCGCCGATAGATTCGTAAAGACATGCCGGTTTCACGAACAAAGACTCACAGCGGAGCGAGTTCTTGACAAGGTGAAACGAGACGTCCTTCGGCGACAGCAGCACCAAGGACCGCGCGACGGGAAGGCCCGCATCGCGTAGTATCCGTTTAAGAATTTGCTTATCCATGCATACCGCAGATGCGGGCCCTCTTGACCCGATGAACGGTACCCCAACTATTTCCAAAAACCCTTCAAAAGTACCATCCGGCATATACGGGAAGACGACGTCGATGCGACATATACGTTCGCTTACGTTCGAGCCATGGATCACAGCTTCGCCGCGCCTGCCTGGCAGGAAGATAAGTTGGGCGCTCGAGAGAGTTGGGTCCAAGAAAGGCACTTTCGCGGCGTCAGGCATCAACCACTCGCCGGTTTTCGCGATACTCACGAGTATCGGATCATAGAGGTCTCGATCTAAACTCTCGTATATAGATAACGCGCCCCGCAGCGACACGTCGGGGTTGCTAGCTGAGCCACCTCCAAATAATAGTGCGACCTTTAGCGGCGACATTGTCGGCTTCCTTACGTAGCTGGAGCGGAGCATGAAGGTCTGTGCTGAGGTGAGCGTGGAGCGAATAGAAACATCATCAACAACGACATAGCAACGCCCAGAATAGGTTGTTGTCGTAAGCTGACGAGAATCTCTGACGTGCACGTGCACTAGAAGACATTCACACTTTATTCACGCGCGATTGCGGACTCTTGCTGGAAAGGACGACTGGGCCTAAGACCGTAGGCGTGGGCACAGGCGTCGTGCTCAGCAGAGCTGGTAGGCAGCCACTGGCTGGATGGCTGCTCTCGCGCCACTGAACCAGGAGTTTCATCATGGCGAGATGGCAGCAAGCGGTCGAGTTGGCGATGACCGGTGTAATGACCGGAACGCACCGGATGAAGGAGGCAGGCTATTTCACCGGGCCTATTGGCGTCACTAACACCTACAGTCTCGGGACCGTCCATCAGTCAATTCTGCAATGGATGATCGCGAAGCCAGAAGTCGGCGTGGGGCCGTATAAGTTTATGCTCCCAATAGTCGGTGAAACATGCGATGACTATTTAAACGACATGGCGCGTTCCATGTAACGGCATCGCATGTAGTAGAGGCCCTGAACACGGCGTCCGGTGGCCCCCTGCCCGAAGTTAATGTTGGTGGTGGCACCGGGATGATCTGCTTCGAGTTCAAGGGAGGTACAGGAACTTCGTCCCGCGTCGTCCACCTGTTTGGGTCGACCTATACAGTCGGTGCATCGTACAAGCGAATTTTGGTGTGCGACCGCTCCTGAAATCCTCGGCGCGCCTGTGGGAGAGCATCTAACAGACAATCGGCTCTGGACCGGTGAACAGGGCTCAATCAACGCGATAGTTGCAACCGATGCGGCTTTGATGCCTGCTCAACTGGAGCGGCTCGCGCGTCGCGCCGGTGTTGGCGTAGTCCGCACTGGAGACCGCTCGGGTGACCTCTGCTAGCCTTTTCCACGGCAAACCTAAGCATGAGTGGGCCAGCGGTCGCGCCCGCCATTTGTAACCTTGCTTTGTTACCCAACAACAGCATCGACCAACTATTCGAAGCTACGGTTCAGTGGGTCGAAGAAGCGATAATCAACGCGATGATTGCGGCCGAGCCGATGTTTGGACGAAGCGGTAGGTTTGTTGCGGTTCCGCAGGAACCGCCAGACATATTGGAAGCCAACATCGCTTAGTTCCTCGGCCAGCAGGGGTCCCGTCCAACGCGCGAACCCGGTGGCCGCCTGCCCGATCTTGAATCGTTGAATCACGACTCCCGCCTTATGAAGAATGGGTACTAGGGCATTTTCCTACCTGATGGAATCGGAAGGGATTCCCTTGCGAGGCAAATTGTGATTCCCCGGAGGGCTGGTGATGGAGGCCAGCTCCCATGGCTAAACCACTCTCGCCGGACCTTCGCCTTCGCATTATTCGGGCTGTGAAGATGAAGGCATGAACGGTCGGGCGGCAGTCGGTTCGGCGTGGCGCCATCGACAGCGATCGAACTGGTCAGTGAGCGGCGAAGCACCGGTACCTGTGATGCGGGGGCGCAGGGCGGAGACCGGCGTTCAGCTCGCATCGAGGGTCATGCTGCGGAGATCCTCTCCATGGTCAAGGCTACCCGACATGATGCTGGCCGAGATCGCTGACCATCTCTTCAAGGTCCGCAGCGAGCGTTTCGTGCCGAGCGTGGTCTGGCGGTTCTTCGATCGCCGCAACGCCACGTTCGAAAAAAACGTCGCAAGCTAGCGAGCAGGATCAGCCGGTCGTAGCCGCTGAACGCGCGGCGTGGAGGGATCTCAGCCTGAGATCCGCATCCATCCGTTGGTGTTCATCGACGGGACGGGAGCCTCGACCAACATGGCGCGGCGCTATGGCCGTTCGCCGTACGGGCAGCGCGGTGTCGCAGCGCCCCCGCATGGTCATTGGAAAGACGACGACCTTCGTCGGCGCGCTCTGAGCACCGGCATGACTGCGCCGTTGGTCCTTGACGGCCCCATGGATAGTCCGGCGTACGAGGCTTACGTGACGCAAGTCCTCGTGCCGACACTCAGGCCTGGCGACATCGTGGTGATGGACAATCTCGCAGCACACGAGCGGGGCCCGACCTCAATACGATCGGAATGGCCGTCGCCAAGTTCAAAGCCGCCCTTCGAAAGGCCGCCTCCAGATCAGTCGAGGCTTTGGACAACGCTATCGCCCTTCGCGCTAGCCGCCTTCACCGCCCAAGAGTGTCTGATCTTCTTCGCCGCAGCAGGCTATGATCGTGTCTGATCAGAATTTGCTCTAGGACCACGGCTGGGATAAGCAGCATTGATAGCATGAAGCCTCATCTCAGCTCTCGCCCAGCGAACTCGTGTCGATCGAGCCCGAAGCCTGCAGCGAAACCAAACACCAGAGATATTGCCGTCAGGCGAAGCCAATTCAGATCTAGAGTGAGTCGATCAATAGAGAGCTGCCCCAGAACGCGTAGTACCAACGCAGGGAGAAGGGGCGGCGGAAAGGCGCATGCATCTCCGGACGTGAAAGATTTAGCGACAGCAATAGCACCTGGAAGTACCAGCGTCGGATGGACAAAAGCGCGAACAAGCCTGCCTGACCAATGCGAGAGTCTATCGATGATATCATCCAACATGGAGCCCTCTCGTGAGCGCACGGATCAGTCCAGGCCCGAAAGCGAACAGAATAAAAGCTATCGCGGCACCAAATGGCCAGTTGGATGTAGTGTGGATTTGATCGTAAGCAAAGCCGCCCATCATTTTGGCGCGCGGTCACCCAACGGGCCGGGGCGCCAACAAATGAAGAAACAGCCTTCATAGACAATCCGGCCATTAACCCAGGCGTTGAGAAAGGAATGATCACCTTCAGAAAAGTGCGCACCCGGTTCACGCGCAGATTGGTCGAGGCCGATCGAGGAGGGAATCTATTTCCATGATAGCATTCATTAGTCGTCCGTGAACAAGGCTCTAAGCGATTGAGCAGGAGTCAGTTTTCCGGTTGCGGCGGCATTTGAGATTGCAG
>NZ_JBVVPS010000060.1:0-15478 GCF_055811355.1 Bradyrhizobium sp. WSM4873 | reverse complement strand
TTGTGCCTCTTCCTGATCCAGCTATCGCATACGCTTGCCTGTCCGCTCCCGCTCAATTCGGCTTCTTAACGGACGACTGCCCAGGGCGCGATTAAATTCTTAGAGCCTGGGCAGAGCCTAAGCCCCGTCGAAGGCAGTTTGTGTTGGCTTCGAGGATACGCTATCTCTAACTCTCCTCGACGGCGATGCCATGAGAAGTCGCGCCAGGTTGATTTTACGGCCGGCTCAAGCCGCCCTGCCCAGCCTCACATCCTTTGACCAAGAGACCGGTAGTAACGGTATTGGCTCGAGCCTGCCGGATGCTCGAACTGAAAGCAACCCGCGAAATTCTCGATCGCTTGCATGACCCCTTTCAGGGCCGGGGCCGTGAACGCATGGGTCTGCCCCGTCGCCCAATGCGAGAGGTAATTGCTCACGATGGTTGCCACCGAGGTGCCGAGGCCGGCGAGTTGGGCAGGCTCCAGGACCAGGCGGCCAGCCGCTTCGTGGAGATCGACGGCTGCCCTGATGGCGTCTATCAGGTTTTTCGCCATGTGCTTGTCGTCGTTGAAGGCAATGCCGATAGGCACCGGAATGCCGACTTTGGAGATGATCTCCTCGAGCTTGAACTCGAGGTACTGCCTGATACGGGGAGCGGCATCATCGGTGTTGCCGGTATCCAGAAAGGCGTGAGTCGCATCGCGGATCTTATGGATTGCGCCCGACTGTGGCAGCACCGATGTTCGTGCCGTGCCCTGAATGCACTGATGCCACCAGCCGCCCTCGTTGGCATTTGTGTTGAACAGCTTCTCGAGGACAGTGTCGTGGCTGAGAAGGATGACCTGTGGGCCATCGGGGACGCAGGGCCGGGCGAATTGTTCCTTGAACACGTTCATCAGGTGGAACTGGTGTCCGGAATCAAAGCTCGATGTGACGTCATCGAGAATCAGAAACTTGGCGCCCCCACCATAGAGCGAAGCGGCCGCCAAATAGACGCTGATCGCGAAGGCGTTGCGATAGCTTTCGGAGAGAACGGCTTGGGCTGAGACGTCCGGCAGCGTCCAGAACTGAGCAAGCGAGATGGAAAGATCCTCGCTGCCGGCGCGCTTCCTCAGGGCCGGCACTACATCGGTGTACATGATCGCTGCGAAGATATTTCGGCTGACGGGTTCGATCGCAGCGAGCCGACGCGCACTTGCCGCGGATTCGGCGCTTGCGAAGCAGGAGCCGGCTGTGTCAAGGAAGCTCTTGACCCGGGCAATTCGCGCAAGCTCTGCAGTGATGGCGGACTGCTCTCTCCGCGCGGCGCGCAGGTCCGACAAATTGCTCTGAAGACGGCGTGCGGCTTCAGCCCTTTCCACCACAGCCGTGAGCTTGTCGGGAAGGCCCTTCTCCAGGGTAAGTTTCCTGTCGGAAAACTCTTTGACATTGGCGAGCGCGCGCTTCGTGAGCATCTTCAGCCATTCGGCGAGCGCGCGTGCGCGCGCCCCGTCCAGCGCCCCCTTCAGTCCGACGTCCTTTGCATCGGAGAGCTGGGCCGGCTCATCTTCCTGGCGGCCCAACCGTTCCAGCTCGTCAAGCTGATTCCAGCCTTGTTCGGTCCACTCTCGAGCCAGATTGGCAGAAGCAGTCTCCACGGCCTCAAACGCCGCGATTTTGTCGCGAACGTGATCGAGAATCGAACCGCGAGCGGATTGATCACATGTCGGGCAGAGGCACTTGTCATCCCAACTGTCATCCTCAAGGATGGTTTCGCTGAGACCGTAGAGCTGACGAAACAGATCTCCTTGCGTAAGTCTTAAGGCGACGTCGCGAGAATCGGCCAGGTCCACGAGGCGCTTGGCATGCTGTTCGCTTGGCGCGGCTTTCACGGCCTCTGACCACCTCGCCTCGTCGCGCAGGATTTTCGCGAGTTCTGTCCTTGCCTCACCTCCCTCGGCGGCTTTCGCTGCATCGACGCAACTTGAAGGATCGATCTCCTCGAACCTCCGGCCGTCGCAGAGGGGCTTGAGCAGTTCGATGCCACTGAGGGCGGAATGCGCCTTCGCGAGCATCGTTGCCTCGGCTTCGGCCGGATCGTATTCGTCGCCGACGAGCGCCGTGAAGGCCTCCTTGATATTGCCTCGGGCCCGCTGGACGGATACGGCCGCACTATTTTGCTTGGCTTCCTTGCCGGCGACACCGAAGCGATTGTTGAATGCCCTCGTGTTTGTCAGCGAGGCCAACCCTTGCCGCAGCGACGAGTAACGCTTCAGGCCCAGCAGCCCCGCGAACGACCGCCCGCGCTTCTGCGGCGCAAGATCGATAAAGTCCTGAAATGTCTTTCCATCGAGAAGGACGAACTCGCGATTGAGGTCCGCCAGGATCGCATTTCCGTCTGCACCTGCGCTAGCCACAACGGTTCGCCCGCCGGCGGCATCGCGCCGGACGGTCACATCGACCTCGGCGCCGCCGCCGGCAGGCATAAGGGTCAGGGTGATCGTTCCCACACCACCCGCATGGAAGCGGTTCAGATAATAAGACGAGCCCCTTTCGGCCGCGGGCAGATCATCGAGCTTGGGAATTCGGCCGGTGATCGCGTAGACCACCGCATCAAAGATCGATGTCTTTCCTACCCCGTTGGGCGCGGAGATGGAGTTGACGCAATCCGTCTTGAGTTTGAGGACGAGAGGGGCACCCTCGTTGTTGATGCCGCGAAAGCCTTCGATGGAGACCTTCTGGAGATACCAGCCGCTCATTGTGCAGGGCCTCCCTCAGAGGCGGTCTGCTGGGATTCGATAGGCGAGGTCGCTGCATACAACGCGTCCAGGAGCGCATCGTGATCGAGAGCGATGTCCAGGCTGAGGCTTGACAGTGCCCCCGACAGGACGTCTGCCAGGGGATCATCGATCCGCTTGAGCGCGGCCGAGAGCGCCGAGATGTTTTCATCAACGGTTCTGCTGTCATCGATTTCGAACGCAATTTGAGTATTCGTCACTATGCTCCCCCAAACACATAATCGTCCGTCGTCGTCACTCAATGCGGCAACGCAAATGATCGTCTTGCTACTGCTTTCGTGCACGCACGTGGTACGGATTCGGCCTCACATTCAACACGGCTAACGCGTTATCCACCTCGCAGACAGCGCGCCCCTTGGTACGTTTCGTACAGAACTGATTCTGAGCGACCTCCTCAGCCGTGCGAGTAGGTTTCTTAGCGTCGCCGCGTCGCAATTCTGTCAAATGCGACAGTCGGCCGAGAGCACCGCGCCGCAACCTTTGAACCGGAAGCGGCGAGCCCTTGCTCACGGGACGACGCCCCATTGTGTTCTCCCTTCCGGCCGATGAGCCCGCGGGCCGATGACGTCATGCTCGTCGGGCTAATGGCCCGCCGCTTCCTGCGCCGAGCCCGCAAGATCGCATAGCAAGTACCTCTCCGGGAGAGCCGAGTTACTTTCCAGCCCTGACAATCTCGACTTCGAGCTTGCACGCGCCGGACTTGAGCTCCAGGAAGATAGGCCTGCAGAATCCGCTCGGCGCTTCGAGCGTCATCTGTTCGCCGGTGGATCTGGTTCCCTGGAAAACATATCGTCCCTGTGCCGATTCCAGGGGGCGCTTTGCTGAATTCGCCATCAAGTACCCGTAATTCTTGTCGTAGCAACCGCGGACGCTGGCATTCAGGTCAGGCAATTTTCCAGCACAGGTGAATTGCCAGGCGATCTCATCGCCAGACCGCGGCTGATAGCTCGAGCCGTCGTCCGCCTGTAGCGTGGTTTGGATGGACGTGTCCTCTCCGAACATGACCGAGAAGCGCCCCCCGTTGGGGTCTTGACGCACGACCAGTCTTGCCGATCGCCCCGAGACGATCCGCCTCAGCGAGACGACCAGATGCTCGATAGCCTCGTCGCGGGCAGGCGCCATCACAAGTACAAGCGCGGCCTGCTGGTCGAGCTCAGCCCGCAGGATCCCGGCGAATCTTTGCCGCTCCGCAAGGGAGCTCGGATACCCGGCACGTCCCAGATAATCCGTCCAGACGTCTCCGAGAGTCTTGCCACCGGGAATGTCCGCGCGGTCAAATGCGTTTGGCCCGAAATCCGAGATAACTTTTTCTCGGGCCGCGGACATCGCCGCTGATAGCCGCTGCGCAAGCTCGACCTTGGACGGTTGGGACTGGACCGCAGGATCAGCTGACTGTGCAAAGACGGGGAGCTCAATCGAAAGGAAGATCGCGCCTGCCAAGCCAAGACAGCAGAGAGCGCTCTTTAGCAGAGAGACGCAAAGAATTTTCAAGCAAGCCTCCTAAACATCTTAACTCGGACCACAACCTATGATTTGATGTATTGAAATCGCATCCAATTTGCACTTTGCAAAAGCATACCGCAACCATTACTTGCAAACTCTATGATCGAAGAAATTGGCGCCTTTCTAAATGCCATACCCGCGGCGGCGGCGAACCCTCTCGCCCTTATCGCGTATCTGGCAACGGTCCTCGCCTGGACGCTGATTGCGTGGCGGGTGAAACGCTTCCAGATCCTGATGGACAAGATCGAGAAGCTGAAAGAAGGAGATCGCCTGGAGGCGATACGTATCGAAACTGGCCGCGTCGTGCCGAAGGGAATGACCGCGGAGCAGTATCTCCGCTCGCGTATTCATTTCTTCATATTCGCGGGCTTCCTTGCCCTCTGCGCCACAGCGGTTTTCGTTGCCTCCATGGCTCTCATTCGTGTGTACGAGCAGAAGGTTCGTGCGGACGGGTACATCAACGAAATACTCGGTCAGCCGTCCTCGTCCACACTCGAGGCCCCCTCACCTTACAAGAGTGCGATCAACACACTTGGCAATGGCCGAAGCACGATAGTGGAGGGGCAGGCCGAGATAAGACCCCCGCTCTCGAAGGCAGATCTCGATCGAATCGTTGCCGAGTGGCAGCTCCAGCATCTGTCGCCGGATCAAATCAACGACCGGTTCGCAGAAGTGGCGGGAACGGCGCGGCTGAAACGGGCCAATCAGAAGCTGGGCGAGGTCACAGGCAGGATAGAGGCGATCTATGAGAAGCTCGCCAATTGCTTCCGAGCAGCGGAATGCAGGCCCGGCGATCAATTCCCCAGAATGTGCAATGCAGTCAAAGGCATCCTCGCTACCATCGACCAGATCAATGCGGCCGCTCTTGCGATTTCGGGCGTGAATTTCAACGCCTCCGGGACGATCGCGACACTCGGTGGCGGATCAATGGACATCGATTTTACCAAGCTGGCCGCGCCAAACGTAACCTATCTGGGGACCGTGGTCTGTGATCGACGTTAGCTCGATTGATCGCGCTCTCGATTGGAACAAGGCTCGACAAGGCCTGTAATTTCGTCCTCTTACGAGGGTTGAGGCATCGATGCAAAAAATGGCCGTCATTGGTCTCAGCCTGCTGGCGCTCTTTGGCCGCGCACCGGCGGTCGCCGCAGATTTGTCGACCGCAATTGCGTCGATGACAGAGCCTGTACGAAGCGCCTACACGTTCCTGCATGAGAATCCCGAGCTGGGGAAGAAGGAGTTCAAGGCCCAGGTGTATCTTCTGGATGCGCTGAAGGGATTTGGCTTCACGGAGTTTATCGTCTCGACCGAAGCGCCGACGGCCGTGATCGCAATTCTTGATAGCGGCAGGCCGGGACCAGTTATTGCACTGCGAGCTGAGATGGACGCCCGCCCCCTCGAGCTCAACGCGGTCGAGCCAATGTCTCACACCCCGCGCTCACGGATCGACGGCTTGATGCATAATTGTGGTCACGACATCCACGCATCGATCTTGCTCGGCACCGCTGCCATTCTGATCGCCAACAAGAACCGTATTTCAGGAAAGATCGTCTTCTTGTTTCAACCGGCCGAGGAAACCCCGGGCGGCGCCGATGACATTGTCCACGAGAAGATTCTCGAACGCCTCGGGGTCAAGGCAATCTTCGCCGAACATGTCGCTCCCGGCATGCCGATAGGGACCATCGCCATCGCACCGGGTTTTGCCCTAGCCGGAAGCAACTACTTTCATCTCAAAATCAAGGGGACGGGCTCGCACGCGGCTGCGCCCAATGAAGGCAGCGATACGCCGCTCGTCGCCGCGCGCATGGCGATCGAGCTGTCTGAGTATCCGGCCCGTCACCTTAATATCGCTAACAAGCCTGTCATCATTTCGGTCACACGACTCCTCGCTGATGGCAATGCAGGCAATGTTATCCCCGCGGAGGCCGATGTCAGCGGCACCATCCGCAGCTTCGAGAATATCGCACAGGGCGAGAACGGCGAGCCCTCACTCAAGGACAAGCTCGATCAGCTTGTCTCGCGAATGGCAGCGGAGGCGACTGTAAATTACGACTGGACGATCCGAGCGGGTGCGCCGGCGACGCGAAACGACCCTGCGCTGTTCGAGCAGATCATCCCGCCTCTCGGACGGGCATGGCCCGGGGCGCTGGAGACCCATCCTGGGCGCGGCATGTTCTCGGAAGATTTCTCATATTATACGGACGTCATGTCCGCGCTGTACTTTTCCATCGGCGTCACCAAGGACGGACATGGACTGGCCGGAGTCCATACAAAGGAGTTTGATGCGCATCCCGATGTCTTCGCTCAAGGCCTTCGTCTCATGACGACGTTGGCCGTCATTGGGACCACTGGGAAGATGGATTGGCAATAGCCAAATGACCCGCGCCATCGTCGCTCTCATTGCCCCTTCCCGGGCACCCTCTTAACCGCACAGAGTGGTGGTCGGGACGACCATAGTCGCGGATGTCGCCTTATCGCTCATCGGAACAGGCTGCATCGGCCGGCATACTCATGACGGTGGCCCCTTTTCCGAGTGCCCCCGGCGAGGAGCTCCGCATCCCTTTGCGCGAGGGATTAAAGCCGGATGGCCGAGAGCAACGCGGCTCGGTTCACGAAAGCCCGATGCGGCGAAAGCCGCACGCGCGCAGGCCGAGCAACTCTGCCAAAACTTGAATCAGCGGATCTAGATTTCCTCGCGCGCATTCGTCTGCGCGTCACAGATCCTGATCTGAAGCATGGGAAAACGCTTCTTGAGTTCTTCGCCACCTGCCCTGGCTCCGTCTCTGGTGGCAAATTCGGCTTTGAGCCGGCCGTCGACTTCGAGTGCGTAACCGGAGGCCGGCAAATCACGGGTGGCTGCAACCATTTCATTTCCATTGTGCAGTGAGGCCATTGGGAATGATGGGTAGCGTGAGTCGCCCAAACCGCGCCAGAGCCACCGGCCCCAAGTGCGGTGATAGACCAACGCACGTTGTGGATTGGCTCCTTGCCGGGATCGCCTCAAGGATGGGCGCTTGCATCGTCCGAACAGGCGGACGGCTTTCCACGTGCGCGGATGCATGCACGATAGAGCCACGGCTCCACGTAGCTGCCCTTCCAGAGTCCCTGGCCGATGCGCTCAGCCTCGCGCTGAGCTTCGTGATACCTGCCCTTCGAGTATTGGGGCCAATCCAACGCAAGACCGTTGCGTACAAGCCATTCCCCGAGATCCCTGCCTGCGACCGAGCAGGTCGCAACCGTGCGGCCATACGGGTCGAGGCTGACTGGGACACAATTGATAGGACGGCGGGCAATGAAGGCGTCAAGGTCGTTTGCGGCCTGCGCACCGCAACGATATTGCAAGCTGTCTTCGCCGTGGCACAGCTGGCTGCTCTCCGGTGCATCGATACCCCAAAGCCGGATACGCACGCCATGCAATTCCAGCGTGTCGCCGTCGATAATGCTGGCCTGTCCGACAAAATCATCGGCCAGCGCCACGCTCGACAGAATGGTGAGAATCAATGCGACAGAGGTTCGACGCATTCCAATGACCTTGTAGCTATCGCAAATGTCGCGGACTGGATTTCGGCTAAATTTCGAGCGGCTCAGTGCCGGGGGTTCCCGGGCCGCTCGGGATAGTGAAATTCTCAGCCGCGCAGCCAGCGTCCCTCGAAGCGAGCCCAGAGCACAATCGCATCCATCTGCCAAATGAATTCATCGACCTTCCAGACGCCGTCACTCATCATAACCTTGCCGGTCGCTTCAAATGGCAGACTGTTCCGCGGCCAAAGCGCGTAAGTTTCGTTCCCGGCGCCCCTTGGGACCAGGCAAAAGCGCTACAGCGCCCGTACCAGACGAGGCGCTGTAAGTCGTCATGCGCCATGAGGACAAGGAAAGACAGGATTGCCGCCTGGTTTTGCACTGGACGGCGGAACACGGGGACAAGCACCCGCCCGGACGGCTTGGAATCCCTGCTCTGTGTTAGCAGCCGGAACGAGTCGAGGGCTGCAAGGACTCGTGCCTCGCGGAGGAGCGGTCTTGATGCTGATGTCCAAGGAGAGACGGACGGCGATCCGCACAATACAGGGGTGGGCGATAGCCGTTCTGCAGGAGGCAGGAGCGATCCGCCAGTGTGAGTACCACGGCTGGATGCAGGACCGCGCAGATCCCCACGCCAGTGAGCGGGCATTCGAAATCGTCTGCCTGGATCCGCCAGCGGGTCTTTCGGCCCACGTGGCGGCCGGCGCAGTGACCGAGGTCCTGGACTCGATCGGCGATACCTGCCCCGAATATCCGACCCAGGTCTAGGCACGCTGAACGAGCGGCGCCGGCAAAGGTGACTAGCTCGCGAGACGCTTCTCGACTCGCTTCCGGCTGTTTCCGACCTTTTGATTGCCTTCTTGACCGCTGACGCCGACCCGTCCTGTCTTCTTGGACTCGTACCCACCTCATACTTTTGGCCGCCGGCCACACGGGCCCGGTCCTGCTTGCGCCCGCGCGCTGAAGTTTGCGGGAACGGCCGAGCCGATCGGAATGCGCAGTTCGCACGGCGCAGGCCTGCAATGAACCTATAGATCGCGACAGAAGTGGTCGTGGTTGAGCTCTTGAACCTCAGCGACTCGTGATATGGGTAATCATGCAGTTTCAACGCTACATGGCCACGGACGTGTTCGCGCGCGAGCTCGATTCCCTTCACGCTTTTCGTGGCCGGAAAGTCGGGTCAGGCTTGCTTGAATACCTTGAACAGCAGGGACTGCTCTCTCCGCGGATACGCATCCGCTATCCCGGCCCGATAGCGCGCCGATTTTGGCTGCTGGCGCACGAACATTGGGGCCCGCGCCAGTTGCGCCATCCAACCGAGCCGGACGGGCCTCGCTGGGAGGCCGCCGTCGAGCTGAACGAGGTGCTTTATCGTTGGCGAAGTAGCTTGGCTTATGGCCCGTCCGATAATCCGCTCGACGATCCAGCACCGCGCTTTTCCGAATTCATCCAACACCCGTCAGCTACGACGTTTGAAGCCTGGCTGGATATCCTTGGCTCCGCCCGGGAATTGAGGGTGCAAACCGGCTGCCTCGTTTCGAGGTAACCGGCCTCAACGCTTCGGCGGGGATCTCCTCGTTCGTCGAAGCCTTACCCGTCGGAAATTCACTTCCGGAAATGAGAGATGGGTTTGCGACCCGGTCGGACCTCGATCATCCCTGGTTGATTCAATTGCTCCCATTCCTCGCGGTTGCACGCTGCTATTGTAGCACCCTCGAATCAAACGACTCCTTCGGACCAGGCCAGTTGCTCAGCCATGTCACCAACAACCACTGCCTCCTCCACCCCATCATCCATCAAGCGCTCGTTTCGAGACCTGTCGGATATCGAGGTCGCGGATATCGAAAGAGCATCAAGTCTCTCGCGCATGGGCTGGAGCGGTGGTTTTGGTTGGGACGAGCTGTTGCGCTCGCAACGCGTGGTCATGGTTTCCGAAGCTGGCGCGGGAAAGACTTACGAGTGCCAAACACAGCAGGCCAGGCTCTGGAAGGCTGGCGAACCAGCATTCTTTCTGGAACTCGCGACGCTGGCCGGCAGTTCAGTCCGCGATATGCTGACCTATGACGAGGAGCAGCGCTTCGAGGCGTGGCTACGCTCCCAATCCGAGATTGCGACCTTCTTCCTGGATTCATACGACGAACTTAAGCTGACGCTTGGGAGCTTTGAGCAAGCGCTGAAACGTCTCAACAAGGCGCTGGCGGGGCAGCTCGGACGCGCGAGAATAATCGTCACAACGCGGCCGGTTCCGATCGACCGCGAGCTTTTTGCCGAACATTTGCCGATACCAACTGCGAGAAAGGCGACGTCTACAGCCGAAGCGTTCGCCGACATCGTGATGGACCGGCACCAACAAAAGATCAAGGATGAAACCAGGCCAAAGCCATGGCGCAATGTCAGTCTGATGCCGCTATCGACGGAGCAGATGCGCGAGTTTGCCGTTCTCCAGGGCGTGACCGATCCCGAGAAATTGTTGGCCGACATCCGGGAGCGCGATGCGGAACAATTCGCGGAACGTCCCCAAGACTTGATCGAGTTGTGCTCGGATTGGCGCGAACATCATCGCATTCGTTCCCATCGAGAACAGGTTGAGAGCAACATCGCCACCAAGCTGAAGCCGAGGACGGCCCCGAAGGAGAGAGTGGAGTTCTCGCAAGAAACGGCAATTGAAGGCTCCAGCCGCCTGGCTCTCGCTGCGTTGCTGACCCGGAAGCTGACCCTGCGCCACTCGGCAGATGCGGACAGCGTCCACGCAAGCGAAGCAGCGCTGGACGTTTCCAAGATCTTGCTGGACTGGAGCGACGCGGCACAATCGGTCCTCTTGGAGCGAGCGTTGTTTGGCTTCGCCAGCTATGGCCGCGTTCGCTTTCACCACCGGTCCGTGCTCGAGTTTCTTGCCGCGAAGCGGCTCGACGCCCTGCTCGCCCGCAGTGTTTCGATCAAATCCATCAAGCGGCTCTTGTTCGTAGAGACGGCGCAAGGGGTACGGACGGTCCGCCCCTCGATGCATCCGGTGGCGGCGTGGCTTTCTCTTTGGCACCACACCATCTTTGATGATATCGTGGAACTTGATCCGGCTGTCGTTTTGGATCACGGCGACCCGCAGTCGCTGAGTGTGGCCCAGCGGATCAGAGCGCTCGAAGCTTATGTCGAGCGCTACGGCCGCGGCGGCTGGCGCGGCCTCAGCACCCCGGAAATCCAAGTTCATCGGTTCGCCTCGCCGGAACTTGCGCCCAGTGTTAGGAGGCTATGGAAATCCGGGATCGGAAATCCGGAAGTGCGAAGCCTTTTGCTCCGGATCGTTATTGCCGGAAAGCTAAAGGCGTGTGCGGACATCGTTTATGCGATTGCGATGGATGCTGCCGGCGATGATTATGAACGCAGCCTCGCAACTGAAGCCTTGGTGCACCTGAGCGACGAGCATCTCGAAGCACTGGCAGAGTCGCTCGAAAACGAGCCTGCTCGATGGCCTGACGCGATGGCCCGCCGTGCGCTGATCACCTTGTTCCCTACCCATCTTTCGGTAAGCCGATTGTCACGAATATTGAAGCGGGTAAAGCAGAATGTCCGTAGCATCGGCGAACTAAATCACCGTCTGCCACACGAGATTGAGATCGCGGGCCTCTCACCAGAGGATCTTGATGAATTGCGCCAAGCGCTGACGGATCTGATCCTTGATGGGATCGCGTGGGCCCCTGATAAATACCCGCATGTACGAACCAAACGCTACGAGCTGTTGCCGGCACTTATAGCAACATGCCGCCGGCAGGAGGCTGAAGGCGTCCGGACGGAAGCGTGGATTTCGTCGAGCCTACTTGCAATTCGGCTCTCAAAGAACGAGCATGGCACCGAGAGAGAGGCTCTAGCCAGATTGCGGCACGCGCTCGGAGAACTTTCTCCGGAAGCGCGAGAGACGGCCTTTTGGAAGGAAGATGCTTTCGTCGCGACGATTCATAAGGTCAAGGACGCCTGGCAACGCATCTTCGACGTGTCCCACCATGGTGGCATCCCGCTCGGCGAAAAGGATGCTGCATGGGTTCGAAAACGCCTCGCCGAGCGTCAGGAGCCGCTCGACCATCGCGAGATGATGCTATGGGCCGAGATGGTCTTGCTCACAAGCAACGCGACCGATCCTCAGACGCTGCTTGAAAGCCTCAAGCCGCTTGTTTCGGACTCGTCCGCCCTCACCACGATCATCGATAATCGCCTGAAGCCGCAGGATGGCTCAGCCGAATACCGCCGGATGGAGGCGGAGCGAGCAAAACAGGCAAAGCAGGCCGAACGTCGGACAGCCAAGGCACATGCAAGCTGGATGATGTTTTGGCGTGAGATCGTGCAAAATCCGGACGCGGTCTTTGCTGCGGATCGCGCCGCCGGTACAGCCTGGGATCTATGGCGGGCGGTCGAGCGCTCAGGTGAAAAAAGCCGGGCTTCAGGATGGAATCGACGCTTCATCCAGGAACAGTTCGGCGCGGCCGTCGCTAACCGACTTCGCGAAACAATGATGGCCGCGTGGCGCAGGGATAGACCGACGCTGCGCAGTGAACGCGCGGAAGAACAAAAGGACTCGTTCTTGGTTCGCTGGCAGTTTGGCCTCGCCGGGATTGCCGCAGAGGCGGAGGATCCAAATTGGGCCAAGCGGCTAACGGAGAGCGAAGCTGAGCTCGCCTGCCGCTACGCGCCGATAGAGCTCAACAGCTTTCCGTCGTGGCTCGAAGCACTTGCGGTCGAGTATCCGCAAACCGTGGATCGCGTCCTTGGTCAGGAACTCAGCGTCTCCCTGCAAGAGGTCACGAGAACGAACGGCTATTCGATGTTCCTGCAGAATATCAACCACGCACCGGCCATCGTAGCCGCCCTCTTTGTTCCGCGTATCCGCACTTGGTTGGCCGAGGTGGCGCAGAGTCAGACTCGCGCCAATGATCCGCAGTATGAGCAAAACCTGCGTCAGGCGATCGAAATCCTAATCAAATCGGGTAGCGATGACGATCGCAGCTTTATAAAGCTGGCCGCACAGCAACGTCTCGCTGTGGGACTCACCCTTCCTTTCGCAAAGGTGTGGTTGCCAGCGCTTCTAAACCTAAATCCGGGCGCAGGCATCGATCTCCTGGAGAAGGGTCTCGCGAATATGCCGGCCGCCAAGCTGGGCTCGGGCGTTCAGTTATTTGCGGACCTTTTCGGCCACGAATACGGCGGTCTTGGTTTCGATCTCCACGGGCCTGGATTTACACCACCGCTTTTGCTTCGCCTTCTCCGGCTCGCCTATGCCCAAGTTCGGATAGGCGACGATACGCAGCACGAAGGGTCGCATTCTCTTGACACGCGGGACCACGCTGAGCGGGGGCGGAGCGCAATCTTAAGCGCGCTGTTCGCTTCAACCGGCCCTGAAGGCTGGGCGGCAAAGATCGAAATGGCCGGCGATCCGTTGTTCGTGCATATCAAGGACCGCACCATGGCGCTCGCGCAGCAAAAAGCGGCGGAGGAAGCGGACAGCGTTGCGCTTACGGAGACGGAATTCTCAATTCTTGACAAGACCGGAGAGGCGCCACCAAAGAACCGCGAAGCGATGTTTGCGCTCATGCAGGACCGTCTCGATGACATTGACGACCTGTTGCTTCAGGACGTGTCGCCTCGCGAGCTATGGGCCAGCATCAGAGACGAGCACGTGATGCGGCGAGCATTAGCTGGCGTCCTTCGGGACGCCGCCAGGCAAAACTACACCATCGATCAGGAGGCGGTGACGGCAGACGAGAAGGAGACCGACATTCGGTTTCGATCGACTGTGTCCGGACAGCAAGGAACGATTGAACTCAAACTCGGAGATGAGCGCTCCGGAACCGACCTGTTCAACACGATCCACGATCAACTCTTGACCAAATACATGGCCGCCGACGAGTGCCGTACAGGATGTCTTCTTGTGACCATCGCAAAGGTTCGCGAATGGGAGCATCCCCAGACCGGCAAGCTCATCGGGTTCGAGGAATTAATGTCCTTACTGAACGATGAAGCGCAACGAATATCGAGGGAACTCGGAGGGACAGCCAAGCTCATGGCAAGGGGATTGGACTTGAGACCTCGACTGTCTTCGGAAAAGAGCTCTCGGGCAAAGTGCCGCCTGGACTAGGTTACTTAATGGCCTGTCGTATCAGCCTCACCCGCTTGCCTTGGCACGACTGATGACACCTCCATAAAACTGACCAGCTTTGTATCGATGCCGTGAACGGCGAACTTCGGCTGGAACGGGCCCCGCTTGGTGAAATTGTGACGTGCCTGACGGCCGATCGCATGCATGATGAAGTCGGCGACTTCGAGGCCGGGTCCGCCCTCCCGCCTTCGCATGAAATAGCACTCGACCGGCAGCGGCTTCCCATTTTGCACGAGAGAGAAGTTCTGGAACGCTGCTCGCGTGCGACGGTCTCCGAGCGTGCCTTCAACAGGTAGATCTGTCGTTAATGGGTTGCAAAACAGACGGCGCTCAGCCATTGTGCGATACTGGGCAAGCCCGCTGGGCACTGTGATTCTGATTGCCGCAGCATCACAGCCTAGCGCTGTGAGGATATTCTCTTGGACAATCTTGCTATTCTCAACGCAGAGCTTGCTCATTGCCGTGCAGAACTCGAAGCAATCGGACGAGACGTAACTAGGCTGCTCGCTTGCGCTGCAACGCGAGGCGCCGCGGAAATCTTGCCCGATGACGCGGGCGATCGCTGAAGGCAGCCAACGGCGTATTCATTGAAAACGGCTGCAGTCTGGTTGCGATCGGCCCCGCACTTCAATGCCCTGGGCCAGCGGCAACAAAGCAGCGTTTTAGATTACGCCAACTTGCATTTCCGAATTCCGATAGCTTCTTGAAGCAACTATGATGTTGCGCATTTTACGACACCAGCGGCATTCGTTGGCTAATTGGCAGGAAGAACAACCATCCTCACCTCAACCGCCCCCGGCAGGTGAGCTGGTGGTGTCGTCATTACATCAAAGAATGTAAAGTGGTCGAGGGCGGCTTGAGATTGACGGGTCCACCAGTTGCCCAGCCGCCCTCCCTTACGCTTATCGAATGGGAATTTTCGCAATCTCGATCGTTGGACGAAGCGTCTCCTGCTGCTCTGCCGAAAAACGACAGGAAAGTTAGTGGGAATGTAATCACCGCATGGTAACCTGCACATCCAATATCGGTCCACTAGCCGCGCGTTTTTCGATCAAGGCGTCCTGCTTTCCCTAGTTCCGGACGTCTTCATTTCAGCTTGGGGCTTAAATGAATGTCGCAGCGAGTTTGCCGACTTGTTCCGCGACATTGAACGTCGCCAGCGATGCATACGCGATCAGGAATTTCTTCTGGAGGTGTTGGAACGCGACGGTCACGACGTGACCGAACAGAGGAGGCCGCTAGAGACAGATCGAGCGCACCTCGCTTCTCTCATTGCCGAACAGCTGAGGCTTTGCACGAAGTAAGTCGGTCGTGGAGCTGAACAGAACAGACCACACCCGGATGACGAGCACTGGTCCAAAGGAGTGTTCGACAAGGGCCATGCCGTCTTTTCCAGTTTGCACCGTGCGGATTCCGATCGATGTCGCCCAGGATTCCGAGATGATCTCGCCCACCATTCCGATTTGAAGTCGCCCACCCGTACTCTTTCGGCTTTGCGAAGGGGACCCTGGATGCCGACGGAGAGGCTTGCGATGCGCCGTGTGCGCGATGTGATCAG